>ONRU01000029.1 GCA_900320325.1 uncultured Lachnospiraceae bacterium
TGTTTTCAGCGGGACCGGCTGCCGCCGGAGTATCGCTCTCAAAAAAGCTGTCGTTGCTGCTGAACCCGTTATCGGATGTATCGGTATTGAAAAAATCACCATTGTTGTTGATATCGCTGCTTCCCATTGTGTTCTCCTTTCCTCTCCTGGCGGCCAGCCATCCGCTGCCCGCTTCAACTACTGTTCACAGACCGCATCAGCGGTCCGCTGCCTTACATAGTATAGCATATACACAAGGATGTTTTCATCGGCGGGATTCCCCGAAAAGCCGTTACTTTTTCCATCCCGCGTCCCCCGGTCTTCCCGTCAGCAGGGGCGTCATCTCCTTTTCCGCCAGGATGATCACCCGGGCCGCGGCGCGGGAAATGGCCGTATACAGCCTGTTGCGGCCGATCCGGTCCTCCCTGTATACGTCAGGATCCGCGTCTGCCAGAATGACCGTATCGAACTCCAGGCCTTTGGCCAGGGACAGGTCCATGGCAATGACGCCCCGCTCCGGCAGAGCATCTCCCCGGCGGATCACCGCGGGTGACCGGTCTCCCAGCCTGGCCGCCAGTCTCTCCAGGCCGGATACGGAGGATGTCAGGACCGCTGTCAGGCCTTCCTCCTCCTGCGCCCTGCCGATCCATTCCGCCAGGCGCCCGACCAGGGCTTTCCCGGACGGCAGGACTTCCATGACAGGCTCAATGCCGGGCCTGCGCACGGACGAGATCCGGATCCTGTCCCGCTCCGTCAGAAGGGAGGCGAACAGTTCCGTGATTTCAGGTGAGGAACGGTAGGATGTCATCAGGTCGCAGGTCAGGACCCTGCCGTGGTCCCGGCCGAAAATATCGTTCATGGCAGAGAAAGCCACCCGGTCCGGCACGATCGCCTGGTTCTCATCTCCCAGCATCATGAAGCGGGCCGTCCGGTAATAACGGGACAGGACCATCAGCTGGGCTTCGGTATAATCCTGGACCTCATCCACCATAACATAACGGGTATATTTGTCTTCCATACCGGTAAGGGCCATTTTCAGATACAGGCTTTGGGCAGCTGTCAGCCGGTCCCGGCCCAGCAGGCGGCGGCCGATTTGATCTGTCCGGATCCAGGCAAAGGACCTGAGTTTCTGGAAAGGACCGGCAAACTGGTTCTCGATCCGGTTCCTCTCCTTCCGGTCAGGTTCTTTCCCTCTTTTGGAAAGGCGCCGGCGCAGGGTCTCCTCCAGGGCGTCCTCCGCCAGTGAAAAGAGCCTGGGCCCGGCAGGAAAGCGGGTATATTTACTGACCGCCTTCCAGACATCCGCCGCGGACAGGAAAGTATGTCCGCCGTGGCTGATCCCGGTAACATCCGAAGGCTGCAGGATAAAACCGGCCAGAGAGCCGTCGATCTGCCGCAGGCTGTCCGCGGAAGTAAAAGCCTGCCGTCCCCGTTCCGGACAGCCGGTCTGCTCCATAAATTCAGGCCAGGTCAGCGTGCGGGGATTGGATTCGCCCATATCCGGCAGGACATTCTCGATATATTTGCGGAAGACCGGGTTCAGGGTCAGCAGACAGACCTGGTCCGGCTTCAGGCTGTCCCTCTTCTGGTAGAAAAGATAGGCGATCCTCTGCAGCATGACGGAAGTCTTGCCGCTGCCGGCGATCCCGTTGACCAGAAGGACCGGAACGTCCCGGTGACGGATGACCGTGTTCTGCTCTTTCTGGATGGTGGCCGTGATCGCCTGCATCCGGTCGGTCCTGCGCCTGGACAGAGAATCGATCAGCAGAGGGTCTTCAATGGCAATGCTGGTATCAAAATAAGCCTGCAGCCGGTCCCTCTTCAGAGAGAACTGTCTGCGCAGGGTCAGATCCACTTCAATTTTTCTGCCGTCCACGCTATAGGAAGTCCTGCCGTTGGCCTGACTGTAATAGGTCTCCGCGACCGGAGAGCGCCAGTCGATGACGATATGGTCATGATGTTCATCTGTCAGGCCGGCACTGCCGATATAAAACGCTTCTTCCTCCTCATCCGGGGCGTAGCGGAGGCATACCTTGGCAAAATAAGGCGCCTTCAGGAGCTGCCGGACTCTGGCCAGCTTCTCCGCCCTGGCGTCGGCCGCGATATTATAGCCGTCGATCACATGGTTCATGACCTCAAATTCCGCGTAGGTCTCCATGGCATTGACATCGCTGTCAAAATTCAGCGTCAGGTCTTCCCGGATGTTCTTTTTCTCCTCCAGGGCCGCGTCCTTCAGGGTCCGCAGCTGTTCCTCCAGCTCTGTTTCCAGTATCGTAAGTTTTTCATAAGTCCCGGTCAGGTGCTGCTGCTCCTGCAGGAAAGTAGGGTCATTGTATTCCATCTGGCCTCCGTATCTGCTGCTGTCCCGGCAGGTCTGTCCTGCCGGCCCTGCTTCACCCATGGTTTACCGGCCTCTCTTCCGGTTCCGGAGCAGGCGGCGGCAGGGGTTCTTCGGACCGGTCCGCACGGCAGGACTCTTCCCGTTCCTGTCCGGTCCTGTCACTGATAATATATCTGGGCCTTGCCTTGGTTTCCATATAGATCTTGCCTATGTATTCACCCAGGACCCCCAGGGAGATCAGCTGGATGCCGCCGATAAAGCAGAAAATACATGTCATACTGGCCCAGCCCGGTACTGTCCTGCCCAGGATGAATACCACGATCGCCCATATGATCCCGATAAAACTGATCATGGAGACCGTCAGCCCGATTCCCGTGATCAGGCGGATGGGAGCTATGGACAGGCTGGTGATGCCGTCAAAGGCCAGTCCCAGCATCCGGGACAGTGAATAATGGGATCTGCCCGCCAGTCTTTCCTGACGTTCATAGGGTACGCTGGTGGAGCGGAATCCCACCAGGGGGAACATGCCGCGCAGAAACAGATTGACCTCGCGGAATCCCTCGAATTCCCGCAGGACCCTGGAGGAGACCAGCCTGTAATCCGCGTGGTCATAGACAACTTCGACCCCCATGGACTTGAGCAGTCTGTAATAGCTCCGGGCTGTTGTCCTCTTGAAAAAAGAATCCTTTTCCCTTCTGCTGCGGACACCGTAGACAATCTCACACCCGTCATACCAGGCATCTATCATGGCTTCCATGGCATGGATATCGTCCTGGCCGTCACAGTCGATGGAGATCGTGATATCCGCCCGGTCCTTTGCTTCCATCAGACCGGCCAGGACCGCGTTCTGGTGGCCCCGGTTCCTGCTCTGGCGGATCCCCGTAAATCTGTGATCTTTACGGGCCAGGCCGGAGATGATCTGCCATGTCCTGTCCCTGCTGCCGTCATCCACAAACAGGATTCTGCTGTCCGCGCTGATCCTGCCTGCCTCGGCCAGGAGCTCCAGCTCCTCCAGGAACATGCCGGAAGTCAGCGGCAGGACCTCTTCTTCGTTGTAGCAGGGAATAATGATGTATAAAATCGGACTCATGTGTCAGTAGTCTCCTTCGCGGTCCCGTCGGCCGCACTGTTCTTCTCCGTTTTCCAGTCCGGATCCTGGTTCAGGGTCTCGGCGATTTTGGAGAGAGGACGCCGGATCCGGTCCGGCAGGCGGTCCGTATTCAGGCTCTCTGCCTTTTTGGCCATGACGGGTCGGATGGTATTGTCAAAAGCCACTTTGAACAGCAGCTCCACCACCTTTCTGGTCTCCTCGGAAGCGCGCATGGCCCTGGCGGCAACGGTCCTGTAGTCATGCAGGTTGCCCCGCATCACATCCTTGAGGCTGTCGCTGCCCGCGGCGCTCAGAATATCAAAGAGCTCATCAATGAACCGCTTCCGTTCATCGGCATCCAGTTTTTCCAGCCATTCCTCCAGGATCTTTTCCACTTTGACCGCTTTGCGGTCCACCTCGCTGCAGTAGACAAAGTCCCCGCCTTTCACCTTCCAGCTGAGCGGGTAATGCTGCATCAGAAGTGTTTCCGTACTGTCAACGATCCGGGCTTCCGCCACCGGTTCCAGCAGGCAGCCGATCACGGAGAAGACGGGAATGATACGGATGATCCTGTCCCGCAGGCTGTACAGATCCAGCTGCTCGATCATACCGCGCCCGAAGCCCGGACCGTCCGCGTCAAAAATCCGGGTGATCCGGGAGCGGATCTCCTCCCGGCAGGCCGCTGCCGCGTAGATGGCCAGATGACCTCCCTTGGAATGTCCGACCAGGAGGATGGGCTCCTGCCTGCCGGCGTGAATGGTATCCAGATAGGCTGCCGCGGAGATCTCGGCGGGAACGACCTCATAGCTCAGGTTCAGATCCTCCTTCCAGCCGGCAAGGCTGGTATCCGTGCCGCCGAAGGAAATACAGGAAGTACCGTCCTCCTGCAGGATTTCCACCGCCGAGAACTGGACCGCCTCCCCCAGGTCACGCAAATGGCAGTAATTACGCAGACGCAGGGAACCAAAACGCCGTGTTTCCGCCGCCTGCAGCAGAATCTTGGGGATATTCTCTGTCAAGATCGTGCTTGTTCTGTTCCGGATATCTCCATAAGCGCTCCTGTAGAGGGCAGCCGCTTCCTGTATGGTGATCTCGCCTTCCCCGATCCAGGGCACGATTCCGTTCAGCCTGGCATAGGACAGGCAGGCCAGAATCAGATAGTCCACATTCCCGTAGGGAATCTGGGCAGCCGTGATATCACCTCTCCATTCCAGATATTCCACAATCGTTCCCATGTTCTCTTCTCCTTGCTGCAAAAGTTTCTGTCAGGAAGTCAGATCCATTCATAATCTCCGCCGGTGATGGCCAGGCTGAGCAGTGTGTCATATTTTTCGACTTCCTCTTCACCTTCTATGATCTTGACCAGCTTCGCGTCTTCCTTCAGTTCCGGCATTTCCTCATCGGGCCCGATCTCATAGTCCACTGCCCTCCCGCAGGCGGGGCAGATCATGGAAGGCGCTGTCATCAGGCTCAGAAATCTGCTGTGGCATTCACTGCATTCATAAAAGCCGCATAAACGGGTTCCGTCAGGTACATAATACATGGTCTGTGTCCTCTCTGTCTTATGATTGTACATGGCCTGCCGCCCGCGGGCGGGGCCATATCTGTTTACTGCCGCGTCCCGCGCGCTGCCCGCGCGGCCGCTTTTCTGTCAAGTCATTTTACTATCATACCACACTCCGGACATGAATACGATTCTTTCTGTTTTCAGCCGGTCCTCAGCGGCCCAAAAAAACAGGACCCCGCGGGGTCCTGTCGGTATACATATGCTGCTTTCCGGTATCCGCTGCCGTTCAGGCGATGCTGAGCATCTCCGAGAGCATCTGGAAATACTTACGGTACTCAGATCTTCTTGCCGCGGGCGCGGAATCATACGAAGCGATCATTTCACAGCTGTTGATCGCGCTGAAATACGCGTTGACCCTGTCACCGGGCGCCGCGTATTCCACACTGGCCTTGATCGCGGCCATCATGCTGGAATATGCCACATAAAACTGCTCATCAAAAAGATAGGACGCATGCAGGCAGATTGGATATCCGTCCATCATGACCATCATTTCGGCCTCAATGGCTTCCAGGTCCTGATCCAGCTGCACTTTGTAGGTCTCCTTCTCCAGGATGGCATCCTCTTCCAGTTCCAGTTCTTTCTCCCTGTAAACAAAGCCTTCTACGTCGGGAATGTAGACCGTATTGAGATTGGCGCCTGTGACTTCATCAATGAACTCCTGCTGCATGATGATAGCGCCGCTCTTGAACTCTCCCAGCAGATAGCAGGCGAATTTAACGCTTCTGCGATAGCCGGTGTGGTCGAATTCATCATAGTAGTCGTTGGGCTTATCCGGCTCGTAGACCCGTTCCATACAGGCATTGATCTTCTCCTGTACTTCATCCGTAACCTCTCCCATCATCAGGTCGTAAATACTTTCCGTCGTGATGTAGAGCCTCTGATACCTGTAGAATTCAGAGAGGTTGATATAGTGGTCCTTCCCTGTATTTTCATCCAGGATATGCAGTTCGACCACGTAGGTCTCTGTCATGTCATTGTATCCCCATTTGGCTTCCTTCAGTATCGGTTTCATAACGCAATCCCCTTATTTCGTCTGCCCGGGCGGATGGATCCGGCCCCGGATGCTGTCTTTGATAGCTGCCGTTTCCTGTTCCGGGAGGCAGCTGCCCCAAATCCGAACAGTTATAACTATTATAATCCATTTTACTGCCTAATGCCTAACGATTTGCCATATTTCTCATAAATTTCAGGTAAACAAATTATAATCTCCGTAAACAGCACGGGGCAGACATCCTGTCGGAGCAGACGGGGCTATTTCTCCAGCAGCGCCGCCATATGTCCGGCGAAGATCCGGTGCCCCTCTTCCGAGAAATGGACTCCGTCAAATGTCATGGGAATCCGCCATCCGGCCGTATCCACGAACTCCGCGCCCGCCTTTTCCGCCACCGGCCGGAAAGCAGCCGCAAGCCCCACGGAGGCGGTCAGGATCTGTTCCGACTGATACCCGAAAAAAGGATCATCCGCCATGGCGTCGATCAGAGGAGGCGCGGCGATGATCAGTCTCCTGCCCTGCCCGGTATACGTTCCCAGCAGGGGCACGCTGTCCATCATAGTCTGCAGGCGCAGGGCTATTTTTCCGGCTGTCACATTCGCGAAGCCGAACAGGTCGTTGGTCCCCAGCATGATGAACAATATATCCGCGCCGGCATTCCTCTCCAGGATCCTGTCCAGGTAAGAAAAGGCCGCCGCCGTATGGGGAATCTCCCTCCCGTTCATACCTTCATTGATGATCCGCAGGCCCGGCAGGGCATCCAGACGGCCTGTCCAGCGGACTCTGCGGGGCAGCCGTTCCGGGCAGCCCATACGGGGATCGAAACCATATGTATTGGAATCACCATAGCATATTACTGTTTTTTCCGCAGCCATGCCCTCTCCTTTCTATGACGCTTCTGTAGCTGCCGTCTCAGGCAGCGTCAATCCCCGTTTTCCAGCAGTTCAAAAAGGTGCTGCAGGACAAATTCCGCGCTGTCCGCGCGGACTTCATTCCTTTCCCTTCCTGTGAAATGCTTTGTGACCGTTTCTGTTCTGCCGTTCATATAAAAGCCGAAGCAGACCGTGCCCACCGGCTTTTCAGGAGAACCGCCGGAGGGGCCTGCCACGCCGGAAATCCCGACACCGACCTGGGCACCTGCCTGCAGCGCGGCGCCCCGGGCCATCTGGCCGGCCACTTCTTCGCTGACCACGCCCACGGCTTCTATGGTTTTTGGATCCACGTCCAGATACCGGATCTTGGCTTCATTGGCATAGGTCACAAAGCTGACGTTCAGGACCCGGGACGCGTCCGGTACGTTAACGATCCTGGAGGCCACCAGTCCCCCGGTACAGGATTCGGCACAGGAAATCGTATAGCCCTTTTCAATGAGTTTATATACAAGTCTGCTTTCCGCGTTCATCATCCATTTCTCCTTTATTTCCTTTTTTCATAACGATCCATCCGCTTTCATAAGGATCTGCCTGCCGGCCTTTTCACTTGCGTGTTTTCCGTCGGAATGGCAGCCGCAGCAGATCCGCGGCAGTAAGGCGTCTGTCCCGGTCCGGCCTGTCCCATCGCAGGGTCAGGAGGAGGGTCAGCTCCCATTTCTGCAGAAGGGCCTGTTTTTCCCCGTCTGTCAGGGCTCCTTTCTTGTCCAGGAGACGGTACGCCTCTTCTGTTCCGGTTTCCGGTACCGTATAGGTCCAGTCCGTCCGGGTGATCCGCAGGCCGGCCCGGTCCGCTGTGAAAAGAAGGGGTACGATCTCACTGCCCAGGACCCGGTCAAAAGCCCGGCCCGTGCAGCCATAATGGTTTTTGCGCCGTTCGATTCCGGCCAGATCAATATCTTTGCCCGCTTTCCGCTCTTTCTGCCAGGCCATATAGACAGATATGCCCGGATCCGAGAAGGCAGGCGGCAGGCTGCCTCCTCCGGCCAGATCTCTGGACATGGAAAGGGTGAGGGCCGCCTGCTCCTGTCCTTTGTCCATGGCCTCCCGGCAGATTCCCGCCAGCAGAACAGGATCACAGGCACGATTGGTCAGGACGCGCAGAACGCGCCGCCAGCAGGCCGCTTCTTCCCCTTCTGCCTGCAGTCCTGTCTCCGACATGTCCAGCTGGTCCGGCTCCGGATCATATCTGCGCAGAATAAGGGCAGGATCCGCCTCTCCCTTTCTCTGCAGCAGCAGTCTGCCGCAATGGGGGCAGGCGGAAAGAAGGGAGCGCAGCTCCCGGCTGTAGGGCGTGAAGCAGGACGGGCAGAAAACAATCTCCCCGGGCCGGGGCATGCCCCGGCGGATCTGTTCCAGTTCTTCCGGACGCCGGGGATAACGGGGATCGATATATTGATTGTAAGTAATGGCCGCTTTGACGCGGCGGACATACCAGGGGGATTTCAGGTAATCGGAATCGTTCGTCACAGCGGAATGTCCCAGCAGCGGGCGTTCCGCCGCGCCGTCTCTGGGCCCGGCCCATTCAAAATGTTCAAAACAACGGCAGCCGATCTGTATATAGGTGCCTTCCCGGATCCGGGCGGGACTGAAGAGTCGCTCCGCCGCCCGTTCGCTGATCCTGATCTGTACCAGAGAGGGACACATGGCAAAAGCGCCGATCCCGATCTTACGGACAGAATCCGGAATGGTCACCGAGCGCAGGTTCACACAGTAGGCAAACACACTCTGGTCGATAAAACGGACGCCCTCCCGCAGGACCACTTCCCGCAGCTGCCAGCATCTGAAATCCAGGCCTGTCTGCAGATGGATATTCCACAGGATCGCTCCGTCGATCAGAAGACGGATCCTGGACAGGGCCGGCAGAGCCGTCCCGTCTTCCGCAGCATCTTCAGAGGGTTCCGTCTCCGGCCCGGTCAAGGGAAAGCCTGTGTCATCTGCTGTTGCCGGCGCATCCTCTTCTCTCCCGCCTTCCCGGCCCGGCGGACATTCAATCCGTTCCAGCAGATCCCGGATCTCCTCCTGCCGCAGTATCTCCTGACGCTTCTCCGGTTCCGTCTCCAGGATATGAATGAATTCCATGACCGGCTCCGGAATCTTCAGAGGAGTTCTCCGGCGGTAATTATCCAGATAACGATCCAGATCCGTCAGTTCCTTTTGGATATTCGCAGGCGTTTTATAGGTTCCGGAATGAAAGCGATATCCTGCCGCCGCGGCCCTGCGGCGCAGCCATCCGGAAATCAGGGCATCGGTTTCATCGGAAAGCCGGTCCTTGCGGAGGACCTCGTACAAGACCGCGATCTCCTCCGTATCCCATTCACTGGTGGCGATCTCAAGATCGATCAGGGGATAACGCTGATAGAGGTCTTCCTCCCTGTTTTTATCATTGCTGTCAAAAGCCATTGGAGCATCTCCTTCGGACATTCGCGGAACTGCTGCCGCGGATGCGGTATTCTGCCGCCCCGCTTGCCAGAAAAATAAGGAAAATATCCCGGATATAGGCTAAAATGGAAGAAAGGACGCTGTGTCTGTCCCGTCAGGAGCGGGCAGGCAGAGACTGCATTTCATTGGAAAAAGACCATTCCGGGAATAAGGAGGGGACAGAATGACTGAAAAGGATATTGATAACGCAGCCGTAACCAGAGCCTCGAAAAAGACAGATTCTTCAGAGAAGACGGCGGCGGCCAAAGCCAAAGAAAAAGCTTCCGGGAAAACCGCAGCCGCTAAAAAACCGGCCGCTTCCGGAAAAACAACAGCCGCTAAAAAGCCGGCCGCTTCCGGAAAAACGACGGCTGCCAAAAAGCCGGCCGCTAAAAAACCGGCTGCTGCTAAAAAGACCTCCTCAGCTCTGCGGCTCAGCGCCGAAGAGAAGAAGCTGATCCAGAATTACAGAAAGTGCAATTCCGTCGCGAAAATGATGATCACTGCCGCCGTGGAAAAAGCCGCCGAAAAATACGGCAGCGACAAGGACGGCAAGGAAGACGGCGGGAACGCTTCCATTCCCGGTCTGGAAAGCCTGATGGGCCTGCTTGGCAAGTGAGGATACGCGGGAGAGCACGGCCCGTACTGCCTGTTTCCTTACAGAATCTGATAGCCGATCGCGGCGGCCAGAATCCCGATCAGGGCTCCCGCCACCACATCTGACAGATAGTGGACACCGGCCAGGACTCTGAGGGCAGCCAGCAGCAGTCCTGCCGCCAGCAGGATCACACCGGCCGGCTCCCAGGGGAACAGATACAGCCAGGACATGGCGATCACAAAAATAGAAAATACATGTCTGGAAGGAAAAGACTTGCCCTGTGTTTTTTTAGGGATCAGTGAAGGGGTCCCGAAAAATTCATAGGGCCTTTTTCTGTTAACGCCTTTTCGGAAAAGGCTCAGCAGGACAAAGGAAATGCCCGGCACCAGGACCGCTTTTGCCAGATACTGCTGCCGGTACAGAAAAAGCCAGACCAGCAGCAGGGGGTACAGGCAGTAGATCAGCCCGGTGATCAGCCGGTTTCCCCATATGATCAGGAGAGCGGTCCTTCTGTGGGCCTTATACCAGTCCATGACTGACGCATAGGTTTCTTTCTTCAATAACTATACCTCCCGCTCCGCGCAGGTTCTGTCAGCAGATCAGTATTTCAGCAGGGTAAGGATACGCCGCATCAGGTCTTCATTGCGGCAGACCAGGATGCAGAGCTGCTCCCGGGTCCTGGTCACAGCCTGATAGAGCATCTGCTCATAGGAATATGGGCCGGGAGATTCTTCCGAGGAGCGGAGGATCCCTTTTTCATTGTGATAGAAACGGCTGTCCATCATGACCATGACATGATCATATTCCTGGCCGAAGGTATCGTCGGAATCCACCATCATGGGTTTCTCCGCCGTATCCTCTGTCTCATCGCAGGAAATATACATGTAGCCCCTCTCTTTGTAATAGTCGATGATGGGCTCCGCCGATTCCCGGCTGTCGGCATAGATCAGATCGATATTGCTGAAATGGTGGTTCCTGGTCCGCTTGCGGAAATCGAACAGTCCCTTGAGGAACAGGTAGATTTCCTTGTTGATCCTGATCTTGGAAGTCAGCATATAAGAGGAGTCTGCCAGACTGCCGATCTTCTCCGCAGCTGCCGCTACCGCGGGATCCGCGTTCAGGACCTGGGGCACCGCGAAGGAAAAGATGCTGAAGATCTTCCGCTCCCGCACAAGGCCGCTGACCCGGTCCAGTTCCTTCTCCGCCATCCGCTGGGCTTCATCCACGATCAGAATCGGATACTGTCCGGTCTCCAGCTCCCGCCCGTAATTGTCCGCCCCGCAGATCGTGACCCTGTCCAGATGCTCGTTCAGCTGCTGGTGGCCTTTGGACAGACTGCCGCAGTGCACGAACAGGACCGGACCGTCCTCCGACAGGCTTCTGGCCAGGTCATAGACCAGCAGGGTCTTGCCGGTGCCCGAGGATCCGGAAAGGGCAATGATCCGGGACCGGCTGCCTCTCTTTTTCACTTTGTCCAGTTCCTCCTGTATCTTATGGCTGAAGTCCCGCTGCTGATCCGTCAGGAAATAAGAGCCCGACAGAAATCTGGCAGGGGTCGTCAGCGGAGATACCAGGAAGTCCCTGGCACTGAAAAGGGTCTCGATCCCCTCCGGCAGGAAATCTCCGAACCCGTTCATCACTTCCGCCAGATTTTCCATGGCGGTTTCCTGCAGGTCGCCCTCTCCGTCCAGCGTATAGACTTTCTGGGTCTGGGATACATAGGTAAAAGAGAATATATTCCTGGTGATATGGCGCAGGTAATAACGGTTCTGCCGCAGCTGGGCAGCGATCCTTTCCTGCCCTATATCCATGGATTTAAGCTCGATATTGAGGACCTTGGACTTATCCTCCGCCACCTTGACCAGATCAAATTCTTTGCTGATATGGTCAATGACATAAGAGAAAAAGAATCCGTCGCAGGCTTGATACGTGATCAGGCAGGAGCAGGAAAGCAGCTGGTCCACCATGGAGCAGAGAGACTCCTGCTCGGCTTTCCGGGATCTTTGATATTCGTCCCGCCGGGTCAGATAGTTCTCATAATCCGAGAACATGGATTCCTCCCTGACCCTGCTGAGGAAATAAAGATTGATCGCTTTCATAATCTTCCTCCGGCCATTCTACAGGACCGCCGTCTCCGGGGCTGCTTATTTCCACATGCCGCTGCAGAAGACCATCAGGCCTGCCCAGGTATACATGGAATAAAAGTTACCGTATTTGTCCCTGCCTTCCGCCAGTACCTTGCGTGCCTGGTCCAGGGTCAGCATTTCAAAGCCGGCGAACAGCTCCTGGCCCAGGGCGCCGCTCTGGCTCATCTGGTCCAGATTGTCCCTGCGGATGACTGCCAGTGCCAGGGCGTTGCTTTCATCCGTCATGCCGGGCGTTGAGAACAGGAGGGGACTGATCACTTCCAGTGTATCCCCCTCGCCGATGATAAAGCCGGTCTCTTCCCGGATTTCCCTGGCGGCTGTGGTCAGGATCGGATCCGGACAGTCCCTGTCTTCCGGATCGATCAGGCCGGCCGGAACGCCCAGCAGATATCTGCCGGTCGGATAGCGGTACTCATAGGCCAGCAGCAGCATGGGCTCCTGCTCCGGAAGCTCCACGATCACGACGCAGCTGACCGCGTCCGGCAGCATTTTCTGATACTCCTCATCCGTCCTGACGGCTGCCAGATCGGCGAGTTTTCTGCGGGAAGCGTTAAAATAATGTTTGCCTTCCTTATACTGCAGATCATATACATTCAGAAATCCTGTTTCCAGCAGGGGCTTAACTTTCTCTTTTGTTATGACGGGTTTTTCCATCTTTGTTTCTCCTTTATCGTTCCTCGTTTTGTTTATTCTTCCGGACCATCCTCATCAAAAATCGTATTCAGATCGATCAGCTGCTGCAGCAGCTCCAGGCCCCTGTCCTTCTCCATCGGCCGGTCCACGGTCATGGAATAGGCTTCGCCGTTGTCATACCAGACAGCTGCCGAGAGTGTATCTCCGTTACCTCTGACCTGCACATCAATGTCATTGATGGTCTGTTCCGAATTGTGCTCATATTCATTATAGTCGCCGCTGATGTCCTCGCTCCCCTTTGCCTTGCGGATCAGCAGCATGCTGCCGTCCGCGGCTGTATAGATCACGTTGACCATCTGTCCGTCAATGGCCTGATAGTCGACCCTTTCATATCCCTCAATGCTGTCCGGCAGAAGCAGGCTGACGCCGGCCGCTTCGCATGCCTCCTCCAGGGTCTCATAATCCACATAGGGATTGGGAATCTGCGTGCCGGTCTCCTCCGGCTCCTCTTCCGTGGCAGTCTCCGCTGCTGCTTCTGCGCCGGCCTGCGTCACGGCTTCTGCCGCGGTTTCCGAATCCGCTTCCACCGCAGTTTCCGTTCCGGCTTCTTCTGCTGCCGCGGTTGCCGCTGCCGCTTCCGTGTCTGCTTCCTGTATGTTTTCTGTTCCGGACTCTTCTTTCTTCTTATCGTGAATGGAATAGGAACATGCCGCCAGGGATACTGCCATAAGGCATGTCATTAGTAGCGCGATGATCTTTTTCATAAAGCCTCCTGTACTTCCGGTTCGGCGTTTCGCAGCAAAATCTGCATTACCATTAATATTAACATTTTAGCACAAATGCAGTTTTTCTGTTGTGCTATACTGAAATATCATCAGGAAAGGAGCAGTTGATGCATGAAGTTCTCAAATGTAGATCCTGAAACAGCATCTGCTGTTTATGATATGCTGTGGCAGCCCGCGGCAGCCGGTCCGGGCGGCCCCAAAGGAAGCCCATTAAACGGAGGGAACCCTGCGGACTGTTTCGAAGACGAGGAAGAGGACGGGGCATTTGATCCCGACTCCAAATACGTATGGAAAGGCGGCGCTCCCAACCAGGGCGGCTATATTCCCGATATGTACACCGGTTCCGCCGCAGTCCGTCCCCGTCCGGCAGCCGCCGGCGCGGTCAGGGCTTCGGCCAGTCATGGCGCGCAGACTCCGGCCGGGCCTTCCGCCCATAACGGCGGACAGAACGCAGGCAGGCCTTCCGTCAACATCAGCGGACAGAACGCGGCCAGACCTTCTGGCAACATCAGCGGACAGAACGCGGCCAGACCTTCTGGCAACATCAGCGGACAGAACGCGGCCAGACCTTCTGTTGATCATGGCATACCGGCCCCGGCCGGGCCTTCCGCCCGGAACGACGGACAGAATACAGGCAGGCTCCGCGGCAGCATGGGCAGTCAGGCCCAGGGCAGGCCTCCCGGCAGCAGCGGCGCGCCAAACAGCGGCAGACTGCGCGGGAATATGGGCGGTCAGGCCCAGGGCAGGCCTCCCGTCAGCAGCGGCGCGCCTAACAGCGGCAGACTGCGTGGAAATATGGGCGGACAGGCTCAGGGCAGGCCTCCCGGCAGCAGCGGCGGGCGGAATCCGTCCGCGCCCTCCAGGACCCCCCTGACCGGACAGGCCGCCGCCCGGCTGATCGGCGGGCATCCCGTCCTTGCGCCGCCCTGTACCGCCATGAACGATCCCTGCTTTACGGCGATCCGTCCCTATGCCATGTCTGACCGGATCATGCGGGGCCTGCAGCTGCATACCATCAGCGGGATCCGGACGCTGGAGGGTTATCCCCTGCCTCCCGGCAACATCCTGCTGGCTCTGTTCAGTAAATGGCTGACAGAGGGCAGTCTCCGTATGGACAAAACAGGACAGAAAACGGTCCTGATCCTGGCTGACCCGTCCATCCGGACCGATTCCCGGACAGAGTATGAGCTTGTTCAGTCCTTATTCCGCCAGAAAGACAGCCGGACGCTTTATGATACAGACACGCTGCGTCAGTGGTATCTGAACCACAGAGACGAATGCGCTTCTCTGGGCTATCGTATGGCCTCGGAAGGCACGCGGCGCATGGCCGGCCTTTCCATGATCGGTTTCGCTTCCGAAAGCGGGGAGCAGCCGGTGCTTTCCCGGGACGGGCGGGGTTTTTATGGCTGTATCCTGAATATGAATATCATGTTCCGCGATCTCAATGCCGCCATGCGGAAAGGACTGTTCACGGAAGAACAGGTCCGGGAGCTGGTCATCCGGGCTCCTCTGTTTCTGCGTCAGAAAGCCATGCTGGCCTTTCTGGCAGAACACCCCGGGCTGGCAAAGAACAACCCGTCCCTGGCCTGTATCGGTCCTCTGACCGCTTTTCTGGGCACTGCCTTTATGGCCGGCGGGACCTCATCGGGATCTCCCTCCTGAGGAAACCGCGGCCGGATCCGGCTCATTTTTAAGCAAAAAAATATTTTTTCCTTTACCGCTATACTGTCTACAGAAAGAACATTACAGAAAAAACCTTACGGAAGGAATCTTATAGAAAGGATCTGAAAGAAGGAACTGTGACAGACAGAACTGGCAAAGGAGGTGCGGCATGCCTAAGATGATGACAAAATGTACAACCTGCGGCGCGATACTTGCCGTAGACAGCGCTTCTCACAAAGAAGTCTGCCCTTACTGCGGCTGGTCCTTTACCGTGGTTCCTGTGAAAGGAGCCGTTTCGCCCGGCGCGCAGCCCGGACCATCCGGCAGACAGGCCCCTGAAGAAGATTTTTCCATCGGCGGAAGGATCCGCCGTGTCCACCGTCTCCTGGACGGAAGAAAAAATTATCCGGAAGCCATCC
The DNA here is from genome assembly GCA_900320325.1 of uncultured Lachnospiraceae bacterium. Classification (GTDB taxonomy): domain Bacteria; phylum Bacillota; class Clostridia; order Lachnospirales; family Lachnospiraceae; genus CAG-791. The sequence goes on from ONRU01000029.1 coordinate 15,563, forward strand.
GGCAGCTGACAGCGCTGGCCAATGAAGCGCCGGACCGCTTTGAAGTCTGGTGGGGCCTTGCCAGATACTATACTTCTGATTTCAGCACGACCGTTTTTACGGATTCCGGCTATAAGAAAGCTTCCCTGGCCATCGAAAACGCCTGCAGGACATCCTCCGCGGCCAATCGGGCCAAGATCGAGGCCGTCTGGAAGCGCTACACGGCAGATTACCTGAAAGACCGAAGCAAAAAGCAAAACCAGGTCAGACCTTTACATCAGCTGCTGGCAGTCTGATCAGGTTACTACACATACCAACCACCACCATCTCCAGAACAACTACAGCCTGCAGCAGAGCTCTCAGACCGGATCCGGAAGGTTCCTGCCTGAGAGCGTTTTTTGTCTACAAAAATGAACCGGGCGTCAGACTTCCGGTCCACAAAATGAGCTGGGCGTAAGACGCCCGGTTCATTTCCAGCAAAAACAATTACATATTTGCGCGCCTCTCCTCTATAATAGAAACAGACAGATACTGATAATTTCTGCCTGTTTCCAATCAGGGAGGTTGCCGTGTATTACAAAATAACTGAAAGACTGATTGAAAGTACCATGGAAGACTGCCTGGACGGGCATACGAAATATGTGGCGGTACTGACACCGGATGAATGGAAGAAAGATCAGGAGAATTTCCGTATGGGCATCGAAATGGAGATCGAGCGTCATCCCCATACGACCAAGGCGGAAGTCAACTATGATTCCCTGACCGGCAGCTTTTCCATCCCCTCCCGGCATGACCTGACCGGCAGGGATCATGAATTCGCATTTGCCCTGGACGAGAACGGGGTGGTCCTGATCGATGAGGAAGGCTATGCCCGGAATATCGTTCTCAGCATCGCCCGCAGGAAGAAATGGCATGTCCAGGCCCTGGAGCGTTTTCTGTATGATTTCCTGGAGAGTATGATCCGGGGTGATTCCACCCTGCTGGAAGCCATTGAGGATGAGCTCCAGCATATGGAGGAGGATATCCTGGAGGGAAGGACCGATAAAGAAGCTTTCTCCCGGATCGCGGAGATCCGGGGCGACCTGCTGGCCCTGCGGACCCATTACATGCAGATGATCGCCTTTGGCCAGGAACTGAGTGAAAATGAAAATGAGTTCTTCGCGGAACAGAACCTGCGCTATTTTGATATGTTCACGGACCGCTGCCGCCGTCTGCAGGATATTACGACTACCCTGCGGGATTATTCGGTCCAGGTCCGTGACCTCTACCAGTCCCAGCTGGCCGTCCGTCAGAACAACACCGTCACGGTCCTGACAGTCATCACGACCATCTTCATGCCCCTGACCCTGATCGTCGGCTGGTACGGC
>ONRU01000023.1 GCA_900320325.1 uncultured Lachnospiraceae bacterium
CGTTGCCGGCTCCGCCCTGGTTGGTCATCATATGGAAGAAGAAGATGCACAGGACCGCGATCAGGATCATGGGCATGATACTGGTCAGGAAGCTGTTGTCCGGCGGTATGTCCCGGACCTCCGGATCCAGCCCATAGTCCCTGGCCTGTTTCTCCGCTTCTTTCACGTCCGTCACATACAGTACCTTTTCCGTCCCATCCTTCATGGTGATGATGGCAGAACCGGTCGGCGTTTCTCTGTTGGGCGCGATCACCACGCCTTCCACATTCTTCTGTTCCAGATCCCTGTTGAAATCCCCCATGGTATAGGATCCCCGGCTGCTTACGAAGGACCCTCGTACGAGCCAGAAGATAACGACCAGGAAAAGGATCATCGTAATAATGGAAACGCCTCTGTTTCTGTTATTTCCTGTTGTTCCGTTGTTCAAACTGTTTTACCTCTGATTTATCTGCGCTGATACGGCTGCCGCCCGCGTGTCCGCGGCCGCGGCAAGGCCTGCGCGAATCTCGGAATTACGCTTTCGCATCCGGTGTTACCACACCGATATAGGGAAGGTTTCTGTACAGCTGGTCATAATCCATGCCCCAGCCGACTACAAATTTATCCGGAATATCAAAGCCGATATAGTCAACATCCATTTCGACGACTCTGCGCTCCGGCTTGTTGAGCAGTGTGCAGATCCTGAGGCTGGCGGCGCCCCTGTCCCGGAACAGTTCCTTCAGATAATTCAGGGTCCGGCCGGAATCGATGATATCCTCAGCGATCAGGACATCCTTGCCCATGAGCGGCTCATCCAGATCCTTGACGATTTTGACAATGCCGCTGGACTTGGTGGAACTGCCATAGCTGGAAACGCACATATAGTCCAGCGATACCGGCACGGTCAGCTTCTGGGCCAGCGCGCTCATAAAGAAGGCCGCTCCCTTGAGGACGCCGATCATATGGACCTCTTTGCCCTCATAATCCTTTGAAATCTGCTCTGCCAGTTCACGTATCCTCTTGTCTACCGCTTCTTCACTGATCAAAACATCAATTTTATCAGCCACTTTCATTCCCTCCCTTTACAGTGATCTGCATAATGTTTTTTGTTTCCGGGGTGACCCTGTATTTCCGGCTTGCTCTGATTCCGGGCAGCCAGAGGATCTCCTGTCCCAGGGCCGGCATCACGACCCGGTCCCTGACAGCCGCCGGTACATGGGCGTCGATCATCACTCTGGCCAGCTTCTTACTCCTTCCGTCAGCCAGGATGGTGATTCTGTCCCCTTCCTGTCGTTTCCGGAAAACAGGAAGCGTAGTTATTTTATCATAATCGACCCAATTCGTATACTTATTTCGGGGAATAGAGCCCATGTCCCCGCTGAAGGGAAATACCGTCACCTGGTAGGCTTCTTCCGAGACCGGCAGGCCCGTATCCCTGTCCAGAAGCCCGCTTTCCGAAGCCGCTTCAGACACCTCCGGATCAGGTCTCCGGAAAATCAGTCTGTCGTAACTTTTGCGGGCCGTCACGCCTGCCGGCAGATCCAGCCGGCCGCTGCCCCCGGTACGGGCCAGCTGCAGAAGGGCCCGGATATGGACTTCCCCGATATCCTTTTTCCTGCCGGCCGCCCCGGTCAGCAGAAGGTAAAGGATCCGCTGCTGTAAAAGCGCGGGTTCCTGCAGCAGAAGACTGATCAAAACACCCGTTCCGTTTCCATTCAGACTCAGGTCTGTTCCGGAATCTCCTTCCGCGGGGATCCGGCATCGTTCCAGCGCCGCTTCCGTCCGCGCGGCCAGATATTCTTCCGTCCGGGCCGCTTCCGTCCCCAGCCTGGCCAGATGGCGCAGGGCAGCGGGATTCACGTATTGTTCCAGCAGGGGCAGGATCTGCAGCCGCAGGCGGTTCCTGGTGTAGGAAGGATCCAGGTTGGTCTCATCTGTCCGCCATGTCTGTCCCTTTTCCCGCAGATATGTCTCGATCTGGTCTCTGGTCTCTTCCAGCAGGGGACGGATCAGCCTGCCGGATACGGGCAGCATGCCCCGCAGCCCGGCTATGGAACTGCCCCTGCAGATGTGGAAAAGTACGGTTTCCGCCTGATCCTCCATGTGATGGGCGACCGCAATCCTGCAGGAACCGTTCTGTCCGTCAGGGCCGGGCCCCTCCGCTTCCCATTCCAGACATGCCTGCTCAAAACACTGATAACGGAGGATCCGGCAGGCTTCCTCAACCCCCAGGCCATGGCCGGCCGCGTAAGCTGCCGCGTCCACATACCAGGTCCGGCAGGGAACCTGCAGACCGGCGCACAGGTCCTGCGTAAAAGCCAGGTCTTCTCCGGCACGCTCCCGCAGCCCGTGATGGATATGGATGGCCCGGAGGTCAAAATCCAGATCCTCCCGCAGGGCCGCCAGCACCAGCAGCAGGCAGACGGAATCCGCGCCGCCGGATACGCCGGCCAGGACCCGGCCGCCCCGGGACGGCAGCATCTCCAGATCAAAGATCCTGCTTCTGATTCTTTTTTCGAATTCATTCATCATTTTTCCGGCGCCAGACAGCTGCTTTCACTGACAGCAAAATATTTACTGTTAAAAAGGGCTGCCCGCCAGCTTCGGCATCTCTGTACCGGACCGACGAACAGTCCCCCTGTACAGCTGTCATATACGCTGGCCCGGCAGCCTCCTGTCCTATTCATATCATTGGACATACACGATCTGCCCCATACGCGTTATCATGTATGCTCTTTGGAAACACACTGCCGCACATACTCTGTCCTGCAGCATTCGCGATCATGCTTTCATTTGTCATGATCTGCCATCTGTAATCCCCGCGTTCCCGGCTGCAGATACCTGCCGCAGCCTGCAGAGGCGGAAGGACGCAGTCAATCAGATTCCCTGAATATGGTCTCTCCTTCATATAAGAGTCCCAGTTTCTCACGGGCGACCTGCTCAATGAACTGATCCGTCTCTGTATAAGCGCGATATTCTTCTATGCTCCTGGAACGCAGTTCCTCCTCCTCAATCTCCTGTTTCAGCCTGGTAATCTTTTCCTGATTCTCTTCCAGTTCCCTTCTCATGGAACTGCCGTTGATATACACGGCAACGAACAGAATCGCAACGACCAGTACCGCCAGGATCATGCTGAGACGGTTCTGCCGGCTCCGCCGACTGGATCTGTTTTCCGCCATCGCAGTATCCTCCGTACATGATGCGGGCCTTCAGGCCTTCCGCATTTTTATTATTTCAAGAATCCCAGTCCCCGTCAAGCCAGAAGGCATGAAATCGCCTTTACTGTCTTAAAGCGGATTTCAGCAGTATTTATACATTTCCGCGGCCATTTCCTTTTTGGTCGAATCCTGGACCTGCAGGACTTCGACACAGACCGTTTTGTTTCCGAAGGCGATCTCAATCCTGTCTCCGACTTTGACCTCCGCGGAAGCCCTGGCTGTTTTGCCGTTCAGTATGACCCTGCCGTTATCACAGGCTTCATTGGCAACGGTACGCCGTTTGATCAGTCTGGATACCTTTAAATATTTATCTAATCTCATGGAAGGACTCCTTTCCGCCGGGCACGCTCCCGGAAAGCTCCGGCCCGGACAGGGTGACTGCTCTGAAAGAAAAACCCGGCCGGATAGAACGGCTTCGCTTAAAAAAGTCCGGCCCGGACAAAGTGCCTTCACTGACAGAAAGTCACGGCCGGAAACGAAAACTGACCCGGAGAAACTCCGGGCCAGAGATCAACCATTTCAGAAACACAAAGTTCAGGCGTTGATGGCGTCTTTCAGAGACTTGCCGGCCTTGAACTTGGGCGCTTTGGTCGCTTCGATCTTCATGACTTCACCGGTCCTGGGGTTTCTTCCGTCTCTGGCAGCTCTTTCGCTAACTTCAAAAGTACCGAATCCAACGATCTGTACCTTGCCGCCCTTCCTGAGCTCATCTTCTACTGTTTTAACAAAAGCCTTTAATACCGCTTCCGCTTCTTTCTTGCTTAATCCAGAGTTGTTAGCTAATTCTGCAATAAATTCTGCCTTGTTCATGCACTTCCTCCTTCAGACCGGATGGCCTGTTATTTTTCTCTGAGATACATATGTATTTATAGTAGGTTTCCATCTAATTGTCAAGAAATAATAGCGAAATGCTCCATCAGGTAATCCCTGTCATTATGTTCCGGATGGGCCAGCACTTCCTCGAACATTTTCTGCAGTACGGCCCCGAGCTCCTTTCCGGGCCTCATGCCGGCTTCGATCAGGTCATTTCCATTGACCGCCAGTTCCCGGAGACTGACACAGTCACCAGCTTCGCGGACCTGGCGGTAGAGTTCCCTCCAGCGGGCGATCATTTCCACCTTTTCCTCCCTCTGATACATGCTCTGGGCGGAAACATCCGCTTCCTTTACTTCCATCAGGAGCGGGAACATGTCAGTCCCGTAAAAAGCCGCCGCTTTCCGGATCCCGGCGGGACTGGCCTCCATGGACCGGTCATGGTATCTGACCAGGCGTATGACTTTCTCCCGGGTATCATTATCGTATTTAAGCCTGCGCAGGATCCGGTCCGCCATACGGGCCCCCTTGTCCGGATGCCCGTAAAAATGATCGATCCCGGCTTCATCGGTCGTTCTGCATGCCGGTTTGGCAATATCATGGAACAGCATGGCCAGGCGCAGGACTTTGTCGGGCCGGATGGCCTGTACGGCGCGGATGGTATGCTCGCCGACCGTATAACAGTGGTGGGGGTTGTCCTGAGGCGTCTCCATGCAGCGGTCGAGCTCGGGCAGGAAACGGGCTGTCAGGCCTGCCTCATAGGCTGTTCGCAGCAGCTCAGGATGCGGGGATACCAGGAGTTTTGTCAGCTCGGCGTTAATCCTCTCCTCACTGATCCGGTCCAGATTTGGCGCGATCTCCTCCATAGCTGCCCGGGTCTCCTTTTCAATATCAAACCCGAAAACAGCCGCGAAACGGACAGCCCGCATGATCCGGAGGGCATCCTCCGAGAAGCGCGCGCGGGGATCTCCTACCGCCCGGATCAGTCCTTTCTCCAGATCCTCCAGCCCTCCGAACAGGTCCACAACGCCTTCCATATGGTTGTAAGCCATGGCGTTGATGGTAAAATCCCGTCTCTGCAGATCCTCCCGCAGACTGCGGGTAAAGACCACCTCACTGGGGTGTCTGCCGTCCTCATATTTGCCGTCGATACGGTAGGTGGTCACTTCAAACCCTTCACGGCCCTGCAGGACCGTGACCGTTCCGTGCTGGAGACCGGTATCAATGGTCCTGGCAAAAAGCGCTTTGACCTGCCGGGGTTCCGCGGAAGTGGTTATGTCCCAGTCATCAGGCTCCCGGCCCATAATGGCGTCACGGACACAGCCGCCCACCACATATGCCTCAAAGCCCGCTTTATGGATCGTATCCAGGATCGCGGCCGCCCTGTCCGGGATCCGGATCTGTATCTCTTTTAAATCTTTTCTGACCATTACGCCTCACTTTCCGCCAATGTCCCGGCAGGAACAGCCGGTCCGCGGTTCCTTCCGCAATATGCTAAAACAGCCGGCCCGCGGTTCCTGCCGCAGTATGCCAAAACAGCCGGTCCCGGGAACGGGACCGGCCGATCATGCTTTTTCACGCTCCGGGCGTACTTCATCCGCCGCACAGCTGCTGCCGGATCAGATCCGCCAGGGCTGTCAGCGCTTCTTTCTCATCACTGCCTTCACAGATGATCTCGATGACATCCCCTTTTCTGACACAGGTTCCCAGAACGCCGAGTACGCTCTTGGCATTGGCAGTCGTTTCTTTATTGCGCAGGCTGCAGCGGGACTGAAATCCCAGCGCCTTCCTGCAGATCATTTCCGCCGGTCCCAGATGCAGGCCGGCAGGGTCCGTGACCCGGATCTTGATACTTACCATAATGTTTCCTCTCCGGCTGTGCCTGCTCCGTCAGTATTCTTCCTCTTCCGTATCTTCCGCCGTCTTGCGGATCCCTATAAACACCGTTACCCTGCCGTCAAAACTGCTGTCAGCCAGCCGGACACCGTCCGGCAGGAAGTCAGCGATATTCACCGTTTTGGTCAGGTCCGAAGTCAGCCCGGTAATGTTGAGCTGGCCGGCCGGGATCTCAATGGCATCCACTTTGTTCAGCACTCTTTCCGGCGCGGCCACCAGGACCGTCTCCGGGGCGACAGAGGCTTCTCCTGTCAGTTCGCAGCCTTCCGCCGGCTCCCCTCTGACAGACCAGGTAATGGGGACTTCCGCTGTAGGCAGGATCTCCGCGTTGACCTTGACAGAATAGAGGTTCATGTTCAGGTGGGTAGACGCGACCGTATCCCCCTCATTATCGTAAAGCAGTACTTCCACATAGGTACTGATATTGTCCCTGGCATCCGAAATATCGACTGTAACTCTGGCCTGGTCTACCGAGGAGACCAGAGACCTGGCGCCGCTGATCCGGATCTGGTTCTGTTCCGGCGACACCGAGCCCAGAACATAGCCTGCCGCGGGCTGGCCGATGGTATCCACGCCCAGGGTCAGGGTCTTGGTGCTGCTGTCTTCGATCCGCAGACGCACAAATTCCGTGCTGCCCCGGATACTGGCGATTTCTCTGCTGTAGATATTGGTGGTCAGCGTGATGGGGATGCTCCCGTCCTCCTGCATATTGGCCACATCCGCGGTGGCGATGATATTATCCGCCTTGATATTGTCTACGATCGATCTGGGTGCCGTGATGGTCACGACGGGAATGACATCAGAGTCATCCTCTACAGAAAACACTTCATTCCGGTCCGTGATCAGGTTGGTATGCTGCAGTTTGACGGTCACGTTCATGACCTGCATGGTCGTGATCGGATCATTAAAGCTGGTGACCAGAAGCCATAGGACCGCGGCGGAGACCAGAGAGAAGATCTTCAGTCCGAAATCATTCAGAATCATCTCTTTTATCTTTTTCATGACTGCCTGTTCCTTTCCAAATGGGGATAAAGGACCGTTTCTCTTCACTTTCTTCTTTATTCTGCAGACGGACCAGTGCCTCTCTCATTTCCGTTTCGGAGACACCCCGCTGCAGATTTCCCCGCATGGCCATGCTGATCTCACCGGTCTCCTCGGACACGATAAAAGTCAGTGAATCCGACACCTCGGAAATACCGACACCGGCTCTGTGGCGGGTGCCCAGCTCTTTGTCCATTTTGTTTTCGGACAGGGGCAGGTAACAGGTGGCTGACGCGACCCTGTCTCCTACGATAATGACCGCGCCGTCATGGAGCGGCGTATTCTTCTCAAAAATGTTGATCAGCAGCTGGCTGGTCACGATGCCGTCGACATCGATGCCCAGGCGCTTGTATTCATTGAGGACGATCTTGTTCTGGACCACGATCAGGGCGCCGGTCTTGACTTTGGCCATCTGCAGGCATGCAGTGACGATTTCTGTGATCGTCTGGTCGGAAAAACGGCCTTCCGGAGTCCTGTCCGGCTCAAAAAGGAATAAGGAACTGAGGATATTGCGCTGCCCCAGCTCCTCTATGGCGTTTCTCAGCTCCGGCTGCAGGATGACGACCATTGCAATAACAGCCGTTCCCATGACATTCCGGACGATCCAGAGAATTGTGGTCATGTTAAAAAGAGCGGCCAGAATCACAAAAGCAGCGATTACAAGGACGCCCATGAGCAGAGACCATGCCCTGGTATTCTTGACCCAGGCCAGGATGTGGTAGAGCAGGAACGCAATGATGCACACCTCCACCACATCGGCGATACGCAGGACAGGCATATGAAATGTGGAAAAAAAGTTCTGGAGAATAGAAAACCAGCGCTGCATAAATGATTCCGTCTCCTCAGGCCGCCGGCCGGCTCCGCAGGAGCCGGGGCTGCCGCTTACTGAATTTCAGGATGCTTAAGACTTTTTGCCTCCCCCGTCAGCCTGGTCTTTCCGGCCGCCGGGTCTGTGTTTTACGAACTGGTTCTTCAGGTCCGCAGTTGTCTCGGAAAGACTGCCGGCAGGTAAAAGGCCGTCCTCCCCGGGTACCGTGACCTTGGGGACCGCTTTTACGAAATAGTAATAATCATCGTCCTCGAACTGGACACTTTCGATCAGCCTGTAATCGACATTGAACTTCATGAACATGATGGCCCACTCAATGAGCAGGGACATCATCAGGCCCATGAAAAGCGCCACGCCGTCCAGCCGGGCGCCGAAACGGCTGCCTCCGGCTGTCAGTCCGATCACTTCCGCCAGGGTGCCCGCGATGATCGCCAGGAGCCAGGCGTTGCTGATGGCCAGCCTGCGGATCGCGTACACAATGATCGTGGTCAGCACGAATACCAGTGCCGTGACCCACATGCGGTGGTTCTGCACCATGGTATCGATCAGGAAGCGCAGCTTGAGCAGGGTGGACCGTCCGACTTCTCCGCCGCCCGAAAGCAGGATCTCATTGGCCGCGATCTTTTCCAGGAAGCCGGTCACCAGCACGCCAATGGCCACAGGAGCCGCGGCGGTGGGCGCGCAGAGCAGGCCTGCCGCTACCGGCAGGGCATAATGGATGTTGAGCTTGATGGCCAGCGGCGTCAGAAGGAGCAGGAGCACATCTCTGGGAGAGAACCTGAAATAAAGCAGGAAGATCAGCAGGAGCACGACCGCCCCCATGACGGCGGACTCCAGCGAAAGCCTGTACAGATGTCCCAGGATGACCAGCCCTATGATCGCGGAAATAAAGCCCACAGGAACCAGCGCGCAGATCAGGGAAATGATGACCAGGAGCAGAGAATTGCACAGTATGGCGTTATAGCCAATGTCTCCCTTAATAATGAACAGAAGTATGAGGCTGAGCAGGAATTTCCCCGCCGGCTTCAGAATATACTCATACTTCATGAAATAGTCCTGTATTTTTCTTCGGATTTCGTATAATGCCGCAATGTTCATGCTTTTTCTTCCTCGTTTCCGTCAGCCAGTGTTTCCAGCATACGGCGGTAGCTGCTGACTTTTTCTCTTGTCTGATGATAGCGGACCAGGTAGATCAGGAATGTGACCAGCAGGAAGGGTACCAGGCAGGTCAGATAGATCCGGAGGGCCGACCAGAGAAAAGGTGTCAGGGCATCCGAATACAGAAGCAGGACCAGGTCCTCAAAATGATACGCCGCGTATAGAGCAAATATGACAAAAAAAGCCACTGTGTAGGTAATCAGAGACCCGAATAAACCCTTGAGCAGGTAGTCTGTCTCGAAATAAGAGATGACCCTGTCATCCTGCAGGCCCTCTTTTCCCTCATAAATGGCCGCCTTTGTCATGACTGCGATTTTTTCAGTATTTAACATAAGGGGTTTTCTCCAATGGCCAGGGCCAGAAAACAGACGGAGCGGGCCCCCGCTTCCATCAGCCGGGACGCGCAGGCGTCCATGGTGGCGCCGGTCGTATAGATATCATCAATGAGCATAATCGACTTTAAGTTTACATCATTTCCATATACATGAAAAGCCTTTTTCAAATTTTTGTACCGGGCCGACGCCGTCATCCCCTTCATGGGAGCGGTCTCTTCGTCCCTGCGGAGCAGGTCCTCCCGGACCGGAATCCCGGTATCCCGGGAGATCACATCGGCCAGCAGACGGGCCTGATTGAAGCCCCTGCGGCGGGATCTGGCAGGGGAAAGCGGGACCGGGACCAGCAGATCGGCCCTGGGAAAGACCCCTCTGGCAGCCTGTTCCCGCAGGCGCCGGGCCATTTCCCTGCCGAAATAGTCGGCATATTCCCGCCGGCCGCCGTATTTATAGCGGTAAATGGAAGCGGCCATGCTGCGGTAGGTAAATACAGCGGCCCCCCGCCTGTATATATGGCGGACACGGCCGCACTGGGGGCAGAATTCCTCCTCCGGCCTGACATCCCTGCCGCAGCGAAAGCATGTGCAGCGGCCGATCCGTTCCGGCAGGTCCTCACATTCCCGGCAGATCAGGCTGCCGAAGGGGCGGACCGGCCTGTCACAAACCGGGCATCTCCTTGGAAAGAAGAGACTCAGGAACAGATCCTTTTTCGTCTCCGTAACTGCCTGTAATTTCATGAACCCGGTCCTCCAGTCCCGTATTGCGGCTGCCCTGTCTGACATTGGCGGTCATGGCCCTGACCGTATCCCGGCTGCCCAGGAGCACGGCGCAGCGGCGGGCCCGGGTCACAGCGGTATACAGCAGGTTCCTGGTAAAGAGGCTGGAAGGCCCGGACAGGAGGGGCATGATGACCGCCGGATATTCCGTCCCCTGGGATTTATGGACCGTCACCGCGTAGGCCAGGTCCAGGTCCTCCAGGTCGGAAAAGGGATATTCCACGATCCTTTCATCGTCAAAGCAGACGATCATGGTCTCCGCGGGCTCCCGGATCTCCAGGATCCGGCCGCAGTCTCCGTTAAAGATCCCGGTCCCCTGTTCCAGGGGGATATCATAATTGCCGGTGATCTTCCACTCTATCTGATAATTGTTGCGGGTCTGCATGACTTTGTCGCCCACCCGGTAGACTGTATCCCGGAAGGTATACTCGCCCCTGCCCCGCCGGGGCGGATTGAGTACGCCCTGCAGGACCTCATTGAGCTTCTCCACGCCCAGGGCCCCCTTGCGCATGGGGGTCAGGACCTGGATCTCCTCCGTCCGGCATCCCACATAGCCCGGCAGCATGGAGGTCATCAGCTCGACCATGTGCTTGTAGATGACCTGAGGGTCCGACCGCTCCAGGAAAAAGAAATCCCTGCTCCGGTTGTCCAGGCGGGGCATCTCCCCCCGCAGGATCCGGTGGGCGTTCATGACAATATCGCTTTCCGCTGCCTGACGGAAAATCTTTTCCAGCATGACCGTGGGAAAGGCGGCGGACGAGATCAGATCCCGGAGCACGTTGCCGGGGCCCACGCTGGGCAGCTGGTTGACATCCCCGACCATGATCAGCCGGGTCCCGGGCAGGATGGCGGACAGCAGGGCATGCATCAGGTACATATCCACCATGGACATTTCATCTATGATGACGGCGTCCGCCTCCAGCGGATTGTCCCGGTCTTTCTCGAAATCGGAGAAGGCGCCTGCCGGATCCTCCTGCCTGTCCTCTTTTTTGTCCGGGCCGCCCCGGACGCCCAGCAGGCGGTGGATGGTCATGGCTTCCCGTCCGGTGGCCTCCGCCATGCGGTGGGCCGCCCGGCCCGTGGGGGCCGCCAGCAGGACATCCATATTCTCCGCCTCAAAATAACGGATAATCGTATTGATCGTGGTCGTTTTGCCGGTGCCGGGACCGCCTGAGAGCAGCAGCAGGGTCCGGTCGGCAGCCATGCGGACCGCCTTCCTCTGCAGTTCGTCCAGGGCGATTCCTTCTTCTTTTTCCAGCTTGCGGATCCGTTTGTCCGGATCCATATCTCCCCCGTCCACCGGCAGGGCGCTGTCCAGTTCCGCCAGCATCCGGGCGATCTGCTGCTCCCTGCGCCAGGCAGCGGCCGTATAGACCTGAGCGGTGCCTTCCCTGACTTTGCTGCGGAGCTTCCGGTCCACGATCAGGTTGGTCAGGTGGACCCCCAGTTCCTCCGCGGGCAGGCCCAGCAGGCCCGCGGTCCGGGAAAGGACCGTCTCCATGGGCAGCCAGGTGGAGCCTTCCGTCAGGGCCTGGGACATGGTATAGAGGATGCCGCTGCGGATCCGGAACTCTGAATCCGGCCGGATCCCCAGCCTGGCGGCGATCTGGTCCGCCGTCAGGAAGCCGATGCCCCGTATATCCTCCGCCAGCCGGTAGGGGTTCTCCTTCAGAACAGAATAGAGACGGATCCCGTAGGTCTTCCAGATCTTCAGGGCCTGGCGGCTGCCGATCCCGTAGTTCTGCAGGAAGAGCATGGCGTCCTGCAGGTCTTTTTTGCCCTCCAGCTGGGCGGCGATCTCCCGGGCCTTGCGGTCACTGATGCCCTTTACCTCCGAAAGCCGCTCCGGTTCCTCATTCATGATCCGGATCGTTTCCTCCCCGAAGGCGCGGATGATCCGGCGGGCCAGGGCCGCCCCGATCCCTTTGACGGCGCCGGAGGAAAGATAGCGGAACATGGCCTGGGTGGTCTCCGGAGGGACCATCCGATACTCCCGGACCCGGAACTGGTCTCCGTAGACCGGATGGCTGGTATATTCCCCGGTCAGCCGGCAGCCTTCCCCCTGGGATATGGCAGGCGGAAAGCCGACGCAGGTGATCCTGTCCTCTTCCGTCTCCACTTCAAAGACGGTGTAGGCGTTCTCTTCGTTCCTGTATATGATGTTGTAGATATATCCTCTGATTTCCTGCATATATGCCTGCTGCTTCCGGTCAGCCCTCCGGCTTCCGGTCCTGCCGGTCTTTTCCGGCATTCTGTGAACACGCTTCCGGTCAGCCCTCCGGCTTCCGGTTCTGCCGGTCTTTCTCCAGCATTTTGTGGATGTAATAGCCTGTATAGGAGCCGTGGTCCATGGCCACTTCCTCGGGCGTGCCCCGGGCAATGACCGTCCCGCCCCCGTCTCCTCCTTCGGGCCCCATATCAATGATATAGTCGGCGGTCTTGATGACATCCAGGTTGTGCTCAATGACCACGACCGTATTGCCGCCTTCCACCAGGGCGTGGAGGATGCCGGTCAGCTTGGCCACGTCATCAAAATGGAGGCCTGTGGTGGGCTCGTCCAGGATATAGATGGTCCGTCCCGTACTGCGCCGGGACAGCTCAGCCGCCAGCTTGATCCGCTGGGCTTCACCGCCGGATAATTCCGTGGAGGGCTGGCCCAACTTGACATAGCCCAGTCCCACGTCATAGAGGGTCCGGATCTTGCGGCTGATGGCGGGCAGGTTCTTAAAGAAGTCCACCGCCTCCTCCACGGTCATGTTGAGGATGTCGTAAATGTTCTTATCTTTATAGCGCACCTCCAGGGTCTCCCGGTTGTAGCGTTTGCCGTGGCAGACCTCGCAGGGAACGTACACGTCCGGCAGGAAGTGCATCTCGATCCGGTTGATGCCGTCGCCGCGGCAGGCTTCGCAGCGGCCGCCCTTGACATTAAAGGAAAAGCGCCCCTTGGTATAGCCCCTGGCTTTGGCGTCCGGCGTGGCGGCGAAGAGGTCGCGGATCATGTCGAAAACACCCGTGTAGGTGGCCGGGTTGGACCGGGGGGTCCGTCCGATGGGGGACTGGTCAATGTTGATGACTTTGTCCAGCTGGTCCATGCCTTCAATGCCGTCATGTTCTCCGGGAATGGTCAGGGCCCGGTTCAGGTCCCTGCTGAGCCGCTTGTTGAGGATCTCGTTGACCAGAGAGCTCTTGCCGGAGCCGGAAACGCCGGTCACGGCAGTCATCACGCCCAGGGGGAAGCTGACATCGATGTTTTTCAGGTTGTTGACCCGGGCTCCCTTTACGGTCAGCCAGCCGCCCGGCCTCCTGCGGACCGGCGGAACCGGGATAAATTTTTCTCCTTTCAGGTACTGGCCCGTCACGGATTCGGGGACCTGCATGATCTCCTCCGCCGTACCGGAAGCCACCACCCGGCCGCCATGGGAACCGGCGCCGGGGCCGATGTCGATGATATAGTCGGCCGCCCGCATGGTGTCCTCATCATGTTCGACCACGATGACCGTATTCCACAGGTCCCGCAGGCTCTTGAGGGTGCGCAGCAGCTTGTCATTGTCCCGCTGGTGGAGGCCGATGCTGGGCTCGTCCAGGATATAGCAGACGCCGACCAGGCCGGACCCGATCTGGGTGGCCAGGCGGATCCGCTGGGCCTCACCGCCCGACAGGGTAGCCGTGGCCCTGGCCAGGGTCAGGTAATCCAGGCCTACGTCGACCAGGAAGCTGACCCTGGCTTTGATCTCCTTGAGAATCTGGCGGCCGATCATCTGCTGGGTCTGCGTCAGCTGCAGGCCGTCGATATGGTCCCGCAGCAGCCCGATGGACAGGCAGGTCAGGTCATAAATGTTCATGCCGCCCACGGTCACCGCCAGGGATTCTTTCCGCAGTCTCTGCCCTTTGCAGGTCTGGCAGGGGGTGATGCGCATGAACTGTTCATATTCGTGCTTGCTGTACTCTGAAGCGGTCTCTTTATAGCGCTGCTGGACGTTGCTGACCAGGCCTTCGAAAGTAATGGGATAGACGCCCTCGCCCCGCTGGCCCCTGTAATGGACATTGACGGTGCGGTCGGTGCCATACATCAGGATATGGCGGATCTGCTCCGGCAGTTCTCCCCAGGGGGTATCCAGACTGAAGCCCAGTTCCCCGGCCAGGGCGGTCAGAATCGCGTTGGAAAAGGAGCCCGGCTTCATGCAGGACTGCCAGCCCAGGACCGCGATGGCCCCGTCATTGACAGACCGGGACGGATCCGGGACGATCAGGTCCGGATCGAACTCCATCCGGTAGCCCAGGCCCAGGCAGTCGGGACAGGCGCCGAAGGGATTGTTGAAGGAAAAGCTTCGGGGCTCGATCTCGGGAATGGAAGCCCCGCAGTCGGGGCAGGCGAAGTTCTGGCTGAACTGGCGAAGCTCTCCCCCGATCACGTCCACCTGCAGAAGCCCCTCGGCCAGGCCCAGGGCGTTCTCGATGGAATCGGTCAGGCGGCGTTCAATGCCCGGCCGGACCACCAGGCGGTCCACGATGATCTCAATGTTATGCTTGATGTTCTTTTCCAGCTTGATGTCTTCGGAAATGTCATACTGGCTGCCGTCGATCCGCAGGCGGACATAGCCGGCCCGGCGGGCCCGGTCAATGACTTTGGCGTGCTCGCCCTTGCGGCCCCGGACTACCGGCGCCAGCAGCTGCAGGCGGGTGCCCTCGGGCAGAGCCATGACCTGGTCCACCATCTGGTCCACGGTCTGGCGGGAGATCTCCCTGCCGCATTTGGGGCAGTGAGGGATGCCGATCCTGGCATAGAGCAGACGCAGATAGTCATAGATCTCCGTCACGGTGCCCACAGTGGACCTGGGGTTGCGGTTGGTGGATTTCTGGTCGATGGAGATGGCCGGGGACAGACCGTCGATCTTTTCCACATCCGGCTTTTCCATCTGGCCCAGGAACTGACGGGCGTAGGAGGACAGGGATTCCATATATCTGCGCTGGCCCTCCGCGTAGATGGTATCGAAGGCCAGGGAGGACTTGCCGCTGCCCGACAGGCCGGTCAGGACGACCAGCTCGTTGCGGGGAATGGTCAGGTCGATTCCCTGCAGGTTATGCTCCCTGGCGCCTTTGATCCGGATACAGTCCTCTTTATTGATCAGTTTTCTGCGCAGCTCATCGGCCGCGTGGGATTCTCTGGCCTTTATCTCATTGGCTTCCAGCAGGGGCCAGTAATCCGGTTTCTTCATTTTTACTGCCATATATCTCTTCTATCCTTTTTTGTGCCGCCGGTCCGGAGGCCTTCACTTGCCTCCTTCGATCTCCAGCAGGTGTTTTTTGAGTTCGATCATACGATCACGCAGTTCGGCGGCCGCCTCGAAATTGAGGTCGGCGGCGGCCCGGCGCATCTTTTTCTCCACATCGGCGATCAGTTTCTTCAGCTCACCGGCGTCCATGGATTCCGGGTCCTTCTCAAAGCAGACCTCTTCCTGCGCGATCTCTTTGGAGATGGTGATCAGGTCGCGGACCGCCTTTTTGATGGTCTGGGGCGTAATGCCGTGTTCTTCATTATAGGCGTTCTGCAGGCGGCGGCGCCGCTGGGTCTCCTCAATGGCCCGCCGCATGGAATCGGTCATGTTGTCGGCATACATGATGACCCGGCCCTCGGCGTTCCTGGCGGCCCGGCCTATGGTCTGGACCAGAGAGGTCTCCGAACGCAGAAAGCCTTCCTTGTCCGCGTCCAGGATCACCACCAGGGCGATCTCGGGAATATCCAGGCCTTCCCGCAGCAGGTTGATGCCGACCAGCACATCGAAGACATCCAGGCGCATGTCCCGGATGATCTGGGACCGTTCCAGCGTATCGATGTCCGAGTGCAGGTATCGGACCCGGATCCCGGCTCCGGCCAGGTAATCGGTCAGGTCCTCCGCCATCTTTTTGGTCAGGGTGGTGACCAGCACCTTGTGACCGGCAGCCACCGTCTCCCGGACTTCGCCGATCAGATCATCGATCTGGCCTTCCACCGGACGGACATCGATCTCGGGATCCAGCAGGCCTGTGGGACGGATGATCTGTTCCGTCCGCAGCAGCTCATGGTCTTCCTCATAAGGGCCCGGTGTCGCGGAGACAAAAAGCAGCTGATCGATATGCTGCTCAAATTCCTCAAAACTGAGGGGGCGGTTATCCAGGGCGGAGGGCAGGCGGAAACCGTAATCCACCAGGGTCTGTTTCCTGGACCGGTCTCCGTGGTACATGGCGCCGATCTGGGGGATGGTCATGTGGGACTCGTCGATAATGATCAGGAAATCCCGGTCAAAGAAATCCATCAGGGTCAGGGGCGGTTCGCCGGGCTTCATAAAGTTCAGATGGCGGGAATAGTTCTCAATGCCAGAGCAGAAGCCTGTCTCCCGCATCATTTCGATATCAAAGTTGGTCCGCTCGGAGATCCTCTGGGCCTCCAGCAGCTTATCCTCGCCCTTGAAATAGAGGATCCGCTCCTTCAGTTCCTGTTCGATGTTGTCGCAGGCCCGGTTGATCTTTTCCTGGGGGACCACATAGTGGGAGGCCGGATAGATCATGACATGCTCCAGCGTGGCGTGCAGGCGGCCGGTCAGCTGGTCCACCTCGCAGATTCGGTCGATCTCGTCCCCGAACCATTCCAGACGGATCAGGTAATCGCCGCCCTGGGCCGGATAGAGCTCCAGGGTATCTCCGCGGACCCGGAAATTGCAGCGGTCCAGGGCCATGTCGTTGCGGGTGTACTGGATGGAGATCAGGTCCCGGATGACCTCATCCCTGTCCCTGGACATGCCGGGCCGCAGGGAAATGGACATGCCCTTGAATTCCTCCGGGCTGCCCAGGCCGTAAATACAGGAGACGCTGGCCACGACGACCACATCCCGGCGCTCGGCCAGGGAAGCGGTGGCAGACAGGCGCAGCTTGTCGATCTCGTCATTGATGGCCGAGTCCTTGGCGATATAGGTATCGCTGGAGGGCACATAGGCCTCCGGCTGATAGTAATCATAATAGGAAACAAAATATTCCACGGCGTTCTCCGGAAAGAACTCCTTCATCTCTCCGTAGAGCTGGCCGGCCAGGGTCTTATTATGGGAGATGATCAGGGCCGGTTTGTTCAGGGCCGCGATGACATTGGCCATCGTGAAGGTCTTGCCCGACCCCGTGACGCCCAGAAGGGTCTGGAACTGGTTGCCTTCCCGGAATCCCCTGACCAGGTCTTCGATGGCGGCCGGCTGGTCTCCCGTGGGCTGATATTCGGAATGCAGTACAAAATGATCCATGGCTTCCTCCTGCGGATACAGTGAACATTCATTCGAGTCATTACAGTATACCATAAGAAGAAATTTTCGCAAATCTTTCGGTACGGATTTTGCGGGATGAACCGGGGCGTCAGACTATCCGGTTCATTTCGGGTGGACCGGAAGTCTGACGCCCGGTTCATCTTACAGAAAAATCTCTGCGGCATAGCTTTCATGCCGCAGAGATTCCATGCAGAAACGATTCTGATTGGTTATTTATTTGGGCCGGCTGCCGCCATGGCCTGTGGGCCTGCCCGCGGGCCTGCCTCCCGGCCGGTTTCCGGCCTGGCTTCCCGGCTGGCCTCCCGGCCGGTTTCCGGCCGTGCCTCCGGGCTTTGCCTGGGGATCCACCCTCTGGATGGTCCTCCGGGTCTCCGTGGTGTTCAGGTAGGTATCTTCCTTCCTGTGCAGCTGCAGGCCGCCTTCCTCCACATAACGTTCGGCCGAATGTTTACGGGCCACCGGCTTCATCTGGCTGTGCAGGACCAGGGCCGTAATGGCTGCCACGATGAGGCCGCCGATCAGGCCATAGGCCAGTTCCTCACTCATTAGATAGATCAGGCCGCATACGGCCGCGAAGACGCCGATGAACCAGGCTGCCAGTTTGGGCGTGGAGACCGGCACATCTGCCCGCTCTGGCCGTTCATGGCAAAGAGGTAGTTCTTGTTGTCCCATCTGGTGCTGAGCAGCCAGACCGGCAGCATGGCGTACTGTACCCTGTCGCTGTGGATCCTTTCCTCCTGGCCGGTCACATTGACGCTGGTATATCCTGTGACCGTCTGGAGCAGGGCGCTGCGGGCGGTATTCACGGCCCGCTCTCTGGCCCGGTCCCGGCATTTGTCCTGGCTGACATCATATTTATCC
Organism: uncultured Lachnospiraceae bacterium; assembly: GCA_900320325.1. Taxonomy (GTDB): domain Bacteria; phylum Bacillota; class Clostridia; order Lachnospirales; family Lachnospiraceae; genus CAG-791. The sequence continues at coordinate 18,190 of ONRU01000023.1, forward strand.
GCCAGATAGCCGGGCATATACGCCATGGAAAAAGGCTTGAGCTCTTTATAATTATAGGGTTCGATCGAATCCATCAGGTCATCCGGCATATGGGTGGACGCGTCCACGGGAATCCTGGAAAAGCGGAGGGTACCGCTGCGCTCGCCGGTGAAATGCTCGGTCTGGGTGATCTCCACGTCCCCCTGCTGCATGACACGCCTTCGTTCCATCCGGTAGGAAGCCCGGGCATCC
>ONRU01000154.1 GCA_900320325.1 uncultured Lachnospiraceae bacterium
GCGGGCTTTTATACAGACAATGTCGGTATTTCCCTGCTGCTGGTCACGGCTTTTCCTTTATTCATGCTGCTGGTCAGCCTGCTGAAACGGGAGTTCCGGGTCTGTGACGGCTTTGCTCTCCTGATCTTCCTCTCCGGCCTGGCGGAACGCATGCTGCTGGTGGAGGAAGGCAGCCGGGAATATCACGGCAATTTCAGCTGGGGCTATATGCTGGCCCTGTACTATCTCTGGTTCTGCGCCATACGCCAGTATCTGGCCCTGTGGGCCTGCGGCAGGAAGAAATCCGGCCTGGATATTTTCCTCCAGGTCCTGGCCTCCGTCCTGCTGGCCCTGCATGTACTATCCGGTATCTATTACCTTTACTACATTCTGATCCTGCATAACGGAGTCTGACCGGCTCCGCTGCGGAAAACGCGCCGGCTCCGGCCGGTCCATCAGAAAGGCGGTATTTTCATGAAAGACGCGAAAATGGATTTCAAACGGATTCCTGTATATATTCTCTTTGTTCTGATGCCCCTGCTGACAGCCCTCTTCCTCTGTCTCTGCTACAGAGTGGATCCACGGGCCGCGATTCCGGTCTGGAACGATGAGATCTCCTGGTTCTGTCAGGTCCGCAGCGCAGCAGCCTTCGGCAGTCCCCTGGGCTATTACGGTTACAATGGCAGCCACGCGGCCATCGGCACCTTCGGCGCATGGGGCCCTTTTATGGTCTGGGCCATGTCCCCCGTCGCGGCTGTCACCGGTATGGAACTGCTGACCCCGGTCTATACCAACCTGCTCTTTTCCTGCCTGGCCAACCTCTTCTTTCTCCTGTTCACCAGGCCTTCTTTCCGCAGCACGCTGAAAATGCTGCTGGCTTCCTGTTTCTTCTATACCAGCTTTAACTATATCCTGACCGCCATGTCGGAATCGACCCGGTTCTCCCTTGGCATTGTCCTGGCAGCCATGCTGTGGTATCTGTGGACACAGGCCATGGACGGCCGTGTCTTTTATAACATTGTCCTGGTCCTGCTGGCGCCCCTTTATATTCTTTTCTGTATTTCCTGCTATATCCTCTTTGCCCTCGCGGTGCCCGTATGGTTCCTGTGTCTGGGCAGGCGGCTGACGGCAGGCAGCGGCAGGGGAAAACTTTTCTGGTTCCTTTATGTCCTCCTGTCCCTGTTCCTGTCCCTGGCCGTGATCGCGGTATGCTTCTATATCCGAATGAAGACCAGCGCTTCCTATAATGTCAGCCTGACCGGCAGCCTGGTCTCTTCCCTGGGCAGTGACGGCCCGGCCGCCATTCTTCCTTTCCTCAAGGCCCGCCTGAGGCCCGCCTGGGAAACGATCAGCCCCATGGCCCTGATCCGGGGGCGGTCCGAGCACTTCGGCAGCTATATGTTCTACCTGCTGACCTGTTACGCGCTGATCCTGTTTCTCTGTTACAGGATCCTGCGCTGCATCGATAAGAACTACCGCTGCAGAGACTGCCTGCCCCAGTACCTGGCGGCCCTGTATATGCTGACCGGTTTCCTGGCGGCTTTTATCCTTCTGTATACAACGGTTCTGCCCACCCTGATCCGGGGCCTGAATATCGCCTTTGTCCCGGCGGTCCTGCTGCTCTGTCTGGGGGAGGAAGACACGATCGTTTCGCAGCGTCTTTCGGTCCTGCTGCTGATCGGACTGATTGGATTTATCCCCAATTTCAGGGCTTCGATCCTGGAGGATCGCTTTGACAGCGAACGTACCGCCCTGATCAAATCCCAGGCCGAGCTTTTTGAACAGTATATTCAGGTGGAAAAGGGAAAGACAGCGGAAGAGAATACCATCGCCCTGTACGGCCATATGACCAATCATCTGCTGGGCATTCCTGCCGGCGCGGGCATTAACTGCTACCTGGACGGCAGTCTTGCGGATGCGTACGGCTACGCGGTCCTGAATCTGGAAGCGCCCGGTACGCTGGACATGACCGCTATATCCGACGGTCTGGCCAAAAAAGGCTATCAGGAACTGTACCGGGACGATCATCTCGTGATTCTGCAGCTGCGCTGACCGCCCGGACTTCGGATTTCGTTCACGTCAAAAAGACCTTTGCCGCTCCCGCAGGAGGAATGGCAAAGGTCTTTTTTGAGATCAGTTCCTGTCCCTGACCAGGGCGATCAGGCTGTAGACCAGGAATACCGCGATATTGCAGAGCACAATGCTGGCGCCGGTAGGCGTCGCGTACAGATAGGAAATGGTGATCCCGGCCAGCAGGCAGGCCACTGAAATACAGGCCGCGTGCAGAATGACAGACCGGAAAGTCCGGCACAGGCGCATGGCGGTCATAGCCGGAAAAACGATCAGGCTGGAGATCAGGAGGGATCCCATCATGCGCATGCCCACGACGATCACCAGCGCCGTCAGCAGAGCGATCAGAATATTGTATAGGCCGGCGTTCATACCGGTGGCCCGGGCGAAGGTCTCATCAAAGGTGACCGCGAAGATCCTGTGGTAAAAGATAAGGAACAGGAACAGGACCACCAGGGACAAACCTGCCGTCAGCGCCACATCCTCCCGGGACATGCTCAGGATACTGCCGAACAGATAATTATAGACATCGGTATTCATGCCGGTCGTCATGGAAATGACCGTTACGCCGATGGCCAGCGATCCGCTGGAGATCAGGGCGATGGCCGCGTCTCCCTTAATCTTGCTGTTTTCATTGAGACG
>ONRU01000119.1 GCA_900320325.1 uncultured Lachnospiraceae bacterium
TCTCGGTCTTTTGAACACGACTGCGAAATCCGACAGTTTCATCGTCAGTCCCATTCCGAACATAACGATCATCAACAGATAATTGATCCATTTCGTCTGGATCCACAGACACGTGCCCGGTAAGAACAGGGCCAGTGCCGCAATGACTAAAACGATCCAGGCCATATATTTTCCAATCAGTTCACTTATTTTTTTCATTCTCTCCCTCAATTCCGAAAGCGGTCTCCCGGTGTCACAGAAATGGACTCTGCTGTCAGAGTCGGCTGTATCTTACATATTCTTGCACTATAAATACTTGAAGAGGCGCAGGCCGGTCAGGTCTTCTTTCTGCCCTTTCTCCCGGCAGGCTTTGTCCTGCAGGCGACAAGGTCGTAGCTGCGCAGGCTGTCCTCTATATCACATCCCTCTGTCAGATAGTGCTGCAGGATCCTGGCGCAGGCGGAAGCGTCACTGTCAGCATGATGGTGGTTTAAGGCTATATTGTAGTAGCTGCAGAGCTCATCCAGCTTATGGCCCTGGTCCGGCAGATGGCGTTTCCCAATCTGGCAGGTGCAGATGTAGGGGACTTCCTCTTTCCAGTCGATCCCGTAATCTCTGAGACATTTTCCCAGCACGCCCATATCGAAAGACGCGTTGTGGGCTGTGAGCAGGCCGCTTTCCATGGTCTCCCGGATCTCCTCCCAGATTTCCGGGAAGGTCTTCTCATTTTTGACCATCCGGGAACTGATCCCTGTCAGCTTCACATTAAAATAGTCAAAACGCTGCTCCGGGTTCACCAGAGAATAGTATTCCGATATGATCTTTCCATTTTCTATGACGGTAATGCCGATGGCGCTCATGCGGCTGTTGAATCTGTTCGGTGTTTCCACATCAAAACATACAAATCTGGATATCCCTATACACTTCTCCTGTTTTCTGAATATGATGTATTATAGAATTACAGCGGACCATAATGCAAGGCAGGCTGACCGATTCTGTTCCGGCCTTCCCGGCAGACGATCCGATGAAGCAGGGACCTGCTGCTGTCCATGGAAATGACCGGAGGAGATTTACAGATGCGGGCAGATTATCATTTACATTGTGAATTCAGTGATGATTCCAGAGAAAGAATGGAAAACCAGATCGAGCAGGCCATCGCGCTTGGCCTGGATGAGATCTGTTTTACTGACCATGTAGATTATGGCATCAAAAAAGACTGGAGCGAAGGCGGCATCCAGTGGCGGGGGAGCGACTCTGTGTCCAGCGGCGCAGAGGGTCTGGATCCCATGGCCAATGTCAATTATCCGGAGTATTTTTCAAAGCTCGACCGGATGCGGGAGACCTACAGGGGGCGTATTACCATCAAAAAAGGTCTGGAATTCGGTATCCAGACCCATACATGCGGTCAATACCGCAGGCTCTATAATACTTACCGGAAGGAACTGGATTTTGTCCTCCTCTCCATGCATCAGGTCCATAATCAGGAATTCTGGACCCAGGATTTCCAGCGGAGCCGGAGCCAGCGGGAATATAATGAGGAATACTACCGGGAAATCTATGAAGTCCAGAAAATCTTCAAAGACTACAGTGTTCTGGCCCATCTGGATCTGATCTGCCGTTATGACCGGAACGGGATTTATCCCTTTGAGAAAGTAAAAGATCTGATCGCCGAGATCCTGACCCTGGCCATCCGGGAGGGAAAAGGAATCGAACTCAACACCTCCAGCTGGAAATACGGCCTGCCGGATACCCAGCCTTCCAGAGACATTCTGCGGCTCTATAAGGATCTGGGCGGCCGTATCATTACCGTCGGTTCCGACGCCCATACCGCCGCCAGGATGGGGGACCATCTGGAGGAAGCTTACCGGATCCTCCGGGATGAGATCGGGTTTACGCATATCTGCACCTTCGACAAAATGGAACCGGTCTTCCATTCCCTGTAAAAACAAGGGGGCATTTCCCTGCCTCATCATACGCCGTACAGATGCCGCATGATCACCCGTTCTGCGGTCTCTCTGCCGAACAGCTTCGTGATCATATCCACGGCCGGGCCTCCCTGCGCGTACAGCTCCCCGGCAAATTCCCCGATCTTCTGACGTTTTTCCTGCCTGTCTTTACGGGTACACCCGGGCAGCTCCGAAAGCTGCCTGCAGAATGTACGGATATACGCCTGCGCCGTCCGGTTGAAACGCTCTGTAAGGCCTTTTCCGCTCTTATCATAGGAACAGGAATAACGTATGCTGTCATACCAGTGAGCGCCGGAAGCCCGGTCTGCCAGATCGGCGTCTCCGGACGCAATGCTTCGGAATTCCGCCTGCAGTTCATCCGGCCAGGGAGAAAGCTGGGAATCATAGAATTCGACCATCAGGGTCTCTTTGCCTAAAACGCCCACCCAGTCAACGTTCATAAGCGGCGCGTCCATACCATACGGGGCAATAACCACCGTTTCCATTTTCATAATGCCGCCAAATGCCTTCATCCGCATGATACACAAATGACCTGCCCCTTTTACTTCATAAGATCTGGTCGTAAATACCATTCCGAACTTTGCGAGCCGGGCATCCTCCCCTATTTCATTTCTTTTGATTCTGTATTTTTCCGCCAGGACGGACTTTGTAAATCCGCCAAGATTCATATGCTTTGCCATTATTACTCCTTTTCCTGCAGGCGTCCGGTTCATCAGGATGCCGTTCCACAAAACATCGTTCGCAGCCAATCATCTTCCGACATTAGTACATTCCAATCCATCCCTTCCTATGCTACGATAAAATTGTATACAGCAAAAGGGTATTTTCGGAATTCTTTTCCGAGAACAGAAAGAAACAGCCAAAAGCAGTATTTGGAGGAATCGACATGGCCATTGTTTACAACGAGCAGAAACAGACCTTTTCCCTGCATACCGCCAGGACCACTTACCAGCTTAAGATCGGAAATCTTAATTACGTGAATCATCTCTACTATGGCGCTACGATCCGGGATGAGGATCTCAGCTACCTGATCCGCCGCTATGACCGCGGCTTTTCGGGAAACCCCTATGACTCCCTGCAGGAGCGTACTTTTTCCCTTGATGCCCAGCCCCAGGAATTCACGACCCAGCAGCAGGGTGACTTCCGGATCAACTCCATCGAAGTGCAGAACAGCGACGGCAGTTTTTCTTTTGACGGCCGTTATCTGTCTCACAGAATCTATGATGGCCCTTTCACGCTGGACGGCCTTCCGACCCCCTTCGCGAACGAACAGGATACGGTCCAGACCCTGGAGCTTACCATCGGGGACGCCATTACAAAAATCCGGGTGACGCTCCTCTACTCTGTATTCGAGGAATCAGATATCATTGTGCGGGCAGCCCGTGTCCACAACAACAGCAGCCACCGGGTCGACCTCAAGCGTATTATGTCCATCAATATGGATTTTATGAACGGGAGCAATATGGATCTGATCTCCCTCCCCGGAAGATACGGTCAGGAACGTCAGGTCGAGCGTCAGCCCCTGACCCATCATGTGCACAAGATCCGCAGCGGCCGCGGCATCTCCTCCCACCAGCAGAATCCTTTTACAGCCCTCGTGGACAGCACGGCCAATGAAGAATTCGGTTCCTGCTATGGCTTCGCCCTGATGTATTCGGGGAGCTTTCTCGTGGAAGCGGAACTGGACCAGTACGATCAGGCACGGCTTGTCATGGGCATCAACGACCGCCTGTTCAGCTTTCCTGTTGAACCGGGCGAGACCTTTGACACGCCTGCCGTCCTTATGACCTATACCCATAAGGGACTGGCCAGAATGAGCCACAACTTCCATCATTTCTTCCGCAGAAATCTCAACAGGAGCAAATTCGTACGGGATGTCAGACGCCCTGTCCTGATCAATACCTGGGAAGCTGCGTTTTTCGACTTTGATGATGAAAAGCTGGTCAATATAGCCAAAGCAGCCAAAGATATGGGCGTCGAGATGATCGTCATGGATGACGGCTGGTTCGGAAAGCGTGACGATGATAATTCTGGCCTCGGAGACTGGTATGTCAATGAGAAGAAGATCAAATGCGGCCTGACGGAGCTGGTACGGCAGATCAACGATCTGGGCATGAAATTCGGCATCTGGTTCGAGCCGGAGATGGTATCCGAGGATTCCGACCTGTTCCGGGCCCATCCTGACTGGGCCATGGAAATCCCCGGACGGCATGCTGTCCGCAGCCGCAACCAGCTGGTACTGGATATGACACGCAGGGAAGTCCATGAATACCTGATCGAGCACATCAATCGTATCCTGGACAGCGCCAATATCTACTATGTGAAGTGGGACCTGAACCGGGCGATCACGGATCTCTGGTCCAACGCGCTTCCCGCGGACAGGCAGGGGGAGGTCTCACACCGTTATGTTCTGGGCCTGTACCGGGTCCTGGACGGCATTGTCAAAACTGTTTGAGGGCTGCGCCGGCGGCGGCGGTCGTTTTGACCCTGCCATGCTCACCTATTTTGTACAATACTGGAGTTCAGACAATACCAAGCCCCTGGACAACCTCAAGCTCCATTACGGATCCTCTTTCCTGTATCCGGTATGCACTATGGGCGCCCATGTTTCGGAAGCCAGCCCCATGGTCCCCTTCGAGACCAAAGCCGCCATCGCCATGTGCGGTACCTTCGGATATGAGCTGGACGCGACCAAACTGAAAAAGAAAGAAATCCGGGCCTGTAAGAAGATGAGCGGCCTCTACCACAAATATTACGACCTTAACTTCTTCGGCGATTATTACAGGCTGGCCAATCCCTTCGAACAGGTCAACCTGGTCGCGTGGGAGTGCGTCGCCAAAGACAAAAGCGAGGCCCTGGTCACTGTCATCACCGTCAACCTGACTGTTAACGGCCCCCAGGAGTACATTAAGTGCAAAGGTCTCGAACCCGACAAATATTACAGGGTCGAAGGCGGAACAGGCAGTCTGACCGCCAGCGGCATGGCCCTTATGCATGCCGGCCTTCCGATTCCCCGTGAAATTCCGGAATATACCGCCTTCATCTACCACCTGGTGGAAATCTGACGTTTCCCCCTGCTCCGCCATCACGCTGCTCCGGCCGGCACTCCCGGCCGGAGCAGGCTTCCGTAAATCCCTGCGCTGCGGGCAATCCCCGCAGACAGAATCAAAAAACCCGGCTGGCAAGCCGGGTTTTTTGATTCTGTTCCGTTGTTATCAGCAGGCTGTGAACACCGGGTAAGACACCGTATGTGTCAGCCGGTCTGTTCCTGTTCCTGATCGATCTTCTTCAGTTCTCCGAAATACCGGTCATATTCCGCCTGATACGTATCCTGATACTTTTTGCTGTTGCTTCTGTGCACGTCATGGATGTACTGATGCTCCTGGCCGAAGATATTGCTCCGTGACAAAGCCATGACAGCCAGAGCCAGGTCGGAACACTGGTCGGAGATCCTTTCCAGGTTGGAAAGGATATTGTCATACTGGATGCCGCTGTAGACATCACATTCGCCCTTTGTCATACGCTTGATATGACGGGATCTGAGGGTCTCCGTCAGCGAATCAATGACTTCCTCCATGGGCTCGATCATAAGGGCCTCGCCATAATCCTGGCTGGCGACGGCTTTCTCCGCCCGTTCCAGGATGCTGCGGACTGCCTCCGTCAGAATCCTGATATCCGCCAGCGCTTTTTCCGAGAACGTACCTTTCCGCTCTTTCAGACTGGTCAGGTTGTTGGCGATATTGATGGCATGGTCGCCGATCCTCTCATAGCAGGTCAGGGCCTTGATCTGGTAGCTCTGGCGGATGGAATCCTTTTCCAGCGTAATATAGGGGGACAGATCCACAACATAGCGGTTGGCGGCATCCGCCATATGATCCAGCAGGTCCTCCCGCTTGTCCATGCGTTTCTGCCTGGCGTCATCATATTCAAAAAGCTGCTGAATACAGGCTTCATAGTTGTGTATGGCTGTCTCACCCATATGCTGGATCAACTCGCTGGACTGGTCCAGGGCCAGGGACGGATTGGAGACCAGATGCATATCCAGTTCTTTCAGATTTTCTTCCAGCTCCGAATCCTTGTCTTCCTCCGCGGGCCTGTCAGGCACGATCCTCTCCGCCAGAGAGGCAAAAGCGCCTGAAAACGGCAGCAGGAGCAGGGCAGGAGCCAGACGGAAGATACCGTGTACGTTGGCTACGCCGCCGGAGTTGAGCTGCATGTTCCAGATGGTATCGTTCAGAATACCGGTCGTCCGCAGCACTGTCAGCACGACAATGATCAGTACGGCCGCGCATACATTATAGATGACATGGACCAGGGCTGTGCGGATCTGGTCAGGTTTGGCTCCGATCCGGCTGACGATAAAGGTCGTGATACAGTCACCGATATTAACGCCGATGAT
>ONRU01000020.1 GCA_900320325.1 uncultured Lachnospiraceae bacterium
CCGGACACATAGTTGATGACCGGCAGTTCTGTCTTGAAGAGCGGGGTGATCACAGCCTGGCCTGTCAGGGCAGGACCTGTCAGGCTGTCATTGTAAATATTGACCACATGGGTGTCGCTGTTGACCTGGTAATACTTCTTGCCCGGCAGGCGGACGATGCAGGAGCCGGTCTCATTAAGGCCATAGGAATCCGTCAGTCCCGGTCCGAAGACCTCTGTCAGCAGGACACGGGTCTCCTCCGTCAGGGGCGCCCCGGTGGCTGTATAATACTGGGGCTTCCAGACCCGGATCCCCCGCTCACTGGCGTAAGCTGCGATCCCGGCCAGGATCTCCTGATAATTATAGAGATAATCCGGCCTGTAGGCATTGATCTCACGGATCAGCTCCTGCATGTCATCGGAATCCTTCATGGCTTTTCTGCGCAGGATACCGAAGCGCTGGATCATGGAATCCATATCCCTGCCTTCCTGCCCGGGCAACAGGGTCCTGGACATGGTCTTGCCGGTGAAGGGATTGTATCCGGGCAGGGCCAGCACGCGCAGCCAGTTGGCGGTCAGCCAGGCATTCTCATTGGGAGAAAAGGGAATCCGCAGGGCTTTACCCGTTGTGCCCGAGGTCGTATGGATATGCCAGGCATTGAATCTGCCGGCATCCCCCGACAGCTCTGCCGCCAGCCAGCCTTCCAGCTCCTCTCTGGTCAGGACCGGGAACCGGTACAGGTCTTCCGCTTTCCGATAATCAGCCGGCCTGGTAGCGGACCTGCGGAAACGCTCCCGATAAAAGGGAATCTCCCAGGCTGCTTCCATCAGCTCCCGGATCCTGCGGTTCTGGATCTCGACCATCTGCCTGGCATTGCGGGAAGTGACCGGATCCCGGACCAGGGAAAGATAATCCTGCATGGCGTTGATGTGTTCCATACGGGCGTCATTTTCATAATTGCGATTCGGTATGCCGGTGACAGGCGCTTTACCGGCCAATGTCCCCTGTGCAGCTCCTTCTTTTTCTTTTGTCTGTTCTGTTTTCCTCTCTTCCGGGGCCGGCGCGGGCTGCCAGCCGTTCTCCATGACCCTGCGGGTCTCCCGGATCAGGGTCTCCCGGTCCAGATCCGTTTCTCCCGAAGCGTACTCGACCAGGATCTGGGCCAGGCCGGCCGCTGTATAGGAAGCCACCAGCTTCTGGGATCTGGCCGTCTGTCCTTTTTCCGCGATCATATGAGCCTGCAGATAATCCCGCAGGACCCGGCGGCATTTGTCCGTAAAGGGCATGATCCTGTCCTCCGCCGCCATCTTGCGGAAGAATTCCTTCTCCTCCGCGTGCCGGCCGATCCAGTCGAACAGGGACTCTACGGAAAACTCCTCCTGACTGTACAGATAATTCATGAAATCCGCCGACAGGTCATCCGCGTACTCTGTCAGGATGTCATCGATGGAATCATAATGCAGGTAGAAGGTCTTGCGGTTGATATCCGCCAGTTCCGCCACCTCCGTGATGCTGATGTCACTGTAATGGTCCTTCTGCAGGACCAGCGTCATAAAGGCGCCGCGGATATCTTTTTTGATCTTATAAAAACGTCTGTCACTGGAAGTCCTGTACATAAAAATCTCTCTTCCTGTCAAGCATATGGTACAGCCGTGTATCAGATTTCCGGGCATATCCCCGGAACCGGCTGATTTCCGATTTTTTCGTCAACATATGGTTATTGTACCACATGTGTGTAAAAAATACATTTTCCGGAATCATATTTTTCCAAAACGCGTTTCATAAAAACAGCAGCGGGCCGGACCGTTCCGGCCTGCTGCCGCAGGCATCACTGATGTTGCTTTTTCCTTTTATCACTCTCCTGTAATGGACGTGCTGTTCACAGGGAATGTGAAATAGGTGTCGGGATAGGGTTCATCCACAAGGGTGAAATGCCACCATTCCTCCTCCAGAGGCTTGAAGCCATGCTTCATCATAGCTTCCCGCAGGATCATGCGGTTCTCGTACTGTTCCTCTGTGATCTCCGTATAGTCCGGATGGCTGAGCTCTCCGAAATAGTCGAAAGTACCGCCCATATCCACTTCTTTTTCTGTCTCCATGTCGAACAGGGTCAGATCCACGGTACTGCCCCGGCTGTGGCCGGAATGCTCCGCGATATATCCCTGGGGGAACAGGACGTCCTTGTCCAGTTCGGGATAGAAGTACTGCTTCATGCGGACATCCTCTTCGTCCAGAGCCCATGCCATAAAGTTGTCGACTGCCATCTGGGGACGATAGGCGTCATAGATCTTCAGGCGGTATCCCTGGCTGATCAGATCGTCGCTGGCTTCCTTCAGGGCGGCAGCCGCCTCTTCTGTCAGGATGGCCACCGGCTCCTCATAGCCGTCGATCCTGTCTCCTACAAAGTTGTAGGTGGAATAGTAACGGATCTCCAGGATGGCATCCGGCACCGCTTCACTCAGAAGGACAAAGTCAGAAGCGTCATCCGAAAGATTTGTCCCGTCTTCCGCAGTCGTTTCGCCGGTCTCCGGCTCCTCTTCGGATACCTTTACGAACACGCCGTCCTCCTCATTGGCGGAATCCTTCCAGCGGATCTTCTCCCCTTCTTTCATGAAGGCTCCATTTGTCGTGGTCTCGTCTTTGGTGCTTTCATTTCCTTCCGCGTCCACGACGTGGGTATAATGTCTGGCATTTTCATAGGTCAGCATACCGGAAGCTTCATCATAGTTTCCTTCAATCTCCCAGACCGCGGCTTCTGTGGCGCTTCCGCCCCAGCTGACCGTGATCACGTAACTGCCATCCTTTTTCCGCGCGGCGCTCATCACGGCCCGTTTGCTGACTTCATCCTCCCAGGAGCCGGAAAGATCCAGCGGACCTGCGATCTCGTCCAGGACCTCCGCTTCTGCCGCCGTCAGATCCGCGGCCGCCTGATCCGCCTCTGCCTGCGCGCCTTCAGCAGCTTCCGCTGTATTGGATTCCGCCGGCTGGGCCGCGCCGCCGGAACTGCAGGCTGTCATCATCACAGCCGCGCCCGTGACCAGTGCCAGTATACTGAATGTTTTTCTTACCATAGCTGTCTCCTTCAAAAGCCAGGATCCATGACCGGCTCTGTAAGCCTGTCAGACATCTGCCTTAAAGGCGAACATTCTTTACATAAAGGACGGATTGACACCTGCCGCCATCATAATACCGACAACGCCGGCTACGATCAGAGCGTAGAGCAGACAGGGAATAATATTGGTCCGGATCAGCAGGCCTTCGTTGCCGTTGGTGCCGGTCGTCGCGCCCACGGCAACGATGTTGTTGATACAGATCATATTGCCGATGGCGCCGCCCATGTTCTGCAGGGCTACGATCAGGACCTGATTCAGTCCCAAAACTGTCGCGACCTCGAACTGCAGGCTGGCGAACAGGGTATTGGATACGGTACAGGATCCTGACATAAAGGCGCCCAGAACGCCGATATACGGTGCGACCAGGATATAGGCCTTGGAGAATACGCCGCCGATGGCATGAGCCATGGCATAGATCATACTGCTGTTCATGTTGCTGTAGGTGCCGGCTGCGCTGTCAATGGCCTGGCCAATGGCCTCGCTGGAAGTAAAACGATAGATGTTGACCATGGCGACACCGAACAGAAGGGCAAAAGCCGCGCCGGAGATCATCTTCAGGGAATCCTTGACCGCGATCCTGGCGTTTTTGGCGGATACCTTGTGGGCGAACAGCGTAAAAATGGCTGTGACCATGAAGGGCAGAATACCCGGATTGTACAGGAACTTGAACGCCCAGTCGATCTCCTCGAATCCCAGGATATTGTCAATATGCAGGATAAAAGGCTCCGAATTCAGGATCGCCTTGATGCCGAACGCGTCGACTCTGGTCAGGAACAGGACTACGCAGATGATCAGGTAAGGAAGCAGGGAATAGCGGATCCGCAGATGGGTATCTCTGGCGTCACGAATATGCTGGGCGGACTGCCATTCATCCTCTCCCCATTCTTCCACGCCTTCAAAGGTCCACTTCTCTTTGGGGACAAGGAAGCCCTTTCTGGCGGAAATGACCGCGACCACAAGAGCCGTCAGGAAAGCCGTCATGGAGACCAGTTCGGGGCCCGCGATGATGGCCATCAGGATATAGACGGTTCCCAGCACGCCGCCGATGAAGAGGCAGAAGGGAATGACCGGAATAACATCCTTAAAAGATTTGTTCCTGCCGAATACCTTGCACAGGACGGCCACGCCCATAATAATGACCGCGATACCGCCGATCATGTGAGGGATACAGGTAAAGATGGTCAGCAGACGGGTGAACTTGTCAGGATCTCCGCCAAGTCCCTTGACCGCTTCCGCGACCATATTGGCGCCGGTCAGGGTAGGAACACCGACCGGACCGGGACATACCGGTGTTGAATTATAGATCAGGCATACGGAAGCTGCCGCCAGGGGCGGGAAGCCCAGGCTGATCAGGATCGGGGCGCCCAGGGCCGCGGGGGTTCCGAAGCCGGCAACGCCTTCAATAAAGCCGCCGAACAGGTAGCCTACGATGACGGCCTGGATTCTGGCGTCTCTTGTCACTCTGGAGAAAATATGGTTGATGGTGACCATGGCACCGGACATTTTCAGGACATTCATCAGCAGGATGGCGCCGAAAATAATACAGATGGTTTCGAAAGCGCCCAGGAATCCTCCAATGGTCCTGGCCGCGATCTCTTTGACTCCCATTCCCCAGACAGCGGCCGCGATGACTGCCGCCAGGATCCATGCCAGAGGCAGGGCTCTCTTAGCCGGCCAGCCAAAAAAGACCATCAGGATAACTGTTGTGAGAATCGGGATCGATGCAATCAGAGCATACATAAATGTGTCCTCCTCTTTGTTTTTCTCTTACACGATAACATATTAAGACACATTTATTTATTTTTCAACATTTGTGTATTAAAAAAGTTCAAAAATATCCGCCGGGACTTTGTGCAAAGTGCAAAAAACGAACAGGATTCCTGCATATCTTCCGGAATTTGTATTTGCGGAACGCATGTGGTAAGATGACGTGACCGGCCGGAACAGCCGGCAGACCGATCAAAACACAGAATTGGAGATAATGATGACTTCCAGAAATAAATCTTTCTACAGACATTCCGGTTCGACGAAAAAGCGGCAGCCCCATTATAAGATCATCCGCAAGGCAGCCGAGGAAGACCCTTCCCGGACTGCCCCCTCTCATCCCGGCGCTTTTCAGGAAAGGCTTGCTTTCTATCTGTCGGAGCAGGAGGAACAGTTCGCTTCCGTCCTGGCAGGGAGCGGCTTCTCCTTCGATCTGGTCCTGGGCGGGGAACGGATCGGCTTCCGCAGAAAGTCGGACCGCTATACAGATGACACCATGGAAAATGTTGAGACCGTATTCCTGGCGTTTCCCCAGAACGGAGATAAGAAGAGACTGCTGCAGGGCTGCCTGATCACCCTGCACGGGAAGACGGACGGACAGGAAGACAACCGGATCCGCTTCCGGGACGCGGCTGTCACAGGATACAGCCTTCCTTCCAAAGGGGACGTCTACCATGCCCAGGCCGCGGTCCGGGCTTCCAGACAGCTGACACCGGACGGCTACAATACCTATCTGGCCCATGTCCTGTATGTCCATACACCGGAAAAAGAGACTTATCTGATGGATGAATTTGATTTTGATGCCCATCCCCTGTTCATGCTGGGCCTGCTGGGCAATGAATATCAGCTGACAGCTGTCAGAGTCGGAGACTGAACCCCCTCCGGCACTGTATACTTTTTTCTTCCGAAATCCCATCCATGTGCTATTCTATATAGGAGAGAAGCCAGACAAAAAGGCATCCGGTCAAAGGGGGTAACAGGATTATGGAACATCTTTTCAACAACAGCAGTATTCTTGCATGGCTCCGGTATTATGCCGAGAACACACAGGTCGACCTGCAGAAAGTCAAGATCATTGACATAACGCGGAAGAACAAAAATCTGATCCCTACCGTTGAATCCCACAGCGAAGTCCTGGTATTCACGGAAGCCGGCCATGCCGATATCTTTTACCGTATGTGGAACGCCGGTCTGGGAGAGTGTACGGTCTGGTACAATGAAGGCTCCGACCCCAGCGGTCCCATTCTGTCCAGGCCTCTGAAGGAAATGATCAACCGCGGCATCAACGCGTCCGCTGCCATGCTGATCATGAACCCCAAAGCCAGGTCCACCTATAAGATCGGCATGAGCAATTCCGCCTTCACCAGAGGTTCCATCCGCTATGTCGGATCAGAGATCCGGGCGGTCATCCTCAGCAAAATGCATCTGGACCTGGCGGACAATGTATGCACCATCGGCGCCGCCTCCATCGGCGTGGAAGCCGCCATGGCAGCTCCCGAGGGAACGATCATCGCCGTGGAATACAGCAGCTCGGACCGTAAGACCGTTGAAGACAACGCCAACCAGTTCGGCCTTCATAACATCACCATTCTGGACAGCGTGACGGATGAAAATCTGGCGGATCTGCCTGTTCCCGGAATCACCATGATGGTGGCTTCCGCCAGCATGGAAAAGGAGATCGAGTGTCTGCTGCGCAGGAATCCTGCCATGGAATTCGTGATCTACACCCTGGACTTCCAGTGCGCCGCCTCCCTGCCGGCCATTCTGGAAAGATATGGCTTCGAAGAGGTCGAAGTCCTGCAGATCTCCGTCAGCAAGCTCAATCACAAGCACAACATGGTCGCGGAGCCGGCGCCCTGGCTGATCAGCGCCTTCCATCCGGCTCCCGGACAGGAATGAATATAATGATGATAAACAGCCGGATCGCTGTGAGCGGTCCGGCTGTTCCTGTCTTCACTATAGTTTTCACTATAGTTATCACTATAGTTCCCGTAAAATACCGTATTGTTCTGCCCATCCCGGTGCAGGATCCGTGATCTCGACCATTTCTCCTGTAAAAGGCTGACGGAAGCGGCATTTCCAGGCATGCAGATGCAGATCGACCTCTTCCGCCGCGGGCACCTTCTTTCCAATTCCGATAGGCCCGGCATACATACCATACAGGGGCTCCCCGACCAGGGGATGGCCTGTATGGGCCATATGGACCCGGATCTGATGGGTCCGTCCATGCTCGATGGTACACCGGCACAGGGTTTTCGGAGAGACGCTGTCCGGATCCTCCGCCAGGACCTGATAGAAAGTCCCTGCCGCTTTGCCGTCCGGATCGACCTGCATATGCATAGTGTCCGGGATCCGGCTCAAAGGCGCTTCTATTTTCCCGGATTTAGGGCATCCGGAGAAGCTTCCCCTTACTTCCGCCAGATAGATCTTCTCAAAGCCCCCCTGCTTCCGCTGGCCGCTCAGCATAGCGGCCGCTTCCGCGTGCTTGGCAAATACAACAATTCCGGAAGTATCCCGGTCCAGCCGGCCAAGCAGATAGAGCCTGCCGGTAATCCCCTGCCCTCTCAGATAAGCCGCCGCCGCGTTGGACAGTGTATCCGCGTAGTGGCCGGGAGAGGGATGACAGACCAGGCCGGCCCGCTTGTGGACCACCAGGATATCGGGATCCTCATATAGAACGGTCAGGGGACCGACCGACGGATCCGGATCCGCCCATTCGACCCTGCCCCCGGCAGGCGCCCTGTCTGTACCGGCCCGCAGATCCCGGTCATTGTCCATCAGCTGCAGCCGCAGGAGATCGCCCGCGTGTACTGTCCGGTTGACTCTGGACCATTCCCCGTTGAGACAGATCCCGCCCCGGCGGAATTTCATGCGGCCGATCTGATGGGTGGAAAAACCAAGCCTTCGGAGCCAGGCGGAAATGGCAAGTCCTTCCTCTTCTTTTCCAGCTGTATAAGTCACAAATCGTTCCATAGGATTCCAGCGCCGCTCCTCATGACAAAGCTGCAAGCATCTGTTCGGGATTGTCCGCCGCTTTCACCTTATCCATGGCCTTGATGATCACGCCTTCCTCATCGATCAGATAGGTCGTCCGGACCACGCCCATGGAGACTTTGCCGTAATTCTTTTTTTCCTTCCAGACATCATATGCTTCTATGACAGTACGCTCCGGATCTGCCAGCAGGGTAAAGGGCAGTCCGTATTTAGTCTCGAAATTCTTATGGGATTTGACGCTGTCCTTACTGACGCCCAGAACGACAGCTCCCTTTTCCCGGATTTGGGGATAACGCTCCGCAAAGCCGCAGGCCTGCTTTGTGCAGCCGGCCGTATTGTCTCTGGGATAAAAATAAAGGATGACCTTCTGCCCGCGGTACTGGGACAGAGTATGCATGTCTCCGTTCTGATCCGGTAATGTAAAATCAGGTGCTTTGCTTCCAATCTCCAGCATGTTTTTCTCCTCTCCTGTCTGTCATTATCTGTATCGTTTCATACAGGGGGCCGCTTCCGGCCATTCCTGCTCCATTGCTGTTTCATTCAAAATGAAAAGCCAGCTGTTCAAATTCGCATACCCGGCGCAGCGGGCCCGGTCTGGCTGCCAGGAATGATTCTGTCGCGCCATCTTCAAAGACCCAGTCCTCCAGGTCCTCTTCCGCCAGCAGCAGAGGCATCCTGTCGTGGACCGGTTCCATGCTCTCATTGGCGGCCGTGGTCAGCAGGACAAAACGGTCCTCCCCTCCAAAAAGGTTATAAAAGCCTGCCATATACAGGACCGGCCTGTCCGGCACTGTAAAGGTGAACTGATTGCCGGCCCGGTCCCATTCATAGAAGCCCTCCGCGGCGATCACACATCTGCGGCGTGCCACGCTCTGCGCGAAAGACGGTTTCTGCAGGGCTGTTTCCGACCGGGCATTGATCATAAGGCCGCTGCCCGCAGCCGGCGGGAATCCCCAGATCATTTCCCGGGCCGCCAGGTCATAACGGTCCCCTGTCATGAGAATGCTCTTCTGAGAAGGCCGTACATCACCGGTCCGCTTCCAGTTGATTCCCTTCTCCCGGGTCCGGGTCTTCCGTTTGATATCCAGCAGGGTATTCCCGCTGATGATGTACCTGGCACACATACGTCCCGCCTTTCACTGCCCGCCGGTCAGTCTTTCCCCTGTCCGTCCCGGACCGGTATCCGGAATCCCGTACGGCAGGAATCATCTTTTTTCCTTATTATAATCATTATATTTGATTTTCCCAGGAATAGATACTTTCTCCCTCTGATTCTTTTCCGGCCGGTTTCCTGTTTTTCCTGCCCGGACGCTTTCCCGGATGGCAGCCTGAATGCTATACTGTTCCGAAAGAGAGAAATCCGCTGCCCCAAAGGCTGCGAAAATGAGGTACCTCATGGCTGAACTGAAACTGCAGGTCATGCGCGCGGAGGAGGAATGGCAGCGTGCCGGCGCCTATTCTGTCCGCATCCAGGGCATGAACCGCCAGCACAAAATATCTCTCCGGGAGGAATTCGATGAACATGACGGTGACGGGACCCGCTATATTGTCCTGCTGGATGACGGTTATCCGGTCGGGACCCTGCGCTTTTATGAGCTGGACACCGAAACCGTCATGGTCGGCCGGGTCGTCGTCCTGCCGGAATACCGGGGGACCGGACTGGGCCGCCGCCTGCTCCGGGAAGCCGAGGCCTGGATCCGGGAACTGGGCTATAAGACCGTTGAGATCGAGAGCCGAACGGTCGCGGTCGCCTTTTACGAGAAACTGGGCTACAGCGTCGTAGACGGTCATGTCGGCATGAGCGGCGTCTTCGCCTGTATCCGGATGCGCAGGCAGCTGTGCTGTCAGAACAGGCATATCTGAAAACACAATCGGAGGTACAGTCAAAAATGCCCCGCCGATCAATCCTGTCTTCCGCAGGCTGTAACGGTCATTTCCGGTCCTTCTATTTTTCCCGCACCTTTTTCCCGGTCATATGGTCAATCTGAAGGTCCAGAATGACCGCGTTGGGCGCGGACCGCATTTCATCCTCCAGATAGTCCGCGGACGGAAAATATTTACCCCCGATCAGACGCAGGCATCTGTCCTTCTCTGCCGAATCCTCAATCTCCCGGATCCGGCCGAAAGCGATCACACTGGTAAAGTGATACCACCAGTCGCCTGCTTCCTGCTCTCCTTCATTCAGGACACAGAAAGACACTTTTTCATGCCGGCGGACCGCGTCCAGCTTGTGGCCGGCTTTGGCGCAGTGGAAATAGATGTGTCCTTCCTCATAGGCAAAATCAAGCGGCACCGCGTAAGGATAATCATCATCGCCCAGTACAGCCAGAACGCCCCGCGGAGCTTTTCTTAAAATCTGTTCACATTCCTCCCCCGCAGCCTGCTGCCGGATTCTTCTCATTTCCCGAAACATCTTCTGTCAGTCCTCCTCTTCTCCAAGTCCATAGCGGAGCAGTTCATTATAAGCGGCGTTGGCCGCTTCACTCTCTTTCTTCTTTTTCCACGCTTCTATCTCACTGCATATGGCGAGCATCTCATCCACGACCAGCTCCGGATTCCGGGGCTTCACATTGCGCAGATAGGCGGTCATTCGCCGGATGGCAGCGGGACTCCCCAGCTGCCGGGCGATCAGTTCCCCCAGGGCTTCCTGATGCCCCAGCTGTTTCATCTCCTGTATCATCTCTGTTTTGGCCTGCAGCCATTCTATCTGCTGTTCTGTCATGTCCCGTTCCGCTCCTTCCCGATGCATTCCCCAGACAGGCTCCGCAGCCCTCCACCTGCCATTTTACCTCAGGCCGGGAGATTACGCGATTCTTTTCTTTCCATGAAAAAGCCACAGACGCGGCGCCTGTGGCTTTTCCATTCCCATATAAAAAGAAATTACAGCAAATAGTTTTGTTTGTTTTCATGGATATACGCAAGGCAGGCACCACATTGCGATAGCAGAAAATGCCTTCCCCCGTTTACGCGAGGATCTCCATAAAAGCTTTTGTCTTTTCAAAGGCATCGGGACCGCCCAGTACAGCGGATCCGGCGTTTCCCTTGCTCATTCCACATAATGCTGCCTGCGCTTTGCCTTCATTACCATTCGTTTCTATACCCTGAAAATCCCCGCTGAAGCCGTACACTTCAGCGGGGATTTTTTGATTTCCGATTTTTTGTTATTTCTCTTTCTATTCCATTTCCGCTTCTTCCGGAAAATAGGTCCTGCGGATATCCCGGTTGAGATTGGTATCGTCCCGTTCCTTGATCTTGCGGTAAATCGTCTCATGGGCTTCATACAGTTCCTCTCCGCGTCCGGATTCCAGCATGTTCTTCACGGACAGGTAGCGCATCTTATGGGTCATTTCCCTTACCACATTATTGATCCTGTCAACGATCGGATTGTGTCCCATTTCCGATACCGTATCATGAAACACATTATCGGCTATGAATACATTCTCTACGTTTTCAGGACCTTTCGCGATCTCCTCCCGCAGGATGTCCAGCTTCTCCCGCAGCTTTTCCAGTTCCGATTCCTCATATTTGACAATGGCCAGCCGCATGACGCCTACTTCCATCATTTCACGCAGTTCCATCAGATTTACATAATCCCGGCTCTGGTGCAGAATGACCCCGTAGATCATCGGATCGATCATGATCTTGTTGAACCCGTCGCAGACAAATGTTCCTTCCGCCCTGCGGATCTCCAGGACCCCGTAATAGACCAGTATCTTAATGGCTTCTCTGATCGAATTCCTGCCTACACCGAAGCTTTCTGCCAGTTCCATCTCCGTAGGGATCTTATCCCCGGGTTTCAGATCTCCCGCAATGATCGCCTTGGTGATACTGTCTACCACTGTCTGCACTACGGATTTGCTCTTGATTTTTTTGAACATTCCATCATTCTGCATGACTGATGCTTCCCCATGTTTCCTTGTTAAAATTTTATCATTCATAAGAAATACTTACACTACTGTTATTATAGCAAATCCTATCCTATAAAACATCGTAAATATTAATTCTTTTTGTTTTCTCCTTTTGTTCAATCGGCTGCGTTTTTAAGTATTTCCGCCTCTTTCCCCGCAATGCATCTTCTGATTTCCACAAGAGATTCCTCCAGCCCGTCCATATCGATGCCGGAGTAATTCAGGATAAACTGATGCCTGTCATGGGGCCCCGGTCCCATGTAGTAGTCCGTAATGCTGCCCATCCGGATCTTTTTCTCCAGGAGTCTCTCCTGCAGTTCCCGGTCTGTCAGGTCCGTTCTGAACTCCAGCAGAAAATGCAGGCCGGAATCATTCTCGATCACCCGGCATTCCTCCCAGGAGAAGACCTGACGGATCAGCTGCAGGATCCTGCTCCTTTTTCTGCCATAGCGCAGGCGCATGCGGTTGATATGCTTTTCAAAATAGCCCCGGCTGATGAAGGCGGCCAGGGTATACTGCTCAAAAGTCGAGACTGTATTGGAATAAAAGGACAGTTCCCGGAAAAAGCGGTTGGCAAGGAGCTCGGGCAGGACCATATAGCTGATCCGGATGGTGGAGGTCAGGGATTTGGAAAAGGTATTCATATAGATCACTTTGCGGCCGGCGTCAATGCTCTGCAGGGAAGGAATCGGTTTTCCGTTCAGCCTGAATTCACTGTCATAATCATCCTCAATAATATAACGGCCTTCCTTTTCCCTGGCCCAGGCCAGCAGCTCATATCTGCGGCTGACGGGCATGGTGATCCCGGTCGGGAAATGGTGGGTGGGGCTGATATGGGCTATATCCGCTCCGCAGGCCGCCAGCCGGCGGGGATCCAGGCCTTTCCCGTCCATCTCGACATAACGGCAGTCTGCCCCGCTGCTCCTGTAGATGGAATCCAGTTTCTTATACCCCGGGTTCTCGATGGCATAGATCCTGTCCGGTCCCAGAAGCTTGATCAGCAGCGTGTACAGATATTCCGTTCCGGCACCGATGATGACCTGGTCCGGATCGATGGTCATCCCGCGGAAGGAGGCAAGGTGGGCCGCGATGGCCTCACGCAGCTCCCGGACCCCCTCACAGGGAGACATGGTCAGCAGGTCCTTCTCCCTTCGGGAAATGGTCTCCCGCATCAGCTTAGCCCAGACCGAAAAAGGGAAATCCGCGCTCTCTGTCCTGTTCGAGGTAAAGTCGAATATGGCTTCGCCGCTCTCCCGCCCTTTGTCAATGTGGAGATTCCGGCCGCCGGTCTCCGGCGAAAAGGTCAGCTCCGCGATATCCGAAATAAAATAGCCTTTCCGGGGAAGGGAGTACATATATCCCTCACTGATCAGCTGCTCATAGGCGTTCTCAACGGTAATGGTACTGACGCCCAGATTGGCGGCCAGGGTCCTTTTAGAAGGCATTTTCTCATTGATCCGCAGCCTGCCCTGCAGGATGTCATCCCTGACGCATTCATACAGATGCTGATACAGCGGTCTTCCTGTCACATTCATGTCATAAGTCAGCATAACGGTCCCCTTTCTGAGACAGATTATACTCTCGGGGCAGGGATTTTCCCATAACTGTTTTCGCACAATTCCGGCACACTTCCAATAATCTGCCATTCCTCTTTTTGTCACCGGCGCTTCCTTGTCGTCCATGTTATCCGATGGTATCATCTACTTAAATAACCGATATCGCGTCTATCCCGGGGCTGCAGCGCGCGGCTTTCCATACACAGAAAGGATAAAAAAATGACAGACTACCGTCTTATACAGGAACAGGCAGACGAGATCATCGCTGCGGAACCCTTTTATGTCGCTTCCCTGGCCAACCTCTCGGCACTGCTCTTCGAATCCATGGAAGGGCTGAACTGGGCCGGCTTTTATCTGATGGACAAAGGCAGCCTTCTGGTCGGACCCTTTCAGGGCCGGACCGCCTGCATCCGTATTGAGATCGGCAGAGGCGTCTGCGGCACAGCCGTCAAAGAGGACCGGATCCAGAGAGTGGCGGACGTGCACGCTTTCCCGGGACATATCGCCTGTGACGCCGCCTCCCGGTCGGAAATCGTACTGCCGATTCACAGCGGCGGCAGGATCGTGGGCGTCCTGGATATAGACAGCCCTTTGCCGGACCGGTTCCGGGAAGAGGACGAAGAGGGGCTTGCCGGCCTTGTCAGGATCATTGAAGAGAAAGCTGACTTCCGGGAGCTGCGGGACTGATCCCCGCCTTCTGAAAGCCCTTTCCCCGCCATAAAAAGCAGGCCCCGGCCGGCAGGCAAATGAAATTGTTCTGCCGCTTATTTATGTTTATAATCATTGTATCGGAACACACGGCAGTCTCCGGACAGGGACTGCGGCACCTGACAAATCCACGCAACAGACCGGCAGCACCGCATGCCGAAGAAAGGAGTCCCATGGCATATACCGCGTTGGAACAAATGAGACAGGAAAATCTGAAAAAGTACGGACGGGATGTGGGCCCGTGCCAGCCTGCCCTCTGCGGCGGCGGACTCATACGGACAGACCTCAAGTCCTCGGCGCTCCGCTTTCTGCATGAACGCTGTGAGAAGCTGCAGTTCGACAAAAAGATCGCGGACCGGGAGGCCGCGACCGGCGTCCTGGAGGGGACCAGCCTGAAACCGGCCCAGATTCCCTACAACATGCAGATGGACATCAACCGCCTGTGCCTGGAGAAGGCGCTGGAACGTTTTATCGATTCCGGCGTCGCGGAGGACGCTTATGATGTCTATTACTGCTATCTGGAGATCTTCTTCGGCCATTACGGCAAATCCAAAAAGATGGTGGAGCTGCTGTCCGAGTATGAGTCCAACGGCAGTTCCCTGCTCATGAAACACAGGGATCATTATTCCCACTCTGTATATGTGTTTGCCCTGGGCCTGGCCATCTATGAGACAAATGAGACCTTCCGCAGGACTTTCAAAAAATTCTACCGGATCAGCACCAGAGAGGACAACCGGGAGGCAGACCGCAAAGCCGCCTGCCTGTTCCTGAAATACTGGGGCCTGACCGCCCTCTTTCATGATATCGGCTATCCTTTTGAACTGCCCTTTGAACAGGTCATCTCTTATTTCGAAGTCAATAAGATCAAACGCGGAAAAGGGAGCCTGTATGTTGCCTATCATGATCTGGAGTTCCTGACCGGGATCAGCGAAGATGCCGCCGGGCGGTTCCGCAGGCTCTACCACAGGGAGTTCCGGGATATCATGGAGGTCCTGGCATTTGATATCACTGCCAAGCTGGGGGAACGCTACGGTTTTACCGAAGAAAAGATGCTGGATATCCTGCGGCGCAAGCCTGTTGCCCCCGGTGATTTCGGCTACTTTATGGACCACGCCTTCTTCAGCGCCTGCAGGCTCTACAGCGAGATCGAGGAATCCGTCGGCGCGGCGGACATCGAAAAACTGCATGTGGATGCCCTTTCGGCCATCCTGCTCCATAACAGCCTTTTCAAGTTCTCCATCTCCTTCTACAAGGACAAGGAGAAACGGAAATCGCCCCTGCGCATGGAGGACCACCCTCTTGCGTTCATGCTGATGCTCTGTGATGAGCTCCAGTGCTGGGACCGGACGGCCTATGGCAGGAATTCCAGGACGGAGCTCCATCCCATGGCGGTGGATTTCGATTTCCACGGCGGCGCCCTGCACGCCTGCTATTACTATGATATCGCGGAAAGTGACAAGATCGAGGCTTTCCGGAAATCTTACAAAAACTGGGAGATGAACGGAGAACATGGAGACGCGCCGCGCCTGAAGGCTTTCAGTGACATGGCGGAAAAAGAGCAGCGTTTTACGGCAGATATTGAGAAGATCGTTGACACAAAGGATATCCCGCTGCACATTGTACCGGCCACGCGGGAAGCGAACCGCAAGAGCAAGCATATCTTCCTTTCCACCAGCAATTTCCTGCACTTGTACGATTTCGCTGTGGCGCTGCATGGAAGGAACCGGGGTGAAAGCACGCCGATCAAAGAGCTTGAGAAGCAGTTCGAAGCGCTTTCTCTGGAATATCAGCTCTCCACACTGGGCCGGGCCAAGAATTTCAGCCGTTATCTGGACGCCATCAACTGTTTCTACACCGATAAGCCGGTGGGATATGAGATGGTTCGGGAATTCACTCCGGAACAGGCTGCCGTGTTCGCGCCGATGGAGCACGAACGGTGGATCCGCGACCATCAGATGATGGGATGGGTATACGGCACTGACTACGAAACGGTTCCCCTGTCCTGTGACGCGGCGGAAGAAAAACAGACACGCCGGGCCCTGCGCGAGCAGATGCGCTGCCATAAGCTGGCAATGGACGGCAATGTTTCCAGGGAAGATATCCATGAGCACTATCTGTCACTTCCTGAAGCGGATCAGGATAAAGACTGGAAACCCTTCAACAGCATGCTGAAACTCCTTAAAAAGTTCGACGGACTCCGGATCTATCGTCTGGACTGACCCGCAAATGCCCGGAGAGGAGGCGCCTATGGAACTTCGGTATATCACAAACGGTATGAGCAGTCCGGAGGGAAAACCCCGTGTATATTTTTCCTGCCATCCGGATGACTTTGATCTGGCATTTCCCCTGATTCCCGAAGACATACTCCGCCATGTCAACTGCGCGGTCTGGTATGACACAGATCCGGCCGCCGCGCCGGACCGGCGGGAACTGGAAGAAGTCCTGGACGAAATGCAGCTGGTGGTCTTCGCTGTCACCTCCCGTTTTCTCTATGAGGAAAACCGGGCCCGGAACACAGAGCTGCCCCTGGCCCTGGAGAAGCATATGCCCATCCTGCCCATTATGCTGGAAAACGGGCTGGGCTATAAATTCAGCAACATCTGCGCCAAGATTCAGGTCGTCTCCAAATATGCCGCGGATCCCACCGCGACTCCCTATGAAGAGGTCCTGGCCACCTTCCTGCACGCGGTTCTGATCGGGGACGAACTGGCCGAGAAGGTCCGGAACGCCTTTGACGCCTATGTATTCCTCAGCTACCGCAAGAAGGACCGCCGTCACGCCCGCCGCCTGATGCGGCTGATTCACGAAAATGAGGCATATGAGAATATCGCCATCTGGTTTGACGAATTTCTGGTCCCCGGTGAGGGCTTCAACGAAGCCATCGCGGACGCCTTTGAGAAGAGCTCCCTGTTCGCCATGGCCGTCACACCGCATCTGGAAGAGGACGGCAATTATGTAATGCGGGTGGAATATCCCATGGCGCGGGACCGGGTAAAGAAAGACAGTAAATTCGCGATCGTTCCTGTCGAGATGTATGAGCCGGAAGACGGGGAAGAAGGAAAAGACTGGCGGATCAACACAAAAAAGCTGCGGCGGCATGGTGAGTTCCGGTACCGGAAGATCTGCCGCCTGCGGAATGAGCACCGCCGGCCGCAGCTGGACAGTGTTTTTCTGCGGGCACTGAACCGGATCGCCAAAAAAGAGAATGACGGTTCTCCCCAGCACCGCTTCTTTATCGGCCTGGCCTATCTGAACGGCATCGATGTGGAAACAAACTATGAAAAAGCCCTGAAACTGATCCGTGCCGCCGCCGAAGCGGAGGACCCGTGTATGGAAGCGACGGAGAAGCTGGCGGATATGTACCTGCATGGAGACGGGGTGCCATACGATCTGCAGAAGGCCATGCAATGGCAGGAGACTCTGGCAGCCCAGTATCTCCGGGCATATACAAAGGACCATGATCCGGACGCCCATAAGGGTTTCGGAACCCTGTATTTCAAATCCCTGCTGAAGCTGTCGGATATACAGCGCGAAGCCGGAAAAATACCGGACGCGGTCGGGACAGCCCGGCAGGCCCTGACATTCACGGACCGGCTTCTGGAAGAAGTCGGCATCCGGGAACAGGAACGCGACCGGGCCCTTCTTCTGAACCGTCTGGGAAGCCTGTACCGGAAGCAGAAGGAGTACGCCGCGGCCGAAGACTGTTTTATTAAATCCTGCCGGATCTATGAACGGCAGGCCAGGGAGATCGGAACGCGGCGGGTACGGCGGGATCTGTCCGTCAGCTATGAACACCTGGGCGATCTGCGCAGAGAACAGAAGGATCCGGCCGGCGCGGAATCATACTACAGCAAAGCGGAAAAAATCCGGGAGGAACTGGAGAAAGAGGCTTCCTCTCCCGGTGCCCGCCGTGATCTCTCCGTCATCCTGACCAAACTGGGCAACATCCACAAGGACCGCAAAGATCCGGACCTGGCACAGAAATACTATGGGGAAGCGCTGGAAATGGACCGGGTCCTGGCAGCGGAACTGAGAACGCCGCAGTCGCGGGACGACTACGGCGTAAGCCTGTCCAAGACAGGGGACATATACAAGATGCTGGGGAATCTTCCGGAGGCATCCGCCCGCTACGGACAGGCCCTGGATCTGTTCACAAAGAATAAGAAAACCACAGCTTCTCCTTTTTTCCTGGACCACTATGCCGGCGGCTGTGAAAAGCTGGCGAGTGTAAAGAAAAAACTCGGAGAGACAGAAGAGGCTGCCCGGCTCTACCTTGCAGGGATCGAAGCCAGAGAACAGCTTTACGACGCGTCGGATACGCTCTCCGCGGCCCATCAGCTGGCAGTCTCCTGCTACAACGCGGCCCTGTTCCTGAAGGACAGCAATCTGATGCAAAGAGCCTGGAAACTCTGGGATACATTAAGTCAGCAGCATCCGGAATACCTCAAATACAGAGACAGGGCCCATTTCTGAAAGCCTGTACACGGCAGACGCCTTACAAATCCGTATCGTTTTCCCGGTATTGCCCAGTCCCTCCTTCCAGGTTGACCTCGCTATTTATTGGACTGGGCGTACCGCAGGAGTCCGCGCTCCGCCATGGACTGCAGTGCCTGATGCAGGTCTCTTTTGATACTGCCCATATACTCTTCCGGACCTTCCACAGAAAAGCAGATGATCATTCTGTCATCCTCGAATTCTTCTATCCCTTCAAATTTCGGGCCGCTGATGATATGGGGGTTGATCTCCCTGACCAGCGGCAGTTCTTTTTCGAACAGATCTTGCAGCGCGTCGACAGATACAGTAACCGGAATACTGATCCTGGCCTTATAGACTGTGGTCAGCTTGCTGTAATTGATGATACTGCCGATCTCATGATTATTGATGATCTTAATATCATGGGTACTGTTGACCAGCTTTGTCGATCTGACGCCGATCTCCATCACCGTTCCCTTGAAATCACCTGCCTGGATGGTATCCCCGACATTGTAGGATTTCTCAAACACGATACACAGGCCGGCCAG
>ONRU01000151.1 GCA_900320325.1 uncultured Lachnospiraceae bacterium
GCTCACGGAAGGGAAGACTCTGATCGTCATCGCACACCGACTCAGTACGGTCGTGGACGCAGACAGGATCTATGTGGTGAAAGACGGCAGGATCCATGAAGAAGGGACCCACGAGGAGCTTCTTGCGCATCATGACCTCTATGAGAAGATGTGGAAGGCCCATATGGAGGTGAAGGATAATGGTTAAGATCATCAGCCGGTTTTTTGCATTCTGCGGAGAGGAGAACCGCAGGAGATTCCATCAGTCTATCCTTCTGGGCGTACTGCAGGCCTTCTGCGAGGCCCTCAAGATCCCTGCCATTGCCTGCATGGTGCGTGCCCTGCTGCGGGGCAGCGTGACCAGCCGGGATATCCTGCTTGCTTTGGGCATCATGGTGCTTTCCATCGTCGGTTCCGGCCTGATCAAGGCGAAGAGCATGATGCTGCAGACGGAAGGCGGTTACGACACCTGTGCCAAAAAGCGCATCGAGATCGCCGAGCACATGCGCTATCTGCCCATGGGATATTTTAACGAGAAGTCTTTGGGACAGATCACTTCGGTCACCACCAATGTGATGGAAAGCCTGGAAAATGTGGCCACCCGCGTGATCATGATGGTCTGCGAGGGACTGCTGACGACTTCCCTGATCATTGTCATGCTCTTTTTCTTTGACTGGCGGATCGCCCTGGTCTTATTGGCCGGGTTCGGCCTTTTTCTGTTCGCCAACCGTTTCCTGCAGCAGGCGGCCGGAACTCTTGCAGGCCGCAAAGTCGATTCCGATGAGCGCCTGGTCGAGAAGGTGCTGGAATACCTGCAGGGCATGGCGGAGGTCAAGGCCTATCACCTGACCGGCGCCAAGAGCAGGGAGCTCAACGACGCCATTTCCGCCAATGTCAAAGTCAACACCGATATGGAGATGACCCTGATCCCCCGTATGACGGTCCAGAGCTTTCTGGCCAAGCTGACCGGTGTCTGCATGGTGGCCTTGTCCTGCTTCTTTTACTGCAGGGGGACCATGGACGCCCTCACGGCAGTTGTCATGGTGATCTCGGCTTTCATCGTCAACGCCAGCCTGGAGACAGCCGGCAATTACTCCGCGCTTTTGCGGGTGGTGGATGCCAGCGTGACCAGAGCGCAGGAGATCCTGGATACACCCCAGATGGACATCACCGGAGAGGAGATCCGGCCGGAGAACAGGAATCTGCATGCGCAGGATGTGGAATTCTCCTATGAGAAACGAAAAGTCATTGACGGGGTCACCATGCACATACCGGAGAAGACCACGACGGCCATCGTGGGACCTTCCGGAGGCGGCAAGACCACCCTTGTCAACCTGCTGGCCAGGTTCTGGGACACCGATGCCGGAACCGTGACCCTGGGAGGAAGAGACGTCAGGGACTACGACATGGATTCCCTGATGGAAAACTATTCCTTCGTCTTCCAGAACGTCTACCTCTTCCACGACACCATCGCCAATAATATCCGTTTCGGTCAGCCCCAGGCTCCCATGGAGAAGGTGATCGAGGCGGCAAAAAAGGCCTGCTGCCACGACTTTATCCAGGCCCTTCCGGATGGCTATGAGACAGTGATCGGAGAGGGCGGCGCCAGTCTGTCCGGCGGTGAAAAGCAGCGCATTTCCATCGCCAGAGCCATGATGAAGGACGCTCCGGTCATTTTCCTGGACGAGGCTACTGCCAACGTGGACCCCGAAAATGAAAATGACCTCATGCAGGCCATCCAGGCCCTGACGGCCGAAAAGACCGTCATCATGATCGCCCACAGACTCAAGACCGTGGAGCACGCCGACCAGATCCTGGTCGTGGATCACGGCAGGATCGTTCAGCAGGGAACCCATCAGAATCTGATGAAGGAGGAAGGAATCTACCGGAACTTTATCAGCGAGCGCCGCGAAGCGGCAAGCTGGAAGGTGAAGAAAGCGGCGGGCTGAGGAGTCCGCCGGATGAGATAAAAATGAGTCAAGAGGGACGGTTCTGAAAAACTCATTGCACGCAATGAGTTTTTCAGAACCGTCCCCTTTGACTCACAGACCGAACTTTATATGTAATGACAGACCCTAAAGGGACAATTATCATAGAGGTCTGTTAATCATTTAGAAAAAAGGTTTTGCCATGATGATGTCAATGGTATGTGAACATTGCCATTACGGTTTTATTC
Organism: uncultured Lachnospiraceae bacterium; assembly: GCA_900320325.1. Taxonomy (GTDB): domain Bacteria; phylum Bacillota; class Clostridia; order Lachnospirales; family Lachnospiraceae; genus CAG-791. The sequence continues at coordinate 2,156 of ONRU01000151.1, forward strand.
ATATCCTTTCTGTTTGAACCACGCCATCAAAGTTGCTTATTATTTACTGGGAACGGTGCCAAACAATATAAAGATCAGCACGATTCATTCATTTCTTTATCAGGAACTGATTGCTCCGTTTTATTATTTCCTATACCGGAAGCATTTTGAGCAGCTATCGGTTATTGAGCTTCCTAATGATCAAGTATTTAAACGGACTAAATTATCAGAACTTGAAAATGGGAATGTTCTTCATTATACGTTGATACCTGAGAAAGCAAAATGGGTAGCTTATCAAAAAAGCGGAGATACGAAGGCAATAAAAGAACTTCGCAAGAAACTCTTGAATCATTTTGCAGAATATTGTGCGGCAATATTCGTTGATGAAGCTCAGGATATCAATAAAGATATAAAGCATATTCTGGAGGCACTGAATCAGGCGGGAATAAATGTTTTTTTATACGGGGATCCCAAACAAGATGTAAGGCTGCCGTGTAAAAGGAACAGAACAATTCGGGAATTCCAACGATCCGACGGGAAAAACCCAAAAGCAGGAATCGGAAATTTGTATCCCGAAAGAAAATAATACCTCCGCCGCCATCAGACCCGCTGGCATAAGGAGGTACGTTACAAGTCA
>ONRU01000006.1 GCA_900320325.1 uncultured Lachnospiraceae bacterium
GTCAGTGGTCTGCCTCTCCTGGCTGTTTCCGTATTGACCAGATCCAGAATATACAGGAGGATCCGTTCGCTGTCCGTATCTCCTTTCTGCAGGGAAGAATACGGATATATGGCCGGATAATCAAAGATGGTACCGTTGTGGACCAGGGTCCATTGTCGGCCGGTATTGTCAAAACCGGTAAAAGGATGGCAGTTGCGCCGCTCCACATTGCCGATGGTGGCGTAGCGGATATGGGCCAGCAGCAGCACGCTGATGACGGGCTCCCGCAGCCGTTCCCGCAGATACTCACTGCGGGAAGCCTGCAGGGGCTCTTTTTCTATTTCCATATGGCCGCCGTCCGGGACCGCCAGGCCCCATCCGTCAGGGTGGGCGCAGCTGTGGGAAAAGAATTCTGTCAGCAGGTCGTTGAGCCTGCCCGGTGCGGAGCCGGAATATCCAAAAAGTTCACACATGAGGTCATCCTCCCGGCACGAGAAAATAGTATTCCTATCTGTTTAATAGGTTAAACATAGGATACAATCATCTTCCGGTTCCGTCAAGTAAAAAATAAAGCAGCTCCGGGGCGGAGCTGCTTCGGTGCAGGAACCTGTCCTGCATGGTTTCTGTTTTCAGTTTACCGGTTCAGGAAGCGGACGATGCCGGCAGCCAGGAGTCCCAGCAGAAAACCGGCCAGAAGGCAGACTGCGCAGAGGGTCAGGGTGCGGATATCCGCCACGGAAATGACCAGGTACTGGCCTCCTTTTTCGGGTACCAGACGGATCAGCCACCTGGCACCGAGGAACAGGGCAGCCAGAAGGCCTGCCGAAAGCAGTATTTGGGTAATCAGGAGGGCAGGAGACCTGCCGGGGGAAGCTGTCTTTTTCATATCATTCATATTCGCGGGGTCTTTCACTTTTTTATGCCTGTTCCTGTCGGAGGAATCTCTGCCTCCGGATTGTTTCTCGAGGGCTTTCTTCAGAGGAAGTCCCCTGCAGGCTCTGTCGAACAGGGAAGGATCGGTCAGGTCCGCCCCGGAGGCTCTTTCCAGTGACTCGGCGGCCTGCAGGGCGGCAGGATCGTAAGCGGTCAGGTGCCCGTTCAGCCAGTGGCTGACAGGTGTTCTCTCGCCGCCTTCGAACCCGTTTTCCTTCATATTCAGAAATCCGGACGCGGTGCAGAATTTCAGGATACAGCCGACACCTTCAGACGCGGCCTGCAGGTCTGTATGGAAGCTCAGCCTGCGCCGGTTGTCTTCCGGGATGAAAGGCAGGATCCTGGACAGCAGATCCGGGACCGGCGGTGTATCCGGACCGGGGATGATCAGTACCTGGCCCTGGCTGATATGACCGGATGTGTAAGCGGCCGCCATCCAAAGGGCAGTTTCCATCTGATCCTCCAGTACCTCCGCGGGAGGGGGGGACATGGCCGGCGCGGGATCCCCGTCCGCGGCCTGCAGAAGGGCGGCGGATTCCCGGAGAGGCAGGCTGCCGGTCCCGGCGCGCAGGTCCCGCAGGGCGGTCTGCGTCAGGAGTGGCAGGTAAGTGCTGCATTCCCGCAGGAGCAGATCCGTATCCTGGCGGTCCGCCAGGAAGCTGACGCCTATATAGTGGGCCCGGGCCTCATGCCGGTTTCCTGCCGGTTTCCGCCGGACTGGGTGAAGAGGACCGTGAACAGGCTGTACTCGACATCCAGAGGGGAATACCGCAGCGCTGTATCCCTGGGACCGGCGGAAGCGGTAGAGGACAGGGAACCGCAGATCCTGCGGATCTCCGGCAGATACTGTTCGGGAAATTCCGGACTCTGCTCATAAAGGTCATAGCCCCGCTCTCTGTTTGCGTAGATTATTTCATGAATCATAATTCTTATTCTTTCCTCTTATGCTTGATCAGTCTGTGTGTCGGGCAGCGGGAATATACCCAGTGTGTTCAGTGCCCAGACCAGAGGATCCAGGTCAAAATTCTGAATGCCGCCTTCTTTTTCACAGGATTTGACCATGAAGCCGCGGAAACCGGTCTGGCCGTCCAGATAGCGTCCCAGGGAATGGGTACGGGTGACCAGATAGTGCTCCAGGGCCAGCCGGGCGTTCATCTGGGACGGCCGGTAGCCGGTCCCCTGAGGGAAGGTCCTGCGGCTGATCAGGGGTACACAGCCGGTAGGATCTGCCGGATCCGCCGGCTCCTGCTCCATCAGCTGGTCCACATGGGTCAGGATCAGGCCGATGGGCCTGCCCGCCAGATCGGTATTGGAACGCAGCGCGTTGAAAGCGGCTGTTTCCTGGTCGCTTTTGTTATCCTGCCGCATGGCGTTATCCACGATGAAGAACAGGTCGGGACCGCTGTACTGGCTGCCCTGACGCGCGAAAAGGGCCCAGTCATCGGAATATTCCTGCCACAGGCCGTCAGACCGGCCGGTTTCCGACGGGCTCCTGTCAGAGGGGGCGAAAAGCTCTCCGGAAAAGTCCCGCAGCAGTACCCCCGCCAGGCCCCGGTTATCCCGGTCCCGGATGATCAGGTAAGTGGTCTTGCCCAGGCTGCCGGCAGCTGTGGATTCCGCCGGTGACCGGCTGCCGTGGAAAGAAGCAGGTTCGATCCGGCAGGGAAAGCCCGCGTCCGACAGGCGGGCCAGGTTGGAAGGATTGGAGATCGCTGTCAGCCAGGCGCTTTTCCCGGTCTCGGTCAGACCGGCCAGGGCGATCACATAAAGGGGAAAGGCCCCGTAATTTTTATATAGGACGGTATTGGTCGCGCATTCCGGGCAGGAATGCTTCATCATCAGTTCCTGCCGTGATCCGTCCGGACCGGCACGCAGGACCCGGATGGAATGGGGCATGCCCTCCGCCTCGGGAGAGGGCCCGCTGATGATCCGGAGGGAAAAGCCCGGGTCTGCCGTTCGCCGGGGATTGCCGGGAAAATAGGGTTCGATCCAGTAGCCCTTATGTTTATCAGAATAGTGAAGTACAGCGCCGGTCGCGGAAGGGGCGTTGTAATAATAGGCCATTTCAAATATTTTACCGCATTTCGGACAGATACAGGTACCTGCTTTAAGCATGGTCCGCCTCCCTTCTCATGACATAGGTCAGCGCGTACTGGGGGATCCTGGTTCCCGCGGTGCTCCTGCTGAACAGGACCAGGGGGACGCCCGGACGCAGTTCGATGGTCCTGGCGGCCAGGATGGTGACCTTACGGTCCTTATATTCTATGATCACCGCGGAATCCGGAACGGCGGTATCCGTAAGGATTTTAAAACGGCCCGGCGCCCGCAGAAAGAGGACCCGGTCCCGGGCACTGATACTGGCCCGGTCCGACAGCTTCTGGACCCGCAGGAAAGACAGATTCCCGAAAGCGTCTTCCTGAAAGGGGGCAGGCACGAAGCTGTCTCCGGTATGCTCCGGGGAAGATTCTTCGTCCCCTTCCTCTTCTTCATATGCCGCGTCTTCCTCATCGTCATAGTCATCCGACATTTCTTCACGGTGGGACAGGACCGTCAGGCCGGCCCACAGAAAGGGAAAGAACAGCAGCAGCGCCGTCATGACCGGCAGGAAAGAGCTGTCTGACAGGTGTTCTGTCAGGGGGGAAAGAATTTCCGGTTTCATGATATACAGGGCCAGCAGAAAGATGGCCATAAAAAATTCGAACAGGGAGACCCTGCCGGATAATTGCTTGAGCCTGCGGAGGCTATCCCTGGAATCAGACATCAGAGGTCACTCCTTTTCTAAAACAGTCAGAAGAGACAGGCCGGGCCTGTCAAAGGGACTTTTTACGCCGCTGCATGACGTAGACAGGCTGCCCGTCTCCGTCCTCCCAGTACAGGGCGCCGGCACCGACATAAAAACCGTTCTCCAGACGGAGAGGATCTTCCGCGCGGACCGCGGACTCCTCAGCCGGCATATCCATGGCAGCGGAAAGGCCGGACACAGGCGCTTCCCCGGTGCACCGGGCGTCCAGGGGCGGAGCGGGAGACAGGTCACGGGCTGACCGGAAGCCGGTGTCCCGGAAGAGAGGTGCGTCTACAGGACCCGCCGCGGTAAAACCGTGGTCTGCCATACCGGACGGGAGCCCGCCGCTGTCTCTGCCGGAAGCGGGCACGCCCTGCAGGGTACAGGGATCATACCAGTCTGCCGAAGGATCGGGCACGGCTGTATAGGCGACGGCCTGCAGCGGCTGGCCGCTGCGTTCGATCTCCATGCGGCTGCACTCATCCAGCAGTTCCATGAACCGTGATCTGGACAGGAAAGACGCGGAGGGCATATCAGGTGTCAGAAAACAGACAGTACCTGTAAAAACAGGATTTTTTTCCTCACAGTAAGTCTGCAGATGGCGCATGGCCTGACAGAGGCCTTCCGGAGAATTGCTCAGCGCCGGCCGCAGCGGGATGGAGGGCAGGATACTGTCTGTAAATTTATCAATGGGCCATACGGTCAGGGGACGGGGCAGGTCCGCGCAGGCCGCGTCCGGCATCAGGGCATCCCAGTAGCGGATCATGCCGACATAAAGGACGGGATTCTTTATCCCGGCCTCGATCAGGGCTGTCCGCTGGTCTTCCCAGAAATTTCTGGCAGCTGCCGCGTACGAAGACAGCCAGGAGCCGGGGACGGACGTATTGATCAGCAGGACTGTAAAATACGCGCTGTCTTCTTCCGTCTGTTCCTGACTGCCGGCAGGAATCGCGGCCGCGGCGGTTTCCTGCGGGAGGGGCTCCTTTTCTTCGACCAGTGCCCGCAGTTCCCGCAGGCGGGCCCGGAAAGCCGCTACGGAAGGCCTTCTGTCGGGCCAGAGGCTGCTGGACTGGCGGAACAGGCGCTGGAGTCCGCCCAGGACTTCCAGGCTGACGGCAGGTTCCCAGAGCAGGATACCGGACAGTTCGGCTTCCAGCCAGTGATGGTCACGGAACTGATAGCGGGAGATCACGGATTCATAGGCCTTCTGCCAGAGACCTTCCTGGCCGCCCTGTTCCATGCTGTACTTGCGGAACCAGCGCCGCAGGGGACGGCAGTTGGTAAACAGGCTGCCCAGGATCATGCCCAGGCCGAACACATCGGTCTTTTCGTCCTGGCCGGGTACTTCATAGTAAGGGATTGCGGGATCGCCGGGCGGGATCACATCTTCCGGCGCGGTATTGGATTCCGAGAAATGGCTGCGATAGGTCGAATTGGTGCTGCTTCCCTCGGAATCCTCCAGACGGATCGTGGCAAAGTCGATCAGCTGCACCAGGTCCGCCGGGTGGTCTTTGTCTCCGGGCAGGATCACGACATTTTCCTCTTTCAGGTCACGGTATGCCACGATCCTGCTCCCTCCCGCGGCAGGAGCGCTGTAGAGCTCCAGCAGTCCTTCGCAGATCTGGTCCAGATAGTCCAGCCGGCGCAGGATGGGGAAGGTCCGGATACTGATCAGGCCGGTATCCGCGCTGCGGGACCTGTCGATCAGGTCATGCAGGCTGGCTCCGTCAGGCTCCAGAATCATGAATTTGCGTTCCGCCATGCGGGGATCGATCTGGCCGGTCTGTGCCAGCTGGGAAGCGATCCGGTCCCCGGTCTCATCCAGGGCGATGCTGTGCATCAGATGGCTGCCCGGGAATCCGGCGGCGTCCCAGTAATCGCGGTTGGCCGGCAGCATGCTTCTGGAACGGCAGACAGTTATGATCTTGAGACAGTAGCTGACGCCGTTCACAAAAGGCAGACCCGGAGGCAGTTCTTCCGTGAAACGGATCCGCAGGACCTCCTTGGTGGGGGAAGAATTATAGCCTTCGATGGGCGTTCCCTCATAGGGGTAATCTCTGTAATGGACTTTATCTTGGCTGTATCTGAAAATTCCTTCCGTCATGGCACCTCATTTCAGCTTACCAGGATCCTGGAAGCCATCAGTGTAAAATTATCCTCGCCGCCTGCGGCCCGGACATCTTCATAAAGACGTTCCGTCAGCTGCTGCATGGACCGGCATCCCCTGACCAGGGAAGCCAGGCGCGCGGCCGTAAGGACCGACAGAGCGCCGTCACTGCCGACCAGCAGGAGGCTGTTGGAATCCAGGGGGGCGGAGAAGAAGGGAATCCTGTCTGCCGGCCAGGGTTCGGCCCCGCCCAGCGAGTACAGAAGATGGTTCTTAAGAGGGGAGACCGCGGCTTCCTCCGCGGACATGAGTCCCCTGCTGACCTGCAGGCCGGCTTCATTGTGGGCCTCATAGCAGGCCAGGATCTCCGGTTCCGTATCGGGATGCCGGACCAGAAGGACAGGAGAATCCCCCAGGTTGCAGCTGTACAGCATATCGTCGAATACAACAGCAATGCTGATCGTGGAGGCGCAGTCCCCGGGGAGGGCCCGCAGGGCGGAATCCGCCCGCCGGACCGCTTCCGACAGATACTGGCGGATGTAGGATTCCTTGGTCAGGCGGTCCGCTTCCGCCAGGTCCATGGCAGAAGCCAGCAGTCCCGCCAGAGGGCCGTAGGCCGCCTGCAGGCCCTGCCGGGAGGCCTCCTTCCCGTTGGAGGAGGAGACACCATCCAGGACAGCCTGGATCCCGATGGTGGACCGGGTCCCCGGAAAGCTGTCCGCGGTCAGGATCAGGCAGGCGTCCTGATTGTCAGGCCGTCCGCCTCTGTCTGTATATTGATAGGAGTCTTCAATCGTGATCATTGATCTTCATCCCTTTCCGGCCGGGGCCTGCGCCTGTTTTCCTCCGGATCCTCCGTATCGGGATCCGCGCTCATGGCGTCCCTGGCTGCGCCGGCGATCTTGTTGACGCCCTGGCGCAGGGACTGCAGCCAGCTGCTGCCGGAGGGGACGGAAACCGCGCCGCCTTCTTCCGGCGCCCGCAGAGCGTCCAGGACAGAGGCCGCGGCGGGCCGCAGCTCCGGGAAGGGAGACAGGCATTCTGTCAGCAGGCCGGCGCAGGAGGACGGCAGGGATTTCATGCGGACGCCGTCCGGCGTCCAGTTGGCGATCTCGGCGGCGATACACGCTGCCGCGTACACATCGGTCTTTTCCGTACAGCTGCGCCGTCCGGCTTCTCTGGGCAGCTCGGCAGGATAATCATAGCTGCCGGGCAGGCAGCGCAGGGGCAGGATGGATATATGCTCCAGCTTTCTGCCTTTCATGCTGCAGTAAACGGTATCCAGTGACAGACAGGACAGGGACAGGACCCTGCCGGTGTCAGTCTCAAAAGGCCCGTAAAGGCGGACAGCTTCCTGGAATCGCAGGATCTGCTCCAGCAGGCGGATCAGGATCTGACGGCTGTCCAGGCGGACGCCGGACAGGAGGGTCTCCCGCAGGGACCTGGCGTTTCGGGGGCGGCTGAACCGGAAACAGGTAAAGCTTCCTTCCCGCCGCGGTTTTCCGTCCGCGCCGCTGTAGCGCAGGCAGGAAAAGCTGCCGTAGCTGTCCAGGGTCATGCGGTCCATGGCCCGGAAATAACGGTCCAGTACGCCGGACGCTTCATCATCTGTCCGGACCAGAAAATCAATGGTAGGATAGCCGCCCTCATCGGCGGCGCTGCGGATATAGCCTCCGAAAGCCGGCAGTGTCTCCTCCAGGGGAGGGTCGGGCAGGACGGTCCGGCGGGAAAACGGAGACGGCGTCTCTGCCGTTTCTGATGCGGGATCGTCAAAGATATCCTCATCATCGGGAATCAGGCCGCTGTCCTCCTCCGGATAAGCGGCGCCCGCTTCCATGCCCCGGTTGGAGCTGTTATAGGGAATTGTATGTAAACTGGAATCAATCTTTATCAATGTAAACCTCCATGCAGGCCCGTTTTCCGGGCCTTTCTCTGTTATTCAAGTCTATCAGACACGGGCGGCCGGCCTGATACGGGATTTGTTAACAGGCAGCTTTCCGGCGTGTCAGTCCGGGCGCGTCAGTTTTCGTCAGGACGGATCCGGCTCAGGGCGATCACATCAAAGGGGAAGAAGCTCCTGGGATAGAGCAGGGCATAATTGGCTTCCAGCAGCATCAGGTTGATATCCTCCAGGCTGCAGCCCATTTTGATGCCCATCTCGATGATGGTATCCCGGGCGCTGCGGCTGCGGGGCCGGGTCATACGGCCGAAAAAATCCTGGATGACATTGACCGAGCAGGTCTGATCGCCTTTGTAATACAGCTGGTCATATATATAAGGTAAGGCTTTGTCCTCCAGTCCTTCCCGTTTGATAAAGGCGGCCCGGAAATCCGCTCTTTTATTGCTGAAATCGCAGTAGGAGACCAGAGAGATCCGGTTCCTGCATTCCGAAAGGAAGGCATCTGCCTGCGCAGTTTCTTTCCAGCTGTCAAAAACGCTGTAATCCGCGTTTTTAACATGCAGGTCCGCCAGTCCCAGCTCCCGCAGGACAAAGGAGGCGAACAGGATGCTGTCTCCGCACTCGTGCTCCCGCAGCCAGGCAAAGATACAGCGCAGGGCTTCATTGCGCCGGTTCTCCGGCAGGCTGTAGGTGGAAGTGAACAGACCCGGATGATGCAGTTCCATCAGGATATGTTCCACAGCCTGCTCGTCCGGGATGGGGCAGGTGCCCAGAATGACCTTGAGGACCACGTCCCGGCCGGGCACACGGAAATTGGAGGCATGCGCCTTGAACATGGACAGCTCCTGAGGCGAGATTCCCAGGCGTCTGGCGTAGTCCTTGCCGGATTCACCCGCGCCCCTGCCGGAGGCCAGCAGGTCTTCGGCCCGGTCCCGGCCCGTCGGATTTACGATCTGCCAGGTGCTGTCTTCGGCGCTGATAATGACATAGGAATTATGGTCCTGGATGATCCTGACGGATTCGGATGTGATCCGGTTCATGGTCATCCTGGTATCGTTGCCGTAGCCGGGATCGCCGGCGGAAATGTTTGTGGCGGAGGCGGCTGTGTTCTTGTCTGTATTTATCAGATTCATGGAAAATCTCCTTTTTAACTTTCTGTGTATGACAGGGCGCCTTCCGGCGCGGAACAGAGGGAAGACAGACTGCCTTCCCTTCCTGAGAACCTTATTCTGAGAACCTTATTATAGTACGATTCCGCGGACAGTGAAAACAGTTTTGGCCTGTATTCACAGATGATTCACACTTGCAAAATGAACTAAATCCAATACTATAGTCATGATTATTGCGACAATTGCAACAACTTGTTTATTTACTTGTTTATTTTTAGGGAGTTCAGGATTGACAAAAGACTGCTGTCGGGGTATAGTACCGATGCTCTTCTTTATTATAAATATAATAATTATCAATATAATAGCAGAGCGGGAATGATAGTTTTTCTGTAGGAATCTGTTTTAAACAGAGATTGTCGACATGGTCCGGCCAGGCCCTTCCGGAATCCGGAGCAGGCCGGAGACAGGAGTCTGTATGTATAAAAATGTATTGGAATATCTGGAGAAAACAGCGGCAGGCGCGGCGGCGGACAGAGGTGTATCCGACGTCGATACTTTTATGACATATCCTGCTTTTGTGGAAATGGCAAGAAACGCCGGCGCGGCAATGACCGGGCTGGTGCCTGCCGGCAGGCCGGTGGCGGTCTTTGCCGAAAAAGGCGTGCGTACACTGGCGGCCATGATCGGCGTCGTATACAGCGGCGGCTTTTATGTCAGCATCAACCCGGAGCAGCCGGCGGAACGGATCGCCAGGATCCTGCGGGTGCTGGATCCCGCGCTGGTGATCGTCTCTGAGGAAATGAAGGAAACACTGCTGGCCGCAGGCTTTGCGGGACAGATCCTGGATCTGGACGCGACTGTGGAACATCAGGGAACGGAAGAGGAATTCGCGGCCCTGGACAGGGTCCGGGAGCAGAGCGGCAGAGATGATATCCTCTACGGTGTATTCACATCCGGATCCACCGGAGATCCCAAGGGAATCATCATCAGCCATGGCGCGGTCATTGATTTCATCGGTCACTTTACGGAAATCTTTGAGATCAGCGAAAAGGACATCATTGGCAATCAGGCGCCCTTTGACTTTGACGTATCTGTCAAGGATATTTACTCCTCTTTCTTCACGGGAGCGGGCCTGGTACTGATTCCCCGGACCTATTTCTCCACGCCGCCGGTCCTGCTGGACTATATCTGTGACCGCCATGTGACGGTCCTGATCTGGGCTGTATCCGCCCTGTGTCTGGTATCCGGCCTGAAGGGCTTCGGCTACCGGATCCCCGACCAGCTGCGGATCGTCATGTTCAGCGGTGAGGTCATGCCGGTCCGCCACCTGACCATGTGGCAGAAGGCCCTGCCGGAAGCGGAATTCGTCAATCTGTACGGACCTTCCGAGATCACCTGCAATTCCAACTATTACCGGATCGACAGGATCTTTGAGAAGACGGAGAAGATTCCGATCGGCGAAGCCTTCCCCGGACGTGAGGTCTTCCTGCTGGATGAATCCCTGCAGCCTGTTACGGAGACCGGAAAGAGCGGAGAGATCTGCGTAGCCGGCGAATCCCTGGGTTCGGGCTATTATCATAATCCGGAACAGACCGCCAAACATTTCATCATGTATCCCGCCGCAGGCCCGGACAGCCGTCCGATCTACAGGACCGGCGATGTGGCCTACAGGGGAGAGGACGGCCAGCTTTACTTCGCGGGCCGCGCCGACTTCCAGATCAAGCATATGGGACACAGGATCGAGCTGGAAGAGATCGAGACCCATCTGGGCAATGTGGAAGGTGTTTCCAGAGCCGTCTGCATCTATGACCAGAATAAGAGCAGGATCTATGCCTTCTACACGGGCGATACGGACAGTAAAACGATCCGTACCGTATTAAAGAGCAGGATTCCTGTCTATATGGTACCCAATAAATTTGTGAAACTGGACACCATGCCCCTCAATAAGAACGGCAAGATCGACCGGGCAGCCCTCAGAAAGGAACAGGGGATTTCATGACAGACAGAATGCGAAAGGTGCTGGAAGGCATCATCAGAGAGAGAAAAACACCTTCTTATCTATTTGATATCGACGCCCTGCAGGCGGAGACCGACAGGTTCCGGCGCTGCCTGGGCGGAGAGATCGGCCTGAATTATTCCATGAAGGCCAATTCTTTTATTACAAGGGCCATGGCCTCCTTTGTGGACAGGATCGAAGTGTGCTCCATGGGCGAATTCAGGATCTGCCGTGACCTGGGCCTCGCGCCTGAAAAGCTCTTCATTTCCGGTGTCCTGAAGAAGGAAGCGGATCTGGAGGAGATCCTGGCTTACGCGGGAAACGGCGCTCTGTATACAGCGGAGTCACCGGATCAGTTCCGCCAGCTGGCAGCCTGGGCGGCCGCCCATGAGACAGAGCTGCGCGTCTATCCCCGCCTGACCAGCGGCAACCAGTTCGGCATGGACGCGGATACGGTCCGCGGACTTGTCATGGAAGCGAGAGACCTGCCTTATCTGACGGTCGAAGGCATCCATTTCTTCTCCGGTACCATGAAGAAGACGCTCCGGCGCCATCAGAAGGAACTGGATATGCTGGATTCCTTCCTGCTTTCCCTGCAGGAAGCCGGCTGCGGCGTGACCCATCTGGAATACGGCACCGGTTTCGCGGTCCCTTATTTCGATCCCGTCAAGGAAGTCACGACCCGGGATGAGAATCTGACGGCTTTCGCGGAGATGACCCGCGCCATGACCTGGAAAGGCCGGGTCAATATTGAAATGGGACGGGCCCTTTCGGCCTGCTGCGGTTACTACATGACTGCGATCCTGGACCAGAAGGTCTCGGACGGGACCGGCTGGATCATCACCGACGGCGGCATCCACCAGATCGGTTATGACGGCCAGATCAAGGGCATGTACAAGCCCTTTATAACCCTGCTCAGAGGCAGTGAAGAAAACAGAAAAGAATGGCCGGTCAGCCAGTGGACGGTCTGCGGCTCCCTGTGTACCGTGAATGACATTCTCTGCAGGGACCTGGAACTGGACCAGCCCCAGAAGGGGGATGTACTGGTCTTTGAAAGAGCCGGCGCTTACTGCGTGACAGAAGGCATGGCCCTGTTCCTCAGCCATGAGCTGCCGGAGATCCTCCTGTATTCCGACAGGGACGGACTCTTCTGCGCCAGAGAAATGATGGAGACCTGCGACCTCAACCGCGGCAGGCTCTGATAACGGAGGTAACATGGGATATCATACAAATCTATACCTGCTGGTATTCCTGCCGGCAGTGCTGCTGCTGTATCAGCTGACGCCCAGAAAATTCAGGCCCTATACACTGCTTGCGGCCAGTTATGCTTATTTCTTTGTCATGAGCAGAATGCTCTTTCTGGTCCTGGCAGGCCTGACCGCGGCCACCCACTGGTTCGGCCTGTGGATTTTTTCAACAGACGCGGCGGGCAGGGAAGCCCTGGCCGGCGCGGATAAGACACAGAAAAAGGAACTGAAAAAGCAGTTCCAGGATAAGAAGCGGCATGTCCTGCAGCTGGGCATCCTGCTGATCCTGGCAGTTCTTTTCTACGCCCAGTATCTGACCTGGACGGTAGGCAACCTGAACAGTCTGTTCAGCGTGCTGGGGACTTCGATCACCATTCCCGCCATTAAGACCTTTTTCCCGATCGGTATTTCCTTCTATTCCATGGAGGCCATCGGCTATCTGGCGGATGTGTACTGGGACAGGATCCCCGTGGAGCGGAACCTGGCCAAACTGGCCCTGTTCCTGGCATTCTTCCCCCAGCTGATGGAGGGACCCATTGCCCGTTATACCGATACGGCAGATCAGCTGTGGAAGGGGAATCCCCTGCGGCTGACCAATATTTCGGAAGGCTTCTGCAGGATCCTCTGGGGACTTTTCAAGAAAATGATCGTGGCGGACCGTCTGGCCAAGGTGGTCGATATGATCTTCGACAATTACCGGAGTTTTCACGGATATCTGATCATCTTCAGCGCCATCGCCTATACGGTCCAGCTGTATATGGAATTTTCCGGATCCATTGATATCGTCATCGGCAGCGCCAGAATGTTCGATGTCCGGCTGCCGGAGAACTTCAACCAGCCCTTCGCGGCCGAGAGCTCCGGCGAGTTCTGGCGCAGATGGCATATGTCCCTGGGCACCTGGTTCAAGAATTACCTGTTCTATCCGGTGACCGTTTCCAAACCGGTCAAGAACTGGAGCAAGACCGCCAGAAAGAAATACGGCAAGTATGCCTCCATGGTCGGTACTTCCGCCATGGCCCTGCTGCCGGTCTGGCTGGCAACGGGTATCTGGCACGGTCCCCGCTGGACCTATCTTTTCTACGGTTTTTATTATTTTGTGATCCTGCTGGCGGAAGTGGCCATCAGTCCCCCCTGGCAGGAATTTGCCAAAGCCCACGGGATCAATACGGATGCCCGCTGGTATCACCTGCTGCTGCGGTTCAAGACATGGATCGTGATCTTTATCGGTGAGCTCTTCTTCAGGGCGGAGACCATGACCAAGGCCCTGCACATGTTCGCCAGTATTTTCAGGGGCTTCCATCCCGATCATACCCTTGCGGAGATTTTCCTCAACCCGGACAATATCAGCCTGCAGGCCGCGGATTATATGGCGGTCGTGGCCGGTGTGATCGTAGTCGCAGTCGTGGGCCATTATCGTGAGAAAGGTGTTCCGGTCATGGAAAAGATCCAGACTGCCAGGACACCTGTCCGCTGGGCGGTCTATTACGCACTGATCATGGCGATCCTGTATTTCGGCGCGTACGGCGCCGGCTTTATGCCGGTAGACCTGATCTACGCGGGATTCTGAGGTGAATATGAAGAATACAATTAAATCGATCGGCAGGGTGGCTTTGTTCCTGGTTATTCTGGTCGTGCTGCTGCAGATCACCAATAAGGTCTTTGACCCCGGTTACTGGTTCCCGTCCGGCTGGATCCAGGACCGTACAGCCCGGTTTGCCCAGCTTTCCCTGGAGGAGGAGGGTACACTGGATGTACTGAATGTGGGAGACTCCGAAAGCCTTTCCGCCATCATCCCCATGGAACTGTGGCATGATCAGGGAATCACCAGCTTTAACTGCGGCTGTGACGGCATGCGGCTGCCGGAATGCTATACGACCCTGCGGACAGCTTTTCAGAAGCAGAAGCCCAAGGTCGTTCTGCTGGAGACAGGCCTGCTCTACCGTCTGGACTTTGACCAGGACTACCAGTCCCTGGTGGCGGAGAATATCTATTATTACTTCTATGGCCTGCGCTACCACAATATGTGGAAGAGCTTTGCCAACCAGAAGGGGGTCCGGGCTTATTTCAAGGGCTATGTGGTCAACAACTGCATCGGCGTCTATGAAGGACCCGAAGACTACATGATCGAGACAAAGGAGGCGGACCAGGTCACGACCCGGAACAAGCGCTTTTTCAAAGCTATTATGAATCTCTGCGAAAGGGAAGGCGTGGAGGTGGTCCTCTACAGTGTCCCGGCCCCGGTCAACTATAATACCTACAAGCATAATGGTATCCAGATGCTGGCAGATGAGTACGGCCTCAAATATATTGATTTCAATATGAACTGGAAAGAGATCGGAATCGACTGGTCCAAAGATTCCCAGGACCGCGGCGACCATCTGAACCGGGACGGCGGGATCAAGCTGTCCACATGGCTGGGCAACTGGCTGATGGACGAGTTCGACCTGCCGGACCACCGGTCCGACCCGGAACTGGCGGAGCAATGGGATTATCTGTATGATTACTGCGAATATACATCGGATGTCCTGAAAGGAACCAACACCGGTAATGTGACAGAAGAGATGCGGGAAAAACTGACGGTGGACGGAGATTTCCGTCAGCCCGGCTATGACAGATAAGGAAGAGACGGCATGCTGGAAAAGAAATACAGAGGGATCATCGGCCTGGACCTGGACGGAACACTGCTGGATCCCGATAAAGTGCTGCGGCCGGAGACCCGGCGGTCTCTGGAAAAGGCCATTGCGGCCGGCTACTGCATCGTGCCGGTCACGGGCCGTCCCTTCGGAGGGCTCCCCGCTGCCCTGATGGAGATCAGGGGAATCCATTACGCGGTCACAGCCAATGGCGCGGCCATCTACCGGATCGATGACTTTGCCGGGGGCCTCTGGCATCCCATCCATGAAGATATGCTGGCGGATGAGACGGTCCTGAAGATCCTGGATTTTCTGGAGGGGTATCATGTGATCCCCGACTGTATGGTCGAGGGGCATGGGACCATGCCCGCCTGGGGCTATGAAGCCATCGGACAGATCGGGATCGCCCCGGCCATGGCGGCCTACCTGCGTTCGGACCGGCGTTTCGTACCCGACCTGAAGGAGTTTGTACGGCAGCATTCCGGACGTGTCTGCAAAATGACCGTGGATTTCTTCCTGAATGACGGGGGCGCAGCCCTGAAAGAGTCCCTGCGGGAGCCTCTTAAGGCCATGGGAGACCTGAATGTGGTATCCGGCGGAGTCCATAACCTGGAGATCACCAACCGGACAGCTGCCAAAGGGCTGGGAATCCTGACACTGGCGCGGCTGCTGGACGTGGATCCCGCAAGGACCATGGCCTGCGGGGATGACGGCAATGATCTGGATATGATCCGCAGGGCCGCTTTCGGCGCGGCCATGGCCAACGCGGCCCCCGAAGTCAGGGAGCAGGCGGATTATGTGACGGATTCCAACGAGCGTAACGGTGCCGGAAAAGCCATCGAATACTTTATGGAACTGATGGACCGGTGAGCATATATATGCATTCTTTTTGGGATTTTTTTGTTTTTTCCCACAGAAAAATATCGTATAATAAAGCCTGTGCGGTCTGAAAAGGCCCGCGCAGGCTTTTTAATCTTACTTGAGAAGGGGGAAATAACACTATGTATGGTACATTTTGGGCACTGCTGCCGCCGATCATCGCGATCGCCCTGGCACTGATCACCAAGGAGGTCTACAGCTCTCTGTTCATCGGTGTCGTTGTCGGCGGTCTCTTTTATTCCGGTTTCAGTTTTGTAGGCACCCTGACCCATATTTTCCAGGAGGGCATGATCGCCCAGCTGACGGACGCTTACAATGTCGGCATCCTGATCTTCCTGGTCTTCCTGGGCATCATGGTCCAGCTGATGAACAAGGCGGGCGGTTCCGCGGCGTTCGGCCAGTGGGCTTCCAAACATATCAGGACCCGTGTGGGCGCCCAGCTGGCGACCATGGCACTGGGTGTCCTGATCTTTATTGATGACTATTTCAACTGCCTGACCGTCGGCAGCGTCATGCGGCCTGTCACAGACAGACATAACATTTCCAGGGCCAAACTGGCCTATCTGATCGACGCTACGGCGGCGCCCGTCTGCATCATCGCGCCGATCTCCTCCTGGGCGGCGGCTGTTTCCGGTTTCGCGCCGGAAGGGACCAACGGCCTGATGCTCTTTATCCGGGCCATCCCCTATAACTATTATGCCCTGCTGACCCTGGTCATGATCATCTCCATTACAGTCCTGCGGATCGATTACGGCCCCATGGCAAAGCATGAGGAAAACGCCATTAAGCACAATGACCTGTTCACAGTGGAACACAAGCCTTCCGAAGCTGACGAGGCTCCCATCGGCAAAGGTACTGTCATCGATCTGGTCCTGCCGATCGCTTCCCTGGTCATCTGCTGCGTCATCGGCATGATCTATACCGGCGGCTTCTTTGAGGGCAACGGCTTTGTCAATTCTTTCGCGGATTCCGACGCTTCGGTCGGCCTGGTCCTTGGTTCTTTCATGGCCCTGGTCATCACCCTGGCCGTATACTGGGTCCGCGGCATCCTGAATTTCAAGGACAGCATGGACTGTCTGACAGAGGGCTTCAAGGCCATGGTACCGGCGATCATGATCCTGATCCTGGCCTGGACCCTGAAGAGTATGACGGATTCCCTGGGCGCGGCGGAATATGTGGCTGGTATTGTTTCCAACAGCGCGGCCAGCATCCAGTCTCTGCTGCCCGCGGTCATCTTTATTATTGCCTGCCTGCTTTCCTTCGCGACCGGCACTTCCTGGGGTACCTTCGGCATCCTGATTCCCATCACCCTCAAGGTATTCCCGCTGGAAGCGGGCGGTGTCATGGGCATCATCTGCGTATCCGCCTGTATGGCCGGCGCTGTGTGCGGTGACCACTGCTCACCCATTTCCGATACGACCATCATGTCGTCGGCGGGCGCCCAGTGCAACCATATCGCCCATGTTTCGACCCAGATGCCTTACGCGCTGACAGCGGCCGCCATCTCCTTCATCACGTATGTAGTGGCCGGCTTTGTACAGAACCCGGTCATCTGCCTGCTCTTCGGTGTGGCGCTGACCATCGCGGTCATGTATTTCCTGCACAGAGTCAGTAAAACAGGTCTGACAAACGAAGAATAACTGCCTGCCGCCCGTGCTTTCGAATGAGAGCCGGGCGGCCTTTTATTGAAAAGAAGGCCTCAAAGTGTTAAACTTGTGACGATTATTGATTGTTTCACTGGAGGAAGACAATGCCCGTACTGCTTTTTATACTCTGGATCATTCTGAACGGCAGGATCACCCTTGAGATCATCCTGTTCGGTATTGCCGTTTCGGCCCTGGTCTCACTTTTTTCCATGCGGGTCCTGGGCTGGAGACCGTCTACAGACGCGGCCATCATTACAAATGCCGCCGTTCTGGCCCTGTACTTTCTGAATCTGATCTGGGAGATCATCAAGGCTTCGGCTTCTGTCATGGATCTGCTGATCAGCCGGGGAAGACAGCCTGATCCGGTCATCGTAGAATTCGATTCCGAATTCACCAGCAGCTTTGTCAATGTCCTGCTGGCCAATTCGATCACCCTGACCCCCGGGACCTATACAGTCTTTCATAAAAAGAATCATTTCGCTGTCCATTGTCTGATTCCGGAATTCGCGGAAGGGATTGAGGATTCCTCCTTTGTCAGGATCCTCAGAAAGCTGAGGTAACCGTATGTCAATAGAGACTGCTTATAACATACTTTATATGGGCTCTCTGATCATCTTTGCCATTCTGATCGGCGTTATGCTGGTCAGGTCGGTCATCGGTCCCCGGATCACGGACCGGATCCTTTCTGTCAATATGATCGGCACTATGATCATATGCTGTATCGTGATCCTGTCCCGGTATCTGGATGAGGGATACCTGGTGGACGTGGCCCTGATCTATGCCATGATCAGCTTTGTTTCGGTCCTGATCTACGCTTCCACCTATATTCCGGCGAAACCCGGCCGCAGGCCCCTGAACGGCAGAAAAAAGGCCCGCCCGAAAGCGGTCCGCAGGGCTGCCGCCCGCGATCCGTACGAAGAGCCGGATGACCCCGGTCCGGTATATGCCGGCAGAGAGGCTGAGGAGGCGCCCCGGGCGCGGGAGGCATGGCGGCGGCAGACCGGCCGGACGCCGGCCGCGGCAGATACACGTCCGCGGGAGGACAGTATCAGAAACGGTGTCAGGAAGGATGTTCGGAACGGCAGCCGGAGCGGCAGTGCCGGATCCGGAAGCGGATTCACCAAAGTTCCGAAAGGAGGCGGGCAATGACAGGGACCCCCATGGAATGGATCAGATTTGTATTAACGGCTGTCTTTATGATCGTCGGTCTGTGTTCCTTTATCTGCGCCGTACTGGGCGTGTTTAATTTCGGCTATATCATGAACCGTCTGCATGCCGCGGGCATTGGGGATACCATGGGCCTGATGTCAGTTCTGGTGGCTCTGATGATCAGCGCCGGCTTTGGCATGGACCTGTTCAAGCTGATCGCGGTCGCGGCTTTTATGTGGTGCACATCCCCGGTCTCCACCCACTTCATGGGGCAGATCGAATATTTTACCAATCCGGAACTTTCCTCTTATCTGAAGCTGCGCAGAAGGCGCGGAGACACGGAGGAGACTTAAATGACTTATATGACAGAAATATTCAAGATCATCATGCTGGTCCTGCTGATCGTATGCGCGGTCAGCGTCAATCTGACCAGGGGCCTGCTCAAGGCGGTCATTATCTTCATGTCCTACAGCTCGATCATGTGCGTCCTCTGGGTGCTGATGGAATCGCCGGACCTGGCGATCACGGAAGCGGCTGTCGGCGCCGGCGTCTCCGGAATCCTTTTTATGGCGACCCTGAAAAAGATCGACGCCGAGAAGGAGGATGCCCGGGAAGAGGAGACTGAGGACGGAAGGGAGCGGACATGAGAAAGAGATTTAAAAAATGGGTCATGGGCCGGACAGACGTGATGGACCGGATCCTGGATGACGCTTCCGAAATCTATGACCAGCCCAGAGAGACCATTAAAAAGCAGCGGATGGAACTGGTCCGGGAAATGGAGGAGCGCCCCGGCTATGAACGCACCCTGGAGGCGGAGCAGAAGGGCTTCTATCTGATCTATCATATCGTGGCTGTCATCAGCTGCATCCTGCTGATCGGTGTCCTGCTCTACACAGTGGCCATGCTTCCCCGTTACGGGGAGGAGAATGTCCGGGCGGATGAAGTGGTGGAACGTTATGTGGAGCGCGGTCTGGAGGAGACCGGCGCCGTCAACATTGTTTCCGGTATGATCCTGGACTACCGTGCTTTCGATACCCTGGGAGAATCCCACGTCCTCTTTACCGCCCTGATCTGCGTCATGATCCTGCTGCGGGTCGACCATAAGAATATGCGGTCGGAATACGAGGATTACTACACGGTCCTGAGCGACCGTTATTACAGTCTGGAACGGGATACCATCATACGGACCATGGGCAAGATCCTGCTGCCCTGTATCTTTGTCTACGGAATCTATATCCTGCTCAACGGTCAGAATTCGCCCGGCGGCGGTTTCTCCGGCGGGGCGGTCATGGGAACCGGACTGATCATCACGGCGGCCGCCTTCGGCTTTGACCGGGTCGACAGTTTTCTGCCCCTGCGGGTCTCCATGTGGATGACTTTCCTGTCCCTCATGTTCTATAGTTTCGCAAAGGGCTACGTATTCTTTACCGGCGCCAACGGCCTGGAGAACCATATCCCCAAAGGGGTTCCCGGCGCCATTCTCAGCGGCGGCCTGATCCTGCCGCTGGATATCGCGGTCGGCCTTGTCGTCGCGGGGACCATGTTCGGTTTCTACAGTCTGATCAGAAGGGGGAATATAGGCGGTGCTTGAGACATTATTGATAAATTACGAAGAAGCGGCAGCGATCATTCTGTTCGGGATCGGCTTTACTACGCTGCTGTTCCAGAGAAATCTGATCAAAAAGCTGATCGGTATGAATATCATGGATACCGGCGTCTTTCTCTTTCTGGCTTCCATGGGCTATATCAGCGGGCGCAAAGCCCCGATCATCACCAACGGGGTCACGGATATGGAAGCATATATCAATCCTGTTCCGGCAGGCCTTGTCCTGACCGGCATCGTTGTTTCGGTCTCGGTCACGGCGGTCATGCTGTCCCTGACCATCCGGCTGTACCGGCGTTATCATACGCTGAATCTGGACGATATTTACGCCCTGTCCAAACACCAGATCGAAGACCGCTGAGGAGCAAGGAGAATCTGTTTTGAACTTTATCTGTAATTTTCCCCTGTTCACAATTGTGTTCAGCCTGTTTTCCGGTCCCCTCTGTATGATGCTGCGGGGCCGGGCAGCCAAATATTATACCATTATCTATGAATGTGTCCTGATCATTCTCTGCGGGACCGTGCTCTGGTATACCATAGCGTCCGGCCAGTCCTTTACCTACAGCATGGGCGAGTTCCCCGCTCCCTGGGGCAATGAGATCCGGGCCGGCGTACTGGAAGGCCTGACGGCTTTCCTGTTCATGATCGTCATGCTCTGTTCGGTCCTGGGCGGCTGGCGTTTCCTGTCCATGGATCTGGACAACAGCAAGATCAATCTGTATTTTACCCTGATCAATCTGATGACGGCAGCCCTGCTGTCCCTGGTCTGGACCAACGATATTTTTTCCGGATATGTATTCCTGGAGATCATGACCCTGACCAGCTGCGGCATCCTGATCGTCCGTGAGATCGGAAGGACCACCCTGGCCGCGGTCCGCTATATGATCCTGAATCTGCTGGGGTCAGGTCTTTTCCTGCTGGGCGTTGTCCTGCTCTATGACATCACGGGCCATCTGCTGATGATGAACATGAAGGCGGCCCTGACGGAGCTGGCTGCGGATCCGGCCAATATACCGGTCATTTCCCTGGCCGTCGGAATCCTGACCATCGGGCTGGCCATCAAGAGCGGTCTGTTCCCCTTCCACTTCTGGATGCCGGATACCTACGGATGGGCTACGCCGACCTCCGCTTCCGTTCTGTCATCCCTCGTATCCAAAGGCTATATATTCCTGCTGATCAAGATCTACTGGAGGGCCATCGGCCTGGATGTGATCCAGGCGCTGCCGGTTTCCAAGATCCTCTTTGTCCTGGGACTGTGCGGTATGGTCTTCGGCTCCGTTTCGGCCCTGCGGGCCAACAACATCAACCGGATGGTGGCCTTTTCCTCGGCGGCCCAGATCGGCTATATCTATATGGGCATCGGGATCGGCGGTATGGCCGGATTCTCGGCGGCGGTATTCCATATTTACTGCCACGCCGTGACCAAATCCCTCCTGTTCATAACGACCCCCAGGCTGGCGGAGGTATCGGGAGACAGCCTCCTCTTCTCCAGACTGCAGGGTTCGGGCCTGCGTGATCCCAATTCCGGTATCTTCTTTACAGTCGGATCCCTTTCCATGGTCGGCATCCCCATTTTCGCGGGATTCTCATCCAAGCTCCTGTTCGCTACCGCCGCGGTCGGGACCGGGAGCTTCCGGAAGGTCATCCTGGTCATGCTGATCCTGGCGGTCAGTTCCCTGCTGAACGCGTTTTATTTTATCCATACCGTCATCCGGATCTACACGGTGTACGGCAGCGATTACCTCAGGGTCCGCGAAAGAGGGCATCACAGCCTGGACTATAATACGGCAGCTGTCATACTGACGGCCTGCAACCTGTTCCTGGGACTTTTTTCCTGGGTCATCACGGATCTGATACAAAAAGGCTTTCTGATGTTCAGCTGACAGGAGGAAGGAAAAATGCTTTTGATCATCACATGTTTATTTCCGGCGGCGGCCGGCATCCTGGCTTCAGCCCTGCCCGCTTCCGATGACAGATCCAGGAACCGCCGCTACGCGGCCGTCATGCTCCTGACAGATCTTCTGGCGCTGGCCGCCATGCGGCTCGCGGCGCCTGTCACTGTTCTGCGGTTCACGGAGAATGCCACGGTATATTTTGCCCTGGACGGGATCGGCAGGCTTTTCCTGCTGGCGGTCCTGATCCTGTATACCTGTGTCGTCTTTTACGCCTTTGAGTATATGAAGATGGAAGAGCGGCCCGAGGTCTTCTTCGGTTTTCTGTTCCTGTCCCTGGGCGCCATGATCGGAGTCTGCGGTTCCGGCAACATGCTGACCGTCTACTGCTGTTTCGAGTTCGCCACGCTGTCCTCCATGCCCCTGGTCCTGCATGAAATGTCCAGGGAAGCCGTCGCGGCCGCCATGAAATATCTCTACTATTCGGTAGCCGGCGCCCTGATGGGCCTGCTGGGCGTGTTCTTTGTCTATTATTATTCTGTGGCGGATAAGACCTTCCGTCCGGAAGGCATCCTGGACCCGGTCCGGACCGCCGGACATGAAAAGCTCCTGCTGGTCATGATCCTGCTGGCCATTTTCGGCTTCGGCACCAAGGCGGGCATGTATCCCATGCACGGCTGGCTCCCGGCGGCCCATCCCATTGCCCCGGCCCCGGCCTCGTCCCTGCTTTCGGGCATTATCGTCAAAGCCGGTATCCTGGCCGTCATCCGTATGGTCTATTATACGGTCGGCGCGGATTTTGTACGCGGTACCTTTGTCCAGTACATCTGGATGAGCGCTGCCATGCTGACGGTATTCATGGGATCCACCATGGCCTTCCTGGAGAAGAACCTGAAAAAACGGCTGGCCTATTCCAGCGTCAGCCAGCTCTCCTATATCATGACGGCCCTGTCCGTACTGACGCCCCAGGGCCTGCAGGGCGGACTCCTGCATGTCATGGCCCATTTCTGCGCCAAGGGATGTCTCTTCCTGACGGCCGGCGTCTTCATTTATAAGATGGGGATCCGGGATGTACGGCAGCTGAAGGGGATCGGAAAATCCATGCCCCGTACCACCTGGTGCATCATGCTGTCGGCCCTTTCCCTGGTCGGCATCCCTCCCATGGGCGGTTTCCTGTCCAAATGGGTCATCGCCATGGCGGCCGTAGAAGGCGGCAGCGGTTTCTGGGCCTTTATGCCCCCGGCTGTCCTTCTGATCTCGGCCCTGCTGACCGCCGGCTACCTGTTCCCGCTGGTGATCGACGGCTTCTTCCCCGGTGAGGACGCCAACCCCATTGTCCTGCAGTCTTCGGAGCCCTCGGGCCTGATGGTCGTTCCCATGGCAGTCCTCTGCGCGGTATCCCTGGCAGCGGGCCTTTTCGGCCTGCAGATCCTGGGTGCCCTGGGAATCTAAGCATTGGGAGGTATGAACTTGAGCGCTGTCTTTATTTTACTGCCGGTCCTGCTGCCGGTGCTGGGAGGCCTGCTCCTGCTGACCCATCCTGTCCAGGCCAAAAGGGGCCTGCCCCTGTATTGTGAGGCCCTGGTCTGCATCACCAGTCTGCTGGTCTGGATCGCCATACTGGGCTGCGGCGGGCATCCGGTCACGGTCTACAATTTCACCAGCGGTTTTTCCATTACCTTTGGCGCGGACGGTCTTTCCTGCCTTTTCGCGGGCATGATCTCCCTGATGTGGCCGCTGGTCACCATTTACGCTTTCAGCTATATGGAGGACGACGACAGGCCCTTTGCCTTCTTCTCCTTCTTTATCATGACCTACGGCATTACCCTGGGCGTGGCCTTTTCCGCGGACATCCTGACCATGTATGTTTTCTTTGAGATGCTGACCCTGGTCACGATTCCCCTGGTCACCCACTACGGCAACGCGGAGAGCCGCTACGCCGGCCGTAAATACGCGGTCTATACCATCGGCGGAGCTTCTCTGGCCTTTACGGCTGTAGTGCTGATTACCCTGTATGGCTATGGCGGGGACTTTCTTTACGGCGGGATCGTCGACATCAATGACGGCGGCGGCCTGATGCTGGTCGCCTTCCCCATGGGATTTTTCGGCTTCGGTGTCAAGGCGGCCCTCTTTCCCCTGTATCAGTGGCTTCCGGACGCTTCTGTGGCTCCGACGCCCGTCACGGCCCTCCTGCACGCGGTGGCCGTCGTCAACTCCGGTGTCTTTGCCGTGATCCGGCTGACCTATTACTGTTACAGGCCCCAGCAGCTGGCCGGCACATGGGTCCAGCACGTGTGTACCATTGCCGCGGTGTTCACCCTGCTTTTCGCGGCCGCCATGGCCCTGAAGGAACGGCATTTTAAACGGCGTCTTGCCTATTCGACCGTTTCCAACCTGTCCTATATGCTGTTCGGGATCTCCCTGATGACTTCCCAGGGCATGCTGGGCGGCATGGCTCATATGCTCTTCCACGGGATCGTCAAGATGTGCCTCTTTCTCTGTGCCGGCGCCTTCATGCATGTCACGGGGAACCGCTATATTTATGAGGTCAACGGTGTGGGACGCAGGATGCCGTTTGTCTTTACCTGCTACACCCTGGGGGCCCTGTCCCTGACCGGCATTCCCTTTTTCTGCTGCTTTATTTCCAAATGGCAGCTGCTGCTGGCCGGCGCGGAGGCGGGGACCCTGGAGGGAGCCCTGGGCTGCGGCGCGCTGATCCTGTCGGCTTTCCTCTGCGCCATGTATACGATCACCGTCAGCGTCAGGGCCTTTTTCCCGGCCCATGGCAAAGACTATTACGCCAATTCGGCTGTCACAGATCCGGACTGGCGGATGCTGGTCCCGATCGGAGTCTTCACCCTGGTCAACATTGTTTTCGGCCTTTTTCCGGCGCCTGTCATGCATTTCCTTGCGCAGATCGCCGCGGGCCGGATCTGATAAAGGAGCCCGTCCGCGGGCTGCCGGATGAACGGAACGGAGTAGGATTATGCTCATTGCTGCAATCGTATTCGGGCCTTTTCTCATGGCCTTTGTATCATATGGAATCGGACGACGGCAGGAGAATGCCAGGGATATTTTTGTGATCCTGGTCACTTTTCTGGAGCTGCTTTTGTCGCTCCTGCTGGTCCGGGGCGAACACAGCCTGCAGATCACGGGCATCCTCAACGGAGGCCTCTGGCTGCAGAATCAGGGACTGCATACAGTCTACAGCCTTGTGACCTCCCTGATGTGGGCCGGTACGACCCTGTTCGCCAGAGAATATTTCGCCCATGAGCGGGAAGGTCTGAACCGCTACTGGTTCTTTGTCCTGGTGACGCTGGGCGCCACCCAGGGCGTCATGCTCTCTTCGGATCTGATGACCGCCTTTGTCTTTTTTGAGATCGTCTCCTTCACCTCCTTTACCTGGGTCATTCATGAGGAGACGGCGGAAGCCATTAAGGCGGCTTATACCTATCTGTTCATTGCCGTCATCGGCGGCCTGGTCCTGTTTATGGGGCTGGCCCTGCTGCAGCACTGCCTGGGGACCCTGGACTTTGAAGATCTGGCCGCTGCCGCGGCCCGGGCGGAGGACCCGGTCCTGGTGCGGACCGCGGGTGTCTGTATCCTCTTTGGTTTCGGCGCCAAAGCCGGTATGTTCCCTGTGCATGTATGGCTGCCCAAGGCCCATCCCGTTGCCCCTTCCCCCGGGTCCGCCCTGCTTTCGGGCGTTCTGACCAAGGTAGGCGTCTACGGCATCCTGATGACCTCCCTGCAGGCCCTGGCGGGCGACGCCATGTTCGGCAGGATCGTTCTGATCCTGGGTACGATTACCATGGCCCTGGGCGCCCTGATGGCCCTGTTCTCGGTCAATCTCAAACGGACCCTGGCCTGTTCCTCCATGTCCCAGATCGGCTTTATCCTGGTGGGGATTGCCATGTATGTCCTGCTGACAGCGGCAGGCGACGCGGAGGGAGCCGGCGTGGCTTACAGCGGTACGGTACTGCATATGGTCAACCATTCCCTGATCAAGCTGACGCTGTTCATGTGCGCCGGCGTGGTCGTCATGAATCTGGGGGCCCTGACCCTGGACGATATCCGCGGCTGGGGCAGGAACAAACCCTTCCTGAAGGCAGCCTTTGCCCTGGGGGCCCTGGGAATCAGCGGCGTTCCCTTTTTCAACGGCTATATCAGCAAGACCATGCTGCATGAAGGCATCGTGGCCGGCAGGGAATACTGCGGCGATATCAGCGGCATGCTGGGCGTCATCGAGTGGATCTTCCTCTTCTCGGGCGGACTCACCTTTGCCTACATGCTCAAGCTCTTTATCTGTATATTTATTGAGAAGCATCCCGAAAAGCAGGCGGAATTCGACAAAGACAGCAGATGTATGAATACGGCTTCCGCCATCGCGGTATGCGGTTCTTCCCTGTTCATGGTCCTGCTGGGCCAGCCTGCCGTCATGAACCGGCTGGCCGCCTATGTGACCGGCTTCCATGAAATCCTGGAATTCAGGCCTTTTATCCTGATCAATCTCAAGGGCGGCGCCATCTCACTGCTGATCGGCGCCTGTGTCTATCTGCTCTTTGTCAGGAAAGTCCTGATCCGCAGAGGACATTATGTCAACCGATGGTTCCGGCATTTTGATCTGGAGGATTCCGTATACAGGCCCCTGCTCCTGAAGGTCTTCCCCTTCGTTTTCGGGAACCTTGCCGCCATTCCGGGTGAGAACAAAATCCTGGTCCCCGATGCCCAGGTCGTCTTTCTGCTGGCGGCCACCATCGGCAGGACCCTGTGCGTATCGCTGGATGCCCTGGTCGTCCTGCTGCGCAAGACCCTGCTGCGGGAGACCAGAGTACGGGGACACCAGCCTCTGAAGGCGGGCAGGCTCTTTACCCTGCGTTTTGAGACAGCCAGGGCCATCGATCCCATTGTCATGAACTTTTCCTTCGCTCTGCTCATGACCTGTCTGGGCATCCTGATGGTGCTGGGGGTCATCATGTTCTTTATACTTGTGTAGCGGAGGAAAAAGAGGCAATAGTCAATGGAGAAAAAATGGACCCGGCAGGATACCTGTATCCTGCTGCTGATCGTGCTCATGACGGTCGTGAGTACGCTTCTGCGCCGTTATAACAGTTATTTTGCGCCCGAACTGCCGGGAGAGCAGGCGGCACAGGAAGATACACAGGAGACCGCGGAGACAGAAGTGCCCGCGGAGAGCGCGCGGGAGAAGATCGCCCGGACCGCCAAAGCGCTCAGAGAGAAAGAGAGGGAGGAATATCTGCTTTCCCTGGAGGGGGACGGGGTCTGGAAGGCCTTTGCGGAAAGAAATTATGTCCTGCTGGGAGATTCCAGATTTGTGGGATTTTCCGCCTACGGCTTTCTGGAGGAAGACCGGGTGCTGGCCGATAACGGCGCCGTGATCACGAAGATTCTGGACCATCTGGAGGAATTTGAAAGGCTGGCGCCGGAAGAAGTCTATATCGCCTTCGGGATCAATGATATCCTGACCGGCATCTGGCCCACACCGGAATCCTATGCTGACGAAGTCCTGGAGGAGGTGACCATCCTGCGGGAATACGCGCCGGACGCGGCTTACTGTTTCAGTTCCATCCTGCCGGCGGTGGGATGGGCTCTGGAAGAAAACCCTGTTTTTGAGGAAGTGGACGCCTACAACGAGGCCGTCCGGGACATGTGTGCCCGCAATGATATCCTTTATATCGACAATACAGATCTGCTGACAGACCCGGAGGCCGATTACCAGCCGGACGGGATCCACCTGTCGATCGAATTTTATCCTGCCTGGGGCGCCAATCTGATGCGTTCCTCCTGCGAAGCCGGAATACGGACGGACAGGAATCGGGGGCAGGAGCAGGAATGAGCCCTCTGCCCGTGCCGGCAGAGGCTTTTTTTCTCTTTTGTTATGGCAGGTTTTTTGGTATAGTATTGTTACTGTCCGGAAATATGGCCTGCGGCCATAATTCCCGGAGAGACCCCGGCCGTGCCGGGAGATGAATATGGATATACCGGAAAGAGGTTTCAATATATGACAAGAAGAGGCGTTTTAAAAATCCTGGGAGCGGCCGCTGCTGTCGTCGGTGTTGCGGCAGTGGTCGTGATCCTCTTATATTTCCTGCCTGACAAAGGGAGCACGGACAGGTCCGCGGAGGCTGCCACGGCTGCCGCGGCTGCCAGTCAGACAGTCGACCTGGAGCATCTGGTCGTAGACTCTTATTATGAAGCGATGGATTTCACGGACGGCAAGGAGACGATCCGTTACAGTTACAGGATCCCCAAGGTGGACCTGACCGGTACGGCGGTCACCCGGATCAACAATGCCATTGACGATGACCTCAAACACTTCATGGTCAATGCCGAATCCTATATGGAGGACCAGGAATCCTCCGGAGGCCTGCCGGCCTGCACATCCATTTCCTATTTCTGGAATCTGCGGGACCAGGATATCCTGTCACTGGTGACCCAGCGGGTCATGCAGGAAGACGGGGGCCGGAAAGATGATTATACGGTCTACAATCTCCGGGTCTCGGACCGGACCGCCCTGACCCGGGAGGACCTCCTGAAGTATCTGGAGATATCGGAGGAAGAATTTACGGCCAACATCAAGAAAGCCATGATCTCCGCCTATCTGGACAGATATTATCAGTATATAGGGGAAGTGGTATCGGAAGAGGACGCCGTGAACGCCATGGCCCGCAATATCAGTTATGACAATCTGCAGGAGACCCCTGTTTTCCTCAACGAGGACGGAGACCTGTGCGCCGCCGGGCGGATCTATACAGCCACCGACGAAAAGGGCAATGAATACCTGATCAATCTCAGTACCTATAAGCTGTCCGAGCATTATGACGAATTCGACAGTGATGTTGCGGACCGGGCCGCCAGGCTGGATGAAGAGAGCGCGGCAGCCAGACAGAAGGCCGAGGAGGAAGCCAAAGCCGCTGAAGAAGCCGCGAAGGCTGAAGAAGAGGCGAAGAAAGCGGCCGAGGAGGAAGCTGAGAAGAAAGCGGAGGAACAGGCGAAGAAGGAAGCCGAAGAGGAGGCAAAGAAGGAAGAGGAAGAAAAGGCCAAAAAAGAAGAAGAAGAGAAGGCCAAAAAAGAGGCGGAAGAGGCGAAGAAGGCGGAAGAGGAAAAAGCCAAAAAAGAAGCCGAAGAGAAGAAGAAGGAAGAAGAAAAGAAAAAAGAAGAGGAAAAGAAGGAAGAGGAGTGGTCCTATACAGCCAATGACGCCATGCTCATGGCGGAGGATT
This sequence comes from uncultured Lachnospiraceae bacterium, assembly GCA_900320325.1. GTDB lineage: Bacteria > Bacillota > Clostridia > Lachnospirales > Lachnospiraceae > CAG-791. The sequence continues at coordinate 29,100 of ONRU01000006.1, forward strand.
ACTGGGGACATTATCCCGGACAGGCGGTGGAAGGCAAGAGCAGCAAGTACACCTATGATGTCTTTGTCTACCAGTACCCCAGCAAGGACAGCCCTTATTACCTGGTCTACCTGTGTATCTCGGATCATGAAAAAGATACAGTCAATGCCGGCTGCGTCACAGTTCATGCCAAGACCGGTGAGATCCAGGAGCAGGCATATGATTAATGCGTGATTCACAGCGCGCGGCGGCCCGGAGAGATCCGGGCCGCTTTTTTATCATTTCCCCGGGGTTCGGGGATCCTGCTTTTGATGTGCCTATGCACAGGACCGGTTTCAGATTATAATAGAGAAAGGGAGAAGATCAACAGAATCCGCAATTAACAGAATCCGCACCCGCGGATCTGACGGAGCCTGTTAGCATGTTGCACACTGCGGAGAAACGCCGATATCTGCGCAAGTACGGAAAAGATGTTTTACAAAGCATTATTACAAAGATATTCGAACGAAGATAATTGCAAACAGATATTTACCAATTCTGTTTCGGGTGCGGGTCCCGGTGACCCGCGGAAAGGACGGATATACCTATGTCAGACAGAAAATATGAATATGACCTGACCGACTATGGGGATGAGGAAGATTATGAGGAATATGCCCGGCAGCAGGATAAGCTGCGGGGCTATGACAGGCAGAAGAAAAAAGGCAGTCAAAAACCGGCGGCCGGACCGTCCGGCGGCGGGAAGAACCGCGTCGGACAGAAAAGTTTTTCAGGCCGGAACGGCAGCCCTTCCGTCAAAAGCCGGGCCGCGAAGGCACAGGGGCGGAAAGGGGGACCGGATCCCTCGAAAAAACGGTCCCATCCCGTGCTGTGGTTTCTGCTGGTCTTTGTGCTGGTCCTTGTGATCTGCGGTTTCGGAATCATGTCCTCTCTGCTGAGCGGCCTGGAATCCGTCAGGATCAATCCCAAAGTCAACAGCCAGGCGGCCGCGGACAGGATCATGGACCACTATACCACCATCGCCATTTTCGGCGTGGATTCCAGGGAACAGGATCTGATGGCCGGCGATAACCGCAGTGATACCATGATTTTGTGCTCCATTCACAAGTCGACCGGAGAGATGAAACTGATCTCTGTTTACAGGGATACATGGCTGGAGCTGGGAGACGGTTCTTATGGCAAGGCCAACTCGGCCTATGCCTACGGCGGGCCGGAGCAGGCGGTCTCCATGCTCAATACCAATCTGGATCTGGACATCGACGGCTTTATCACCATCGGTTTTGAAGGCCTGGCTGATACCATTGACAGTCTGGGAGGCATCGATCTGGAGACCGGCGTGACCGAAGAGGAGGCCGGCTATCTGAACAGCTACCTGGAGGATATGGAATATGAACTGGGTACTGATAATGAGCCGGTCTATACCGGCCAGCAGCATCTGTCGGGCATCCAGGCCGTGGCCTTTGCCAGGATCCGTTATACGGCCGGCAGCGATTACCGCAGAACGGAACGCCAGCGGGAAGTCATGAAGGCCATTCTGGACCGGCTGAAAAAGGCGGGGCCCTTCGGACTTGCCAAAGCGGCCAAAACGGTCATCGGCAGTTCCGCCTGCTCTCTGACAAAAACGCAGATGGCAGGACTGATTCTGAAAGCGCCTTTTTATTCACTGGACCAGTCCGGCGGACTGCCGGTGGAGGAGTACAGGGCCGAGGATTATATCGGTGAACAGGCCTGTATCATCCCGGATACCCTGGCGGATAATATCAGATGGCTCCACGCTTCCCTGTACAGCCAGGAAGACTATCAGGTCTCTTCGGAGGCGGACGCCATCAGCAGTCATATTTACGAAAGCTATCACGGTTATTAAGGCGGCCGGAAAGCCGGCCGGACCGGCCCTTTGCAGGAGGTGGATCATGAGACCGGAGCAGTTTTATCAGGAAATCGGAGGCAGCTATCAGGAGGCTCTGACCAGGATGCCGGATGACAGAAGGATCGTCCGTTATCTGGGCATGTTCCTGCAGGATCCTTCCATGGAGGAACTGGGAAAAGCCCTGACAGCGGGGGATACAGAGGAGGCTTTCAGCAGGGCCCATGCCCTGAAGGGGACCTGCCTGACCCTGGGACTGGGCCGGCTGACCGTCCGGGTATCGGAGCTGACAGAGATGCTCCGGGCCGGCTGGCTGGAAGGGGCCAGGCGGGATTATGCGGACCTGGAAAGGACGTATCAGGAGGTCTGCGAAAAGATCCGGTCCGTCCATATCTGAAACAGTCCCTGAAATCAGGGATGAACGGCTTCGGAAACGTTTCCGAAATCATAGGAATCACTGAGAAAATTTGTTGACGTATCAAAATTTGCTGTTAAAATAGGATACGAAGTGAGTTTATAAAATAACTATAAACTTTTTTTCAGAATCGCCGCTGCGGCGGCAGTCATATGAGAGGAGAATGTAGAAATGAAGAGTTTTATCAACGAATTTAAAGAGTTCATCAGCCGCGGCAATGTCATGGATATGGCAGTCGGTATCATCATCGGCGGCGCTTTCACAGCGATCGTTACTTCCCTGGTAGAGGATATCATTACCCCTATCATCGGCATGATCGGCGGATTTGATTTCAGCAGCTTCGTGGTCACTGTCAACAACTCCAACATCGCCATCGGTAAATTCATCAATGCTGTGATCAACTTCCTGCTGATCGCGTTCGTCCTGTTCAGCGTGATCAAGGCTATGAACAAGGCAGCGGCCATCGTCAAGAAGCCGGAAGAGGAAGCGGCTCCCACAACAAAGATGTGCCCTTACTGCAAGAGCGAGATCGCGATCGAAGCGACCAGATGCCCTCACTGCACATCCCAGCTGGATGCTTAATACAGACAGGAGTGACTTCCTGATATTCTTTTCGTGAGAATGCGGGGACCTGCGGACCGGAGCGTACGCCCGGCGGGCAGGTCCCTTTTTTGTACGATTCTGTACGTTCGGGTGTTTTCCGGCAATGGAAAGGACGGTATAAAGACATGACACAGTCCCGGCTTGAAGCGCGGCTCAGACAATACTGCGGATCCGGCATCTATCCCCTGCACATGCCGGGCCATAAACGCCGGCCCGGCCCCTGCCCCGGCCTGCCCTATGAATGGGATGTGACAGAGGTGGAAGGGACCGATGATCTGCATGATGCCCGGGGCATCCTGAAGGAAGCCATGGACCGGACCGCCGCCCTGTATGGGGCGGACTATACCCGCTATCTGGTGGGCGGCAGCACCTGCGGCATCCTGGCAGGCATCCGGGCCGCCCTCCGGCATGGGGACCGGGTGGCCGTGGCCCGCAACTGTCATAAATCGGTATATCATGCCATAGAGCTGTGCGGCCTGGAAGCAGTCTGGATCCTGCCGGAGACCGTTCCGGATTACCGGATCTGCGGCAGTGTTTCCCCGGAGGCGGTCCGATGCCTGCTGCAGACGGATCCTTCCATCCGGGCGGTCATTCTGACCAGCCCCACTTACGAGGGGGTCCTGTCAAACATCGGTGCCATAGCCGCCCACTGCCACGCCCATGAGATTCCCCTGATCGTGGATGAGGCCCACGGGGCCCATCTGGGACTCTTCTCCGGGACCGGATTCCCTGCGGGAGCCCTGTCCCGCGGAGCGGACCTGGTCATCCAGAGCCCCCATAAGACCCTGCCGTCCCTGACCCAGACGGCCTGGCTGCATCTGCGGGGAGACAGGATCAGCGCAGGGGCCCTGGAGCGGGAACTGGATATTTTCGAGACTTCTTCTCCTTCCTATCCCCTGCTGGCTTCCCTGGACGCCTGTACAGGCCTGCTGGAAGCGGAAGGGTACAGCCTGTTCCGCGGCTGGCAGCAGCGTCTTTCCGCCTTTTACGAAGGTGCCGCCGCCCTCCGCCGGTTCAGGATACTGGGAAGGGAAGCCGGCCAGATGTCCCGGGACACAGTATACGCTTTTGATCCCGGCAAAATTCTGATCGCCTGCCCGACCGGACAGATGACCGGACAGGCCCTGGCCCGGCTGCTGCGGGACCGCTATCTGCTGGAAACGGAGATGGCGCTGGGAGACTGTGTCCTGGCCATGACTTCGCCGGCTGACGCCCCGTCCGCCCTGCAGAGACTGCTGGAGGCCCTGCTGGCACTGGAAGGCAGTCCGCGGCTGTTTTCTGATCCGGCAGAGGGATCCGGAGAGGACATACCGCCTCTGCCGGCGCCGGAGACGGTCCTGCCGGTGGGACAGGCGGTCCGGATGGACATGGAGGCAGTTCCCCTTGCTGCCGCAGCCGGACGGATCTGCGGGGAATATCTCTACTGTTACCCGCCGGGCATACCGGTCTGCGCGCCGGGAGAGCGGATCACGGACAGGGTCCTGTCCCGGATCCGGTCCCTGGAAGCTTCCGGCTGCAGGATCAGGCGGTCTCAGTCGGGGGCCCCGGACGATGACCTTGACAAACAGGCGCGGGTCTATGTATTATTATCGTAACTGTGGAGAAAGACTGCGCGGACAGGAGATCCGCAGTCTGCGGCGGGCCTGAACCCCGGCCGCTATCATCAATAAATCAGAAAGAAGGACGATCGTATGAAGCACATTATGACATTGGATACACGTGATATGGCTCAGAGCGCTGTTGACGGCGGCTGCGGCGAGTGCCAGACTTCCTGCCAGAGCGCATGCAAGACCAGCTGCGGTGTTGCCAACCAGCCCTGCGAGAACAAAGACGCTGAATGATCCATCATCTGTTCAGTCCAGACATGTAAGATCAGGCTGCCGGAGTGCTGTGCGCATTCCGGCAGTTTTATGCACTGCAAAAAGAACGGCGCCGGGCGGTCGGCAGCGGCGCCGGTAAGGGAATATATGATTCATCAATACAAATTAAACGGTTACAATATTGTCCTGGATGTTTACAGCGGCAGCGTCCATGTAACGGACGATGCCTCCTATGACCTGATCGCGTATCTGGATCAGGGCATGGAGGAGTCTGCCGCCTGCGACAGGATCTTTGAGGAATACAGAGACAGGGGCGTGACGCGGCAGGATACGGAGGAGATCCTGGAGGATATCCGGGAACTGCGGTCCATGGGGAAGCTCTTTACCGAAGACCGCTACCGGGACAAAGCCTTCGATCTCAAACAGCGCTCGACGGTCGTCAAGGCCCTCTGCCTGCTGGTGGCCCATACCTGCAACCTGTCCTGTGAATACTGTTTTGCCTCCCAGGGCCATTTCAAGGGCCAGGACGGGCTGATGTCCTTTGAGACCGGTAAGCGTGCCCTGGATTTCCTGGTCGAGCATTCCGGCAGCCGCAGGAATCTGGAGGTGGATTTCTTCGGCGGGGAGCCCCTGGTCAATTTTCAGGTATGCAAAGACCTGGTCGCCTATGCCAGAAGCATCGAAAAGGAAAAGAACAAGAATTTCCGCTTTACCCTGACTACCAATGGCGTGGGGATCACGGATGAAGTCATCGACTGGGCCAACCGGGAATGCCACAATGTGGTCCTGAGCCTGGACGGACGCAAAGAGGTCAATGACCGCTTCCGGGTGGACCGTGCCGGGAAGGGCAGCTATGATACCATTGTCCCCAAATTCCGGGAATTTGTCCGCCGCCGCGGGGGGCAGGGCTATTACATGCGGGGCACCTATACCCATTTCAATACAGACTTTACCAATGATCTTTTCCATATGGCGGACGATCTGGGCTTTACCGAGCTGTCCATGGAACCGGTCGTGACCGATCCTGCCAGTCCCAGCGCCCTGACGGAAGAAGACCTGCCGGTCCTGTTCGATCAGTATGAGCTGCTGGCCCGGGACATGCTGCGCAGGGAAAAGGAAGGAAGGCCCATTACCTTCTACCACTATATGCTGGACCTGCGGCACGGCCCCTGTATCTACAAGCGGATCGCCGGCTGCGGTTCCGGAACGGAATACATGGCCGTGACGGCATGGGGAGACCTTTATCCCTGCCATCAGTTCGTCAATGATCCGGAATATAAGATGGGAAATATCTGGGACGGGGTGACCCGGACCGATATCCGGGAAGAATTCAAGCTCTGCAACGTCTATTCCCGGCCGGAATGTGAGGACTGCTGGGCCAGACTCTACTGCTCCGGCGGCTGCGCCGCCAATTCCTATCATGCCACGGGCGACATCCACGGTACCTACGAATACGGATGTAAGCTCTTCCGCAAGCGGATCGAGTGTGCCCTGATGATGAAGGTGGCCCAGGGCGTCATGACCTCCTTTACGGAACCCGGAGCGGCCGGAGAGGATACAGCGGCCGCGGAAGCGGACTGCGCCCTGCTCAATGGAGAGGACGGCTGCGACGGATGTTGCTGACGCCGGACAGGTAATCCAGGCTGACGTCATAATAGACGGCCAGACAGACCAGGACCCGGACCGGGATCCGGACGGTCCCGTTTTCATAATCACAATAGACTCTTTGGGACAGGCCCAGAACGGACGCGATCCGTTTCTGGGTCTGTCCTTTTTCTTTTCTCAGATTTTTGATACGGTCGGAACAGGGGAAATACATAGGACTTTATCAGACAGGCTTACAGACGGGAGAGTTTGGATGGGATGGGGCATGGTGCCCTGTATTATTTTTACACGGTTTCCCCGAAAAGACCAGCGAAAGAATCATTCTGTCCGGGACCGGGGATCCAGGCGCCTCCTGTGCCTCTTTTTGTACCCGCGCAGACCTGCCCCGCTGTTTTATGATATAATGCCCCTGAACCGGAAGGAAGTATCCAGGGAAATATTCCCGGGAAAGGAAAACAGACATGGATGAGAAACAGCTCCTGCAGGGCAGGTTCCGGGACCTGTCGGACCGGGCTTTCCGGCAGGGATACATGACCCATACCGCTTTTCTGTCCGCTTCGGAGCAGGCGGTCTTTTATGACTATGTCCGGACCCGGGAGGGACATCCGGACAGCCCCCGCCTGGGCGGCGCCGAGTACCTGCTGTATGGCGGGCGGGAGGACGCGGACCGGCGGGCAGCGGTCTTTCTGCCTGCCTGGATGGACCGGGAAGGGTTCATGGAGACAGAGGCCGCGGACCCGCAGGTGGCTGCCTGCCTGCGGATCACCCCGCTCAACGCCAGGTTCGCCGACGAGCTGACCCACAGGGATTTTCTTGGCGCCCTCATGCACCTGGGGATCGAAAGGGATCAGATCGGAGACATCCTGACGGGACCCGCGGAAGCTTATGTCTATGTGATGAAGGAGATCGCCCCCTTTATCCGGGAAGAGCTGTGCCGGGTCCGCCATACCAGCGTCATGGCCGCCGAATGCCTGCCGGGCGCCTGTACACTGCAGCCCCGGCTTGAAGACCGTACCGGTTCGGTGGCTTCGGAGCGGATCGACGCCGTGATCGCCATGGTCTGGAAGATGGCCCGGGGGACGGCCAGGGACCTGGTCCTTGCGGAAGCGGTCACGGTCAACGGCAGGCTGGTCCTGTCCCCGGCAGACCCCCTGCGGGAAGGAGACCGGGTCTCGGTCCGGGGCCGGGGGAAATTTATATACCGGGGGACCGGCGGAAAGACCCGGAAAGGCAGACTGTTTGCCGCTGTCCAGGTCTATTGCTGACCGGGACAGGCCGGCAGGTACACGATCACAATACAAAGAAGCGGAAAGCCCCGCGGAGACGGAGGAAATATTGATGAATTATACAGAAGCGTTTGAGAAACTGGAACGGTATGGACAGACCCATGTCCTGGACTATTATGAAAGACTGACAGAGGAGGGCCGGAAAAAGCTGCTGGACCAGATCGAGGCGGCGGACCTGTCCGTCCTGGACAGCATCGGCAGCAAAAGCGCGGCCGGTACCTGGAAGACCATTGAACCCCTGCAGGGCCTTTCTCTGGAAGAGATCGCGGCGGAAAGGGAACAGTTTACCCGCAAAGGGCTGGAAGCCATCCGCGCCGGGCAGGTGGCCTGTGTCCTGCTGGCCGGCGGCATGGGCACCCGGCTGGGGAGTGATGATCCCAAATGCATGTATGACATCGGGATCACCAGGCCGGTCTACATCATGCAGCGTCTGATGGAGAACCTGCGGGAGGTCACGGCCGCTGCCGGCTGCGGCGTTCCTTTCCTGATCATGACCAGCGACCGCAATCATGACAAGACCGTCCGCTTTATGGAAGACCACGATTATTTCGGCTATGATCCGGACCTGGTGACCTTTTTCCGCCAGGATATGGCGCCGGCCGCGGATTATCAGGGAAAGATCTATATGGAGTCCATGGACAGCATGTCCCTGTCGCCCAACGGCAACGGCGGCTGGTTCTCCTCCCTGCACCGGGCCGGTATCCTGGACAGGCTGAAGGCGTCCGGCGTCCGCTGGCTCAATGTCTTTGGTGTCGACAATGTCCTGCAGCGGATCGCGGATCCCTGCTTTATCGGGGCCGTGATCGACCGGGACTGTGCCTGCGGTGCCAAGGCGGTCCGCAAGAACAGCCGGGACGAGAAGGTCGGCGTGCTCTGCCGTCAGGACGGGCATCCCGCCATTATCGAGTATTATGAAATGACCGATGAGCTGCTGGACGCGGCCGATGAAAAAGGCAGCCTGCTCTACAGCTACGGCGTCATCCTCAACTATCTGTTCCGGATCAGGGATCTGGAAAAGACCCTGGAAGAGGCCTTCCCCGTCCATGTGGTGGAGAAAAAGATCGCCTATATGGGACCGGAAGGAGAGACGGTCACTCCCGCGGAGCCCAACGGCTATAAATTTGAGCTGCTGATGATCGACCAGATCAGAAGCCTGCCCACCTGCCTGCCCTATGAAGTGGACAGGGAGCGGGAATTCGCTCCGATCAAGAATAAGACCGGCAGGGATTCCGTGGAGAGCGCCAGGCGGCTGTGCCTGCTGAACGGAATCGAACTGTAAGCGGCTAAGGAGGAATAAAAGCATGTTCAGACTATGGGTCAGAGAATGGAAGGACAGCCGTATGATCCGGGATACTGTCATAGAGGACGGATCGGCGGATACCAGAACCCATAAGGTATTCCGCGCGCTGGAGACAGCCTGCGGCGAACTGGATCTGGCGGTCCCTGTATGGCTGGACTCGACGGTCCGGGACTTTCAGCGCCATTCCCGGGCCCGGTTCACCCGGGACGCTTTTGTGGAGGAAATCGAATTCGACTATCTGGAAATCTGGCTGATCGAAGAGGACTGAAGAGTATATTTTTCTCACATTTTATACACAGAATAAACACATTTACCGCCTATACTCACTACTATCAAATACAGAAAAGACAGTCGCCGAAGCTGCCCCGGAAAGAAAGGCGGCAGCGGGCAGACCAATATAGAAAACGGAAAAGGTGGTAGGAACATGGACGAGAACAGAAATTATTCGAACGGAACAAATACAGGCTCTTCAGACAACGAATGGAACTCCTCTGACGCGGGCAGATATGCCTACGAGCAGGCGCCGGAAGGGGACAGCGGCCGCTATACCGGTCCGGATACCGGCGAGACCGGCAACGGCAGCTATCAGTACAGCAGCTCCGGCAACCGGTTTTATCAGGACGATTCCTATTATGATACGGAGCAGAAGAACTTTTATTATACCGGCGGCAGCGACGCCCGTCAGGAGACATCCGGCAGCGGGACGGCAGACAGCTCTGATCCGCAGGACGCTTCCGGCGGCGCCGGACCCCGTAAGCCAGCCGGGAAAAAATCCCGTAAAGAAGGCGGCAAAGGAAAGGCGGTTCTTGCGCTGGCCCTCGCGGCTGTATTCGGAATTTCTGTAGGCGCCGGTGTATGGGGCGCCAGCAATTATGCCGCCAGGTCCGCCGCTCCCGCCCAGGCCGTGGAAGAAGCCCAGACAGAAGAAGATCAGGCTCCCGCTCAGGCAGAGCAGGAGACGGCGGCTGCGGAACCGGCCCAGGAGCAGGCGGAGCAGAGCACAGACGCCGCTACGACCCTGCTGTCTGTGAACAGCTCGGAGACAGTGAACACAAGCGTGACACAGGTCGCGTCCGATGTCATGCCTTCCATCGTATCTGTCTATAATAACTTCACACAGGCGACCCAGTTCTTTGGCCAGACCTATACGGAAGAAGCGACATCGACCGGC
>ONRU01000142.1 GCA_900320325.1 uncultured Lachnospiraceae bacterium
GCGGATCGGCGTATTCGGCAAGCTTTCCAATCTGGTCACTTCCGAGCTGAGCCTGCCCAAGGACAGCAAGGCCAACCATAAGATCTTCCTGGGCGAGATCGATTATCCCAAAATGGTCTCCCATATCAGGCAGTTCGTCTACAAGCCTGTTTCCGAGTTCCCGGCCGTGGTCCGTGACCTGGCCCTGGTGGCGGATGAGGAGCAGGAGTGCGGCACCATTGTCAAAGAGATCAAAAACGCCTGCCCCGCTGTCGCGGAGGTCGAGCTCTTTGATATCTACAGGAGCATGGCCATCGGCAAGGGCAAAAAGAGCATGGCATTCAAGATCACCTTTGTCTCCGATGAGAAAGCCCTTTCTCCCGAAGATGTCAACCGCTTTATCAAGAAGATCCTGGGCAATCTCAAGTTCCGCCTGGGCATCGAAATGCGGTAAACAGGAAGGGCGGCTTCAGGCGGCATAAAATGAGTCTGAAATACAGCCCGCGCGCTGTTATATGGAACGAACATAAGGGGGTCCGGACAATACCTTTGTCCGGACCCCCTTGCCTGCCGCCGGTTTTATGTGTACAATGAAAGTTCAGGCGGCTTGCATCCCGGGCGCGCAGACCCGGCCTGTCCGTGCAGCAGTACAGGCCCGGAACCGCCTGCGGGAGGCGGAGCTGTCTCCCTTCTACAGAATCGGAAAGGACATCATTTATGGAAAGACTGAATGCTTGGAACACCTATGACCTGGAGATGCAGAAAGCCTGCAATGAACTGGCGGCTGACTACATGTCCTTTATGGACCGGAGCAAAACGGAAAGGGAATGTATAGACTTTTTTGTAAATGAAGCGGAAAAGAACGGATATACAGAACTTTCCCGGGCGATTGCCGAAAAGAAGCGGCTCAGGCCCGGCGACGGCGTATACAGCGTGTGGATGAACAAATCCATGGCCCTGTTCAGGATCGGGGAACAGCCTCTGGAGGAAGGAATGAATATCCTGGGAGCCCATATTGATTCCCCCAGGCTGGACATCAAGCAGAATCCCCTCTTCGAGGAGGGAGGCTTCGCCATGCTGGATACCCATTATTACGGCGGGATCAAGAAATACCAGTATGTGACCCTGCCTCTGGCCATTCATGGTGTTGTCGTAAAAAAGAACGGGGAGACCGTAATCCTGAATATCGGTGAGGATGAGGATGATCCGGTCTTTTTCATATCGGATCTTCTGGTCCATCTGTCCCAGGAGCAGCTGAAAAAGCCGGCTGCCGAAGTCATTGAAGGGGAAGCCCTGGATCTGATCGTGGGCAATAAGCCCCTGATCATTGACGCCAATACAAAAGCGGGCAGAGAGGGCAAAGAGCCTTCCGGAAAGAACGCGGTCAGAGACGCCGTTATGGCCATCCTGAAACAGAACTATGATATGGATGAGGCGGATTTTGAATCCGCGGAGCTGGAGGTCGTGCCGGCCGGCAGAGCCAGGGAGGCTGGCTTCGACAGGAGCATGGTCCTGTGCTACGCCCAGGATGACCGTGTCTGCGCCTATCCCTCCTTCCGTGCCCTGATGGAGACCGGCCTGACGGCCAGGACTGCCTGCACCCTGCTGGTCGACAAGGAGGAGATCGGCAGCGTAGGCGCCACCGGCATGCGGTCCCGCTTTTTTGAGAACGCCCTGGCTGAGGTCATGGAGCTGTGCGGCCAGTACAGCGAGCTGGGCCTGCGCAGGGCCCTGGCGTCCTCCTGTATGTTGTCCGCGGACGTCTGCAGCGCCTTCGATCCCGGTTACCCTTCCTGTTTTGAAGCCAAAAATACGGCTTACCTGGGAAGGGGCCTTGTCATCACCAAATTCACGGGGTCCAAAGGAAAACTGGGCTGCAACGACGCCAACGCCGAATATACCGCCCACCTTCGCGGTCTCTTCGAAGAAGCCGGCGTGCTGACCCAGACCGCCGAAATCGGCAGAGTCGACGCGGGCGGCGGGGGTACCATCGCCTATATCCTGGCCCTTTACGGTATGAATGTCATTGACAGCGGCGTTCCGGTCCTGTCCATGCATTCTCCCTGGGAGGCCACCAGCAAGGCGGATATTTATGAAGCCCTCCGGGGATATAAGACTTTTCTGGAGAAGGCCGGCCTGCGCGGCTGATCTTCCCCGATTTCAGAAAAATTATGGAGAAGGATTCCATGTCAGATACGATACAGACACAGACAGGCCTGCGGACGGCGGACTACTGGTTCGACCTGCCCCAGGAACTGATCGCCCAGGATCCCATGGAGGACAGAGACCTGTCCCGGATGCTGGTCATGAACCGAAAGACCGGACAGATCGAGCATAAGATCTTCCGGGATATCATAGATTATCTGGATCCGGGCGATACCCTGGTCCTGAACGATACCAGGGTCATTCCGGCCCGGCTCCTGGGCACCAAGGAAGGGACCGGGGCCAACGCCGAAATCCTGCTCCTGAAGCGCCGGACCGGGGATGTATGGGAGACCCTGGTACGGCCCGGCAAGAAACTCCGCCCCGGCGCCAGGGTGTCCTTCGGGGACGGCCTGCTGACCGCGGAGATCCTGGAGATCATTGAGGACGGCAACCGCCTGGTCCGCTTCGAGTACGAAGGAATTTTTGAAGAAGTCCTGGACCGGCTGGGCCAGATGCCCCTGCCCCCCTATATCACCCATAAGCTGGAAAATCCCGAGATGTACCAGACGGTCTACGCCAGATACAGCGGCTCCGCCGCGGCGCCGACCGCCGGCCTCCATTTTACGGATGAACTGCTGGACCGGATCCGGGAAAAAGGGATCAACCTTGCTTTTGTGACCCTGCATGTAGGCCTGGGCACCTTCCGTCCGGTCAAGGTGGAGGATGTCACCACCCATAAGATGCATACCGAATGGTATCAGGTATCCGCGGAAGCCGCGGATCTGATCAACCGCACAAAGGCCCTGGGACAACGGGTCATCTGTGTGGGAACCACCAGCTGCAGGACCGTGGAGAGCGCGGCCGCGGAGGACGGGACCGTACTGGCCGGCGCGGACAATACGTCCATTTTTATTTATCCGGGCTACCGGTTCAAAGTCATGGATGCCCTGATCACTAACTTCCATCTGCCGGAATCCACCCTGGTCATGCTGGTATCCGCCTTCGCG
>ONRU01000010.1 GCA_900320325.1 uncultured Lachnospiraceae bacterium
CCTTTGATCAGGGTACTCTTGCCGGCGCCGTTTTCACCGACGATACAGAGATAATCTCCCTGTTCCACTTTAAAATTCAGGTTATGGACGACGGTCATGCCGTCGTAAGCAAAAGAAAGGTTTTTGCAAACAAGTAAGCTCATGCAGTATTCTCCTGAAATGTCCGCCTGTCAATAGAGGGCCTTCTCCAATACGAGCAGGTTGTCTTCCATCATATCTATATAGGTAACACCGGCTTTCATCTGATCAGCGGTCACGTTGTGGCAGCTGTAAAAAGTCATGGGAGCCGCGCCTGTGGTCTCGCATATGGCTCTGGCTATGTTCCCATTGGAAAACTCGATACAAAAGACCACCGGAATCTGTTCCTGCCGGACCTTGTTGATCAGGAAGGCCATGGTGGCCGCGGAAGGTTCACAGTCGGCCGAACAGCCCGGAAAGGCCGCGTAATAATCCAGACCGTATTCCTCAGCAAAATAACGCAGAGGGAAACGGTCTCCAAAGACCAGGGTCCTTCTGACCGCGCTTTCCGTCAGCCGGCGGAAGCTGTCATCCAGCCGCTTCAGTTCTCCGATATAAGCCTTTGCGTTTTCCCTGTAAAGGGCCGCGTTCGCCGGATCCTTTTCCTCCATGGCCTCCGCGATACGCGCCGTGATCACCGCCGCGTTCACGGGCGAGGTCCAGACATGCTCATCCGCTTCTTCATGATCATGGTCTTCTTCATGGTCATGCCCTTCGTCCTCATGCTCATGGGCCCCCTTTTCTTCCTGCATGCCCTCTACGGTTTCCTCGCTGTAGACCTCGACCATATCCATCAGCCGCAGGGTTTCCGGCGCCTCTTCTCCCATGGCTTCCAGGATCTCTTCCACCCAGACATCATTCTCTCCGCCCACGCAGATGAACAGGTCACAGTTCTGGATATCCCGGATATCCTGGGGCGTCGGCTCATAGGAATGGATCTCCTCACCGGGCTTGAGCAGCATACGGACGTCCGCCTGCCCGCCGGCGATCTGTCTGACAAAATCATACTGGGGAAAAATGGTGGTGATCACCTGCAGGCGGCCGCTCTCTTCCTCCCGCGCCGCCGGCGCGCCGCAGCCTGTCAGCAGAATCAGGATCAGTATAAAGGGCCACCACGTTTTTCCGCGCTTTTTCGGTTTCTTTGATTTAAGCATGTATTTTAATCCTGCAGTTATCACAAATTCCATAGAAGACCGTCATCATGGGGTCGATGACAAAACCGTGTTTCTGGTCGATATGTCTCTGCAGCTCCTTCAGTTCATCACAGTGCAGATGGATCAGTTTCCCGCATTTCTCACATTTACAGTGGAAACAGTCGACCATGTCATCTGCCCGCTCGCCGACATATTCATAACAGGCACTGCCGGTGGCGCCGATGATATATTTCCGGACCAGTCCGTCTGCCACCAGCTGGTCCAGATGACGGTATATGGTCGCCATCCCCAGGGCCACGCCTCTGTTCTGGAAATCATTATGGATCTCCGCCGCTGTCACATGTACACCGGACCGGTCCCGGAGATAGGCGGTCAGCTGATCCTTCTGCTTTGTTTTATAACGGGTCCTCTCTGCCATCTTTTCCTCTGCCGCCGCAGGCGGCCTCCTGTTCTTTCAATTTGAAAACGGATTTCAGATTCATATTTTAGTCATGCGCTCTCTTTATGTCAAGAATAATTTTCAGCCGCGCTGCCAGGCCGGAACAGCAGAGAATCCCTTACAGATCTCCTTTCCGGGCAGGAAAGGATTCTGTAAGGGATTCTCTGTCTGGTCTGATCCGCGGCCGCGGCAGGCTCCGCTTCTTACTCGATGCCGGTCACATCGTAGTCTTTGGCTTCAACTGTCTCCTTCAGGACCGCGTCCTCGATCTCCGCGTTCAGACTGACAACGGCGGTACCCTCTGTATGGCTGACCTCGGCGCTGTCGACCTGGGGCAGTTTTTCCAGGGCTTTCTTAACGGTCGCCTCACAATGGGGGCACATCATGCCTTCGATTCTGATGGTTTTCTTCATTCCGGATTCCTCGCTTTCTTTTTGATTGGTATCTTCTTCCGCCCGGGACAGGTGCGGGAGGAGGAACCCTTCCGTGTCTGTCTCCACGGTATGTTTCAGTTTACGGTCGCGGCTGTCGTCATGGACCCGGAACAGGTTCAGCCGCAGGGCATTGCTGACCACACAGAAGCTGGACAGGCTCATGGCCGCGGCGCCCAGCATGGGATCCATGGTGATGCCCAGCAGGCGGACATAGGCGCCTGCCGCCACCGGAATCAGCAGAACGTTGTAAAAGAGCGCCCAGAAAAGATTCTCCAGGATATTGCGGTAGGTCTGCCGGCTCAGACGGACTGCCGCGGAAGCGTCCGTCAGCCTGCTCTTCATAAGGACGACATCGGCCGCGTCCATGGCTACATCCGTGCCCGCTCCGATCGCGATGCCGATATCTGCTCTGGTCAGGGCCGGCGCATCGTTGATCCCGTCGCCGATCATGGCCACCCTGCCCTTTTCCTGCAGGCGGCGGATGATGGCTTCCTTCCCGTCCGGCAGCACATCGGCGATGACCTCATTGACACCGGCCTGGCGGCCGATGGCCTCAGCGGTCCGCCGGTTATCACCGGTCAGCATAACGACATGGATGCCCATATTGCGCAGCTCCCGGATCGCCTGGGCGGAATCCTCCTTGATGGTATCCGCCACCGCGATAATGCCAAGCAGCTTTCCTTCCTCCATGAACAGGAGCGGGGTCTTCCCCGCTTCTGAAAGATCCCGGCAGTCCTGCCGGACGGCCGCGCTCACAGGTCCCAGACCGCTGATATATTTGAAGCTGCCGCCTGTCAGTTTCTTTCCCTGATAGGTTCCGGTCAGTCCGTTTCCGGGCAGAGCCCGGAAATCATCGGCCGCTTCCGCCGTCAGTCCCTGCTCTCTGCCGTATTCGGTGACCGCATTGGCCAGAGGATGTTCACTTTTCAGTTCCAGGGCGTAAGCCTTCTCCAGCAGTTCTTCAGCCCTTACGCCCGCTGCCGGCAGCAGGTCGGTGACCCGGGGCTGCCCGTTGGTAATGGTCCCTGTTTTGTCCAGGGCCGCAATCTGGATATTGCCGGTCTCCTGCAGGGCTTCCGCGTTCTTGAACAGGATGCCGTTGCGGGCGCCCAGGCCGCTGCCGACCATGATGGCGACCGGAGTAGCCAGGCCCAGGGCACAGGGACAGCTGACGACCAGCACGCAGATGGCCCTTGCCAGGGCGAAGCCGGGCGTCTGTCCGGCCAGCAGCCAGGCAGCCAGGGTCACCAGGGCGATCCCGATGACAGCCGGTACAAAATAGCCCGAAATCGTGTCTGCCAGCCTGGCGACAGGCGCCTTGGTCGCGGCGGCATCCGATACCATGGAAATGATCCGGGCCAGGGAAGTATCCTCTCCGACCCGGGTAGCCCTGCATTTAAGGAAGCCTGACTGGTTCAGAGTGGCCGAAGAAACACTGTCTCCCTCCGCCTTGTCCACAGGAATGCTCTCTCCGGTCAGGGCCGCCTCATTGACAGCGCTGCTGCCTTCCAGAACAATACCGTCGACCGGTATATTCTCACCGGGCCTGACTGTAAAGATATCTCCCTCCCGGACGTCATCGATCGGGACTGTCACTTCCGCGCCGTCCCGGATCACATTGGCTGTCTCGGGCGCCAGCTTCATCAGGCTGCGGAGGGCATTGGTCGTCTTGCCTTTGGAATAGGATTCCAGCATTTTGCCCACGGTGATCAGGGTCAGGATCATGGCAGCGGATTCAAAATAGAACTCCATCATGTATCTCATAACGGCAGCGCTGTCACCGTCCGCCTGGGCCCGGGTCATGGCCAGCAGCATGACCGTGCTGTAAACAAAAGCCGCGCCGGATCCCAGGGCAATGGTCGAATCCATATTGGGGGCCCCATGAAAGAGACTCTTAAATCCGCTGATAAAAAATTTCTGGTTGATGACCATGATCATGCCCGCCAGCAGCAGCTGGACCAGGCCCATGGCCACATGGTTGTCTTTGAAGAAGGCCGGCAGGGGCCAGTTCCACATCATGTGTCCCATGGAAAAATACATCAGGACCAGCAGAAATCCCACGGAAGCCAGCAGACGCTTCTTCAGGACCGGCGTCGTCCTGTCCCGCAGTGCCTCCTCTTCTTCCGCGATCCGGGCAGACAGGCTGCCCTTCTTAACGGTATCGCTGCCGCCCCGGATTCCAGCACCGTAGCCGGCATTTTCCACGGCCGCGATGATCTGGTCCGGGGACGCGGTCCCTTCCACGCCCATGGAATTGGTCAGCAGGCTGACACTGCAGTCTGTCACGCCGGGTACCTTCCGCACCGCTTTTTCAACACGGGCCTGGCAGGCGGCGCAGCTCATGCCCGTTACTGTATACTGTTCCATCTTTCCTCCTTGCTGTCTTTCCGGAAAAGATATCATTTCATCAGTCTGGGAAGGACTTTCAGCAGCTCATCCAGCTTCTCCTCATGACCTTCCCGTACATCCTCCGCGACACAGGTCCGGATATGATTGGCCAGCAGTGTTTTGCTGAAACTGTTCAGTGCCGCGTTGGCTGCCGAAACCTGGGTCAGAATATCAACGCAATAGGCGTCATCCTCCAGCATGCGGCGGATGCCCCTGACCTGCCCTTCGATCCGGCTCAGCCGGTTCATCAGATCCCTGTACTCCTTTTCGGACCTGACCTTATGCCGGGAAATACAGCAGCAGCCGTTCTCCCGGTCTGTTTCCGGGCCTGTGGGGACAGCCTGGATCTCTGATTGGTTCTCTGTGTTCTTGCCGGTCATCTTATCCCTTTCCTTCATATGTTCATGATCCTGCGCGCAGCGCGGGTATTTCCCGGCCGGCGGAATCGTGAAAGACTGTATGCGGAATCATGATACCCCTCCGGGGTATCCTCTTTTATTATATACCCCCATGGGGTATTGTCAACTGCCTTTGCCTCATTTCTCAGATCCTGTACGCGTTTTTCAGCAGTCAGCGGCCGTCTGACCTGTATCTGATGACATACATATGTCTTGACAGATTGGGCATTTACCTTGCTATTCAGAAAACCGTCTGCTATTCTTATCATATATGCGCGCATCCGTCATATCGAAATTTCCGGCTGCGGCCGCAGACCTGTCAAAAAGGACCGGTGCCTTATGAGATACTATATCGCCGACTGTCATTTCTATCACGCCAACATCAATCACCAGATGGACTGCAGAGGGTTTGCCGATGTGACGGAAATGAACGCCTATATGATTGAAAAATGGAATAAGAAAGTCCGATGGAATGATGAAGTCATTATTCTGGGGGACCTGTCCTTCGGAACCGCGGAAGAAAGTACCGCGCTTCTGGAGCAGCTCAACGGCCACCTCTGCCTGATCCAGGGCAACCATGACCGCTACGGGGCCAAAAAAGGCTACGGCACTTCCCGCTTCAAATGGATCCGTCCTTATACCGAGCTGCGGGACAACCGCCGCAAAGTCATCCTCTGCCACTACCCTATCCTCTGCTACAACGGCCAGTACAAGCTGATGGAAGACGGCAGTCCCCAGACCTATATGCTCTACGGCCATGTCCATGATACCGTTGATCAGCGCCTGATCGAGGACTTTCAGGAAAAGATCCGGTCCACCGTCCGCTATGACCGCAGCGGCCATCCCTTCCATATTCCCTGCAACCTGATCAACTGCTTCTGCATGTATTCCGATTATACGCCTCTGACGCTGGATGAATGGATCGAATGCGACCGTCAGCGTATGGAGAAAAGAAAAAGGTAAATGAAAAACGGAGCCCGCGGGCTCCGTTTTCGTGTGTTCTGTATGTCAGCCTTTCAGGCCTCTGCTCTGGCGGTCCATATCCTCCACAACGATATCATAGATCTCGCCCAGGCTCCTGCCGTATTCCAGGATCTTCCAGGGCTCATTGGTATGGAAATGGATCTTGATCAGATCCTCATCGCCTACTGCCAGCAGGCTGTCGCCTTCGAAATGCTCGGAGATATAATCAAAGATCTCATCTTCGTCCAGGTCCTCGCCTTCGATCAGCAGCTGTGTATCATATCTGAATTCAATTGTCTGCTCTGCCATATTTTCACTCCTTTTGCAGTGATCTAACAATGATATGTTACTTGTTTTTCGACAAGTATGATATCATATCGGCCTCTTTAAGACAATTCTTTTCAAGCCTCTGCCGGCGGAATCTCAATGGCCTTCCGGACATCCAGCTGTCTCTGACGGGTCTGTTCCCGGATGATCAGCATAAATTCATCACCGGTGATGGTTTCCTTCTTATATAAGTATTCTGCCAGCGCGTCCATAATGTATTTATTGTCGGTCAGGATCTGCCGGGCCTTCTCATGCTGGGTCCGGACCAGTTCAATGACCTTCCTGTCGATCAGGGCCGCGGTCTCCGCGGAGCATGCCAGGGAAGTATCTCCGCCCAGATACTGGTTATTGACCGTTTCCAGGGCGACCATACCGAAATCATCGCTCATGCCGTAGCGGGTGATCATGGACCTGGCCATCCGGGTGGCCCTTTCAATATCATTGGAAGCGCCGGTGGTAATAGAGCCGAACTCTACCTCCTCCGCCGCGCGGCCGCCGCAGAGGGTGGCGATCTGATTTTCCATCTCGGTCTTGCTCATCAGGTAATGATTGCCCTCTTCCTCGACCTGCATGGTATAACCCAAAGCGCCGGAGGTACGGGGAATGATCGTGATCTTCTGTACAGGAGCCGAATGGGTCTGCATGGCTGCCACCAGGGCGTGGCCGATCTCATGGTAGGACACGATCAGCTTTTCCTTGTCGGACAGGATGGCGTTCTTCTTCTGATAGCCGGCAATGACCACCTCGATGCTTTCCTCCAGATCCGCCTGGGTGGCGAATTTCCTGCCGTCCCGGACGGCCCGCAGGGCCGCTTCATTGATGATATTGGCCAGCTCCGCGCCGGAAGCGCCGGCGGCCATTCTGGCGATCTTGTTGAAATCCACATCCTCCGCCACCTT
The DNA here is from genome assembly GCA_900320325.1 of uncultured Lachnospiraceae bacterium. Lineage (GTDB taxonomy): Bacteria > Bacillota > Clostridia > Lachnospirales > Lachnospiraceae > CAG-791. Next base: position 7,021 of record ONRU01000010.1, read on the forward strand.
GATCTTGCGGGCGTGGACCCGGAGGATATCCTCACGGCCTTTCAGGTCGGGCAGCTCAACGGGCACGCGCCTGTCGAATCGTCCCGGCCGGGTCAGGGCAGGATCCAGGGATTCCGGCCGGTTGGTGGCTGCCAGGATCACAACGCCCAGATTCTCTTCAAAGCCGTCCATCTCCGTCAGCAGCTGGTTCAGGGTCTGCTCTCTTTCATCATTGCCGCCGAAATTGCCGGCGTCACGCTTTTTGCCGATGGCGTCGATCTCATCAATAAATACGATACAGGGCGCTTTCTCCTTGGCCTGGCTGAAGAGGTCCCTTACCTTGGAGGCACCCATACCGACGAACATCTCAACGAATTCCGAGCCGGACATGGAGAAGAAAGGCACATTGGCTTCACCGGCCACAGCCTTGGCCAGCATGGTCTTACCGGTTCCGGGAGGGCCCACCAGCAGAATGCCCTTGGGCATGGTGGCGCCGATTTCCTTATATTTGCCGGGATCATGCAGATATTCTACGATCTCCTGCAGGTTTTCCTTGGCTTCCTCTTCTCCGGCCACGTCCGAGAAACGGATTCCCTCCGAGGATTTGACATACACCTTGGCGTTGCTCCTGCCCATGCCGAACATCATGGAATTGGCACCGCCCATCTTGTCCATCATCCGTTTGGACAGCATCCGGTAGACGGCAAAAAAGATGACCATGGGAAGTACCCAGCTCAATATAAAGGTCATGACCGGTGACGCCTGCTGGATGATCTGGCTTTTAAAGGCAACACCGTTTTCATGCAGACGATCCACCAGGCCGGGATCCTCTACAGGTCCGGTCTTATAATAATTGCCTTCCTGATCTTTGAACAGGATCTGATTACTGGCAATCTCGACCTCCGCGATCTCCTTTCCCTCTGTCATGGTAATAAAGGTATTGTAATCCACTTCCTTAATACTGACAGAGCTGAGCATGGGCTCCACAAAAACATTGAAGAGCAGGATGACAGCGATTACGGTGATCCAGTAAATCAATAACGATTTCCGGGGTGGTTTTATTTCTTTCATAGGATTCCTCCTGATGTAAAAATGTTGTTATCTGTTATATAACTGCTATATCAGCCTCTCCTATTGTAGCGCAATTCCTGAGAAAAATCATGTATATCCTGTGAAATATCCTTAACATTTTATAAATAACCGCGCCCGCTTTAAAAAAACGGATTAAAATCCGGTCCATCTGATAGTATAATGTTATTAACTGTATGTATTTTATACAGTGACTGCATATATTAAGAACGGAAAGGAAACGCTTATTTGTATGAAACAGGTCCTGAAAAACTTTTATAACGATATTGGCAGAAAGAAACGCTTCTGGATGCCGGTCTTTTTTCTGACCTGGGCTTCTTTTGGCTTTTCCATCATGAACCGGACCGTCAGCATAGATGATCTGGCCACAGAGCTCTATGTCGACGGCAACATCTGGCTCAGTGAATACCGCTGGGGCGGCGTAATCTGGAAAAAGATGGCTACCTATTCCATCTGCACCCCATATCTGGACAAGTTCCTGTCCATTCACTTCATGATGCTGGCGGCCGCTCTGGCCTGCTGCGTCCTGTATCACCTGACCGGAGACCGGAAAAATATCTGGACTTATACTGTTACGGCGGGCCTGCTGATCACCTATCCCCTGATCAATGAAATATGGGAATACACCTGCGGCGCCACCATCATCGTGCCCGGCTGCTTCATGCTGGTGGCCCTGGTCCTGCTCAGTCAGGTATGCCGTTCCAGATTCACATGGCAGAGCCTGGCCTGGCACTCTCTTGTCCTTGCCTTTGTGGCTGCCAGCGGCGAGTCGCTCATGTTCGTATACGTGACGGCTGTCCTCTGCATCCTCTTCTATAAATACTGCGTACAGGAAAAAGGCCTCTACAAAGCTTATGGATGGTTCCCGGAGGGACTGGTCTTTGCCCTGCCCCTGATCCTGGGCGTTATCATCAAGTTCGCGGTCGGCAAAGCGATCATGCTCCTGCTGCATCTGGAGCGTTCCTTCCGGGGAGAGACCCAGATCGCCTGGCCTCTGACCCGCAAAGAACTGGTTACTCTGGTGCGGAAATCCGCCAGATGGTACGGCGTGAACGGTCTGGTCTATTTTCCGATTACAATATTTGACATCTGCGTGATTCTCTTTATAATCATGGTTATTGTACTCTGCGTCCGCAGAAAGAGCCTGCTGCCCCTGCTTCTGGGATTCTTTATCGGGCTGTCCCTGTTCTTCCAGACCCTGATCCAGGGCACGCCCATGCCTTACCGGACAGCCCTGACCCTGACGGTCTTTACCGGCTTCACCCTGTATCTGCTTCTGGCGAAATTCCAGTCCGCCCCCCGGGGCGTCTACAGAGGGGCCGTTCTGATCCTGCTCTTCCTGTGCTGGCGGCAGAGCGCCTACCTGAACATGATCCTGGCCCTGGATAACCTGCGGTCCGAGAATGAAGCGGCCCAGATCCGCATGCTGGGGCAGACTCTGGTCTCCCAGTACTATGGCCGTAAAGTGACCTTTGTCGGTCCCACCCATTACAGCCGCTGGACGGACCGTCAGATCACGGTGGATCCGGACAGCTGGAACGGGCGCCTCTATTTTAAGGCAAGGGAGATCATCGATCCGGGTTATACCGCTGACCGTGTCAAATATGTGGACACCAACCTGTCCTCTGCCATAGAGTTCTACAGAAGGCAGTTCGAAGGGCAGCTGATGGATGAATATCTGTCCTATTATGGATATGATATAGATGTTTTTGAAGATGTTGAATCCGAGACCTACGGCAAATACTGGAACGGCTGTCAGGCCCGGGGAATGCACGCCTATGAAATATGGGATGTGGGAGACATGGTCGTTGTCTGTGTCGGTGATTTTGACAACTGATCCGGCCCTTTTCAGACGCGGCTTTCGGAATGAAAGTCCCTGTCTGGCTCCTGATCCCTGCACCAGCCCAAAGAAAAGAGAGAGAGCCTATGATACCTTTTAATGTCCCTCCTTATATCGGAACAGAAATGAAATATGTCCAGGAAGCGGTCGATGCCCATAAGATCTGCGGCGACGGCGCTTTTACAAAGAAATGCCATGCCTGGATCGAAGAGCGTTTCAATGCAAGCAAGGTCCTCCTGACGACCAGCGGGACCTCTGCCCTTGAAATGGCGACGATTCTCTGCGGCCTGAAAGCCGGGGATGAAGTCATTCTTCCCAGCTATACCTTTTCCAGCACCGCGACCGCCGTTGTTCTGACCGGCGCCGTACCTGTATTTGTGGATGTCCGTCCGGATACCATGAATATTGATGAGACCAAAATCGAGGCAGCCATCACCGGCCGCACCAAAGCCATCATCGCCGTCCATTACGCGGGCGTCGCGTGCGAAATGGATACCATTATGGATATCGCGGCCCGGTACAAGCTTAAGGTCATCGAGGATGCTGCCCAGGGTGTGATGTCCACTTATAAAGGAAGGGCACTGGGAACCATCGCCGACTTTGGCTGCTATTCTTTCCACGAGACCAAGAATTATTCCATGGGAGAGGGCGGCGCTCTGGTCATTAACCACGGATGGGCCCTGGAAGCGGCTGAAATCCTCCGTGAGAAGGGTACCAACCGTGCCCGCTTTTTCCGCGGCCAGGTCGACAAGTATACATGGGTCGATTACGGCAGCAGTTATCTGCCCAGCGACATGAACGCCGCCTATCTCTGGGCCCAGCTGCAGCAGGCTGACATGATCAACGAAGCCCGCCTGCATGTCTGGAATACCTACCATGAGGCGCTCCGTCCCCTGGCGGAAGCCGGCAGGATCGAACAGCCCACCGTACCGGCGGAGTGTGTCCATAACGCCCATATGTACTATATCAAGCTGCGGGATCTGGCCGAGCGGACAGATTTCATCCGTTATATGAAAGCGAACGGGGTCTCCTGCGTTTTCCACTATGTGCCTCTCCATTCCTCTCCGGCCGGCTATCGTTTCGGCCGCTTCCACGGTGAGGACAGATATACCACGAGCGAAAGCGACCGGCTGGTCCGTCTTCCCCTGTACTACGGAATGACTGAAGAGGACCTGCAGACGGTCATACGCCTGATCAAAGAATATTTTAAGAAGGACTGAACCATTGAACAAACAACAAGAACTGATCAGTTTTATTATTCCCTGCTACGCCAGCGAAGGTTCTGTCGGCCTGGTCATTGATGAGCTCCGGGAAATTGTCCGCCAGAAGCCGGCTTTCGATTATCAGATCATTGCCGTGAACGACTGCTCCCCGGACGGCCTCATGGATGTACTCCGGACATACGCGGCCGCTGACCCGAAGGTCATCGCGGTCGACCTGGCCAAGAACGGCGGCCGTCATAACGCGCTGATGTGCGGCTGTCATTTCGCGGAAGGAGATTATGTCGTCTTTATAGATGATGATCAGCAGTGTCCGGCCGACCGGCTCTGGGACCTGATGGCCCCCCTGACAGAAGGCAATTACGATGTAGCCATTGCCAAATACCCCAAAAAGAAACAGTCCGGCTTCAAGAACTTCGGTTCCTATGTCAATGACAGCGTGGCCACCTGGCTGCTGGGTAAATCCAGAGATCTGAAATTCTCCAATTTCTCTGTTATGCGGAAATTTGTCCGTGACGAGATCATTAAATACACCAACCCCTACCCTTATATGTCCGGCCTGATGCTGCGGTCCACCAAACGGGTCTGCAATGTGGAAATGGAAGAACGGGAACGCACGATTGGTGTCGGTCACTACAACTTCCGCAGATCCTTCGCCCTCTGGCTCAACAGCTTCACCGCTTTTTCCGTAAAGCCCCTGCGGATCGCGACTACCTGCGGCATGCTCTTCGCCTTCCTGGGCGCTCTGATGGTCATCTATACGGTCGTCCATAAGCTTCTGGTCCCGACCACAGCCATCGGTTACAGCTCCCTGATGGCCATGCTCCTTTTTATCGGCGGTATGATCATGTTCATGCTGGGACTGATCGGCGAATACATCGGCCGGATTTATATATCCCTCAATAATTCGCCCCAGTTCGTGATCCGCCAGACCTATAACGCGCCTGGCAGGGGCCGGCAGAACAAGGAGGCCGGCGCATGAATCATTTTCTGGATAACAAACGGAATGTCTTTATTCTGGCCTTTATAGCCATTTTCCTGGAAAGCCTGACCAGCGCGTGCCTGAAGCTGGGCGGCAGATATGGTTTTCTTTCCAAAGGCTATTTTATGTGGTTCATCATCGCGGTCGTCCTGCTGGGCATCTACGCGGTCATATGGCAGCTGATCCTGGAACGCCTGCCCCTGACGACAGCTTATCTGCGCAGGGGTATCAGTTATATCCTGATCTTTGTCTGGGCCATCCTGATCTTCGGTGAAACAATAACCCTGCAGCAGATCGTCGGAATCGCGGTCATTACAATCGGAATGGTGGTGAGTATGTCTGATGAGTTCTGAACTTTTTTCTCCCCAGCTTTGCTATGGCCTGGCCATCCTGGGTACTTTCCTTTCCGCCTTCAGCCAGATTCTGCTGAAGATGCAGGCCAATCAGACCACAGAGAAAAGCTTTATCTGGAAATTTCTCAACTGGAGAGTGATCCTGTCCTACGGGCTCCTTTTCCTGACACTGGCCATTAACCAGATCGCTCTGATCCATGTGCCTATGTCTGTCATGCCCTGTATTACAGCTACCATCTTTATCTGGGTCTTCCTGATGGGATATTTCATACTGAAGGAAAAAATCTCCCGCAGAAAAGTCATTGGAGTAGCGATCATTATAATCGGGATCATTATTTCCAGATATCATTTCTGACCTGATAAAAGATATGGATTTATAGAATTTGAAAAAGATTTTCCTGACGCAAGAAAAAACACCCGCGGCACCGCCGCAGGTGTTTTTTTGTAATTCTGTGTTTTTATTACGCCCGGTCTAATTCATCCGGTATACCGTTTATCTGCCGTAGGCAACGACCTTGGTATAAAGAGGCATGTTGTAATAGACCCATTTCGTATTGTCCAGACCCAGTCTTACACAGCTGTGGGAGACGTGAACGCCCATGGAGCCGTCCAGCACGTTCCAGGAGTGAGGGGCTGATGAATATTTATCATACAGGACGGAATGGAAATAGAATCCGCCGCTTACAAATGTGCAGTAGAAGCAGGTAGAGTGCGCAAAGTTGACACTGTAGCTTCTGAAGCGGGTCGTGAACTCACCGCTGGGAGTTCTGGAATGTCCGCCCTGCCATGCGCCTACGCTGCAGGTCATGTATCTGATCAGTTTCCAGTTGCCCTTGCTGCCCTTGAAAATGGCCACCCTGTGGGCGTCCTTGTTGACCAGGGCCAGATAGCCGGTACCGGAAGAATACTTCTGGGCCTTGATGATCATGCTCATCTTGGTGCCTGTTACATCTGCCTTACCGTCTTTGCCCAGATAGACGCCGTCAACCGTCTTGCCGGTCTGCATCACGCCGCTGGCATTGAAATAATACCAGTCGCCCTTGTACTGCTGCCAGCCGGTCTGCATTACGCCGGTGTTGGAATCAAAAAGATATTTCTTCTTATCGATGGTCTGCATGCCCTTCAGGGCGCCTTTGGTCTTGGTAATATACCAGGTGCTCTTGCCAAGTTTCCACCAGCCCAACGCCTGCAGGCCGTTGTTCTTGAAGAAGAATTTGCAGCCGTTTACCGTATACCACTTGTTATAGACATAAACGCCCTTATCGGTAAAGTAGTGAGAGCCGGCCGCTACGGTAATGGTCTCTTTCTTGCCGGTCTTGGGATTGGTATCTGTCTTGGTTACTGCCTTGGTCGTCTTGTGCCAGCCTTTATAGGTACCGTTCTTTGAGAAGTAGTACCAGCCGCCTTCCATCAGATGCCAGCCGCTGTACTGGATGCCGAATTCATCAAAGTAGAAGGACATATTGTCGATCTTGCGCCAGCATTTACGGGCAAGGACACCGGTCTTTGAGAAATGATGGGTGCCGGCCTTGATATTGACGGTCTCCTTCAGGCTGCCGTTGGGAGATGTCTGGGTTCCCTTATAGGCAACACTGATGCTCTTCCAGCCCTGGCTGTTGCCGAGTACGGTCAGGTTGGTCGTGGGATCGAAATAATGCCAGCCGTTGTTCATCAGGCACCAGCCGCTGGCCGCGACGTTCGTCTTGGGATAAATGAACATCCAGCTGCCGTTCTTGTAAACATAGCCGTTCTTGTCTGTGTTGACACCGTTCAGATAAATGAGGCCGTTGTCCTCGAAATAGATGCGGCCCTTGCCAAAGGTGACCTTTTTACCGCTGACATGACCGGTCACGGTAACAGACTTGCTGTTGTTATAATAGGTGGCCACTTTATGGTAGGATCTGCCATAATTGTCAAAATAATGCCAGGCGTTCTTGCCTGTCTCAAAGAACTGGTTCTTCGCGTAGACAAAGTTCCCGCTGCTGTTCTTATAGTAATATCTGGAGAAACCTTTGCCTGTGCCGTACCAGCCTTCCGCGGTGACTTTGGCTGCCATCAGGGCATCCAGCTCATCGAGGTTGATCTCTTCTTCCGCCAGAGCTTCGTCTTCTTCCGCGGCCGCTTCCGTAGCGGCGATGGCGGCTTCATCAGTCTCTTCTGTAATCTCTTCGGTTGTTTCCTCGATATTCTCTTCTGTCTCTGTGACAGATTCTTCGGCCTCCGTAACGGTTTCTTCCGTGCCGGTATCCGCGGCTTCCGCTTCCTCGACCATTTCTTCGGTCTGCTCTTCCGCCTGCGGTTCGACGGGCTCTTCTACCGTCTCAACCGGTTCTGTTTCCTGTTCCTCATTTGTCTCTTCAACAACGGTCTGGCCTGCCGATGCGTCATTGCCGGTCTCAGCGGCATTGATGTCCACGCTGGCAGCCGCGACTGTCGCCGCGGTCATAACGACTGCAAGTAACAGTGATATTCTGCGTTTCATTCAATACTCCTCCTTCTTCAATATGAGGGATACTTCTGTGCCAATACGGTCGGAAAACATACAGTCCGGACCAGCTGAGCCTGTTCCGGGTATGTCACTGCCTTAAGGCAGCGGAGGTTTTTCCAGCCTGAATCAATTGTATACCTCTCCAACATAATTTATAATACAACTCATTTTCTGTTTACGCCACCTAAAAGTACTGATTTTCACAACATATAAAAGTTAATTTACACAGAATGTTCCATGTGCCGCATGCCTCATCCGCAGCATTTCTTATCTCTTATCTTACTTCTTAAGTGCCTAATCTGTATGTTGACAATGAACCGGCGGAAGCCGCGTTCTGCTTTTCAGGCAGGGCATGGCTTCCGCCGGATCTGATCCTCTTGATCAGTGATAGATCACAATCTTGGTATTTGACGGGATATTATTATAGATCCATCTGGCGTTATCCACCTGGAGACGGACACATCCGTGAGAAACACCTGCTCCCAGAGTCCCGTCTATAATCGTTCTCGGATAGCTCTCCTGGCTGTACAGGACCGAGTGGAACAGATAGTTGCCCCATATCTGGGTCGCGTACCAGCATCTGGCCGAGCCGGAGTCAAAATAGAGCATGCGGATGCCCCGGTAGAAAGTGCCCTCTACCGTAGGGGTACTGTACTTGCCGTCGCCGCAGGCAAAATATTTGACCTCGGACCAGTGGCCTTTGCCGCCCCGGAAAATCCCGACACGGTGGGTGGACCGGTTGACCAGGATCAGGTAGTTTGTCGGACTGGACAGTCCCTGGGCCTTCATCATCATGGAGAACTCCGACCCGGAGGACTGGGCCCTGCCGCTGCTGCCCAGCCATACGCCGTTCACACTGGTATTCTTCTTCATGACTCCTTTGGAATCAAAATAATACCAGGAGCCGTTAATATTATGCCAGCCGGTCTGCATGACACCGTCAGCATTGAAATAATATTCTTTGCCGCTGATCTTCTGGCGTCCCTTCAGGGCACCCTTCTTTTTGGTGATGTAGTAAGTGCGGCTCCCCAGCTTCCACCAGCCCAGCGCCTGCAGGCCGTTGTTCTTGAAGAAGAACCTGCAGCCGTTCACGGTATACCACTTATTGTAGACATAAACGCCTTTGGACGTAAAATAGTGGCTGCCGGCCGCGACGGTAATGGTCTCCTTTTTGCCGGTCGAAGGATTTTTATCCGTGACCTTTACGGTCTTTCCGATCTTATGCCATCCCTTATAGGTGCCGTTCTTTGAGAAATAATACCAGCCCGCGCTCATTCTGTGCCAGCCGGTATACTGGATACCGTCCGCGCCGAAATAGAAGGACATATTGTCGATCTTTCTCCAGCATTTAATGGCTACAACACCATATTTGGTAAAATGATGAGTCCCTGCCTTGATATTGACAGACTGGGTGATCTGGCCGTTGGGAGATGTCTGTTTTCCCTTATATGAGGCGGTCACCTTTTTCCAGCCCTGACCGTTGCCCAGCACGGTCAGATTGGTCGAGGGATCAAAATAGTGCCAGCCGTTATTCATCAGGCACCAGCCGCTGGCAGCTGTATTACTGGACGGATAAATAAACATCCAGCTGCCGTTACGGTAAACATAGCCGTTTTTATCGGTATTTACGCCGTTGACCAGAGCTGCCCCGTTTTTGGAGAAATAGACCCTGCCTACACCGAATGTGACTTTTTTGCCGCCGAACCTGCTGGCGGAAGTGAACTTGGTCTTATTATTGATGTAAGCAGCCTTCTTATGATAGGACTGGCCCTTACTGTCAAAATAATGCCACATGTTCTTTTCGGTCTCGAACCATCTGTTTTTGGCATAGGTATATGTTCCGGCAGAAGTCAGATAATAGTACCTGCTCATGCCGTTGACCTTGTACCAGCCTTCTTTTTTGATTTTGGAGGCAGCCAGTTCTTCCAGCTCTTCTTCGGTAAGCTCTTCAGCAGCTGCTTCCGTCTCCGCGGCAGCCGCGTCCTCGGTCACCGCTTCCGCGGCCTCTTCCGCTTCCGTAATCTCTTCCGCCGGAACTGCCGCCTCTTCCGCCGTGGCCGCTTCCGCGGCGGCTTCTTCGGTCATGCCTTCGGCAGCGGTTTCACCCGCCTGCTCTTCCTTTTTCTCTTCCTGCTGTTCCAGGTCTGCCATCGGATCGGCCGGTACATCCGTATCACCGATCACAGGCTCTTCCGGCACCGGATCTTCCGCAGGTTCCTCCGCGGTCTCTGCGACAGCGGCGGCATCCGGCATATCTGTCTCTGCTGCCATGACCCGCCCGGGAGCCGCGACGGCAGCGGCGGCGGAAACCACTTCCGCCCCTGATATGGCAGACACAGTAAGAAGAATCGTCAGAAGCTTTGCTAATCTGCGTTTCATTTTCTATAAACCTGCCCTTCTAAATCTTCTTTTCCGCGTCAGCGTTTAGAAGCCTCCAGCAGCTTGGCCCTGAGCTGATCTTCGATCTGCGCCAGTTCCGCTTCCGCCTCACGGCGTTTCTGTTTGCCTTCGCTCTGAATGGTCAGTACTTCATCCATGGTGGAGATCAGCATCTCGTTGGTATGCTTGAGAGTCTCCATATCTACAATACCGCGCTCTGCTTCCTTGGCGCTCTCGATCGTGGCGATCTTCAGAGATTCCGCGTTCTTCTTGAGCAGCTCATTGGTCATATCAGAAACTTCTCTCTGGGCCTTGGCCGCGTCGGTGGAATGCTTCAGGCCAATGGCGATGACCATCTGGTTCTTCCAGAGCGGAATGGTGTTGACGATCGTGGACTGGATCTTTTCCGCCATGACAGTGTTGGAGTTCTGGATCATCCGGATCTGGGGACCTGTCTGCATGGCGACCATACGGGTCAGATCCAGATCATACAGCTTCTTCTCGAAGCGGTCGCACATTTCGGAATAGTCCCTGGCCGCCTGGGCATCCTCCTGCAGTCCGGTCCTCTGGGCCTTTTCCTGCAGTGCCTTAAGCTCAGTCTCCCTGGCCTGTTTGAGCTTTCTCTTGCCGGCCAGGATGTACATGGACAATTCCTTGAAATAATTGAGGTTGAGCTCATACATCTGATCCAGGACCGCCACATCCTTCATCAGCTGGATCTGATGCTTCTCAAGCTCATTGGAAATAGCCGTAACGTTGGTCTCGACCTCCGCGTATTTGGCCTTCATGTTGTTGAGCTTGTTGGTTCCTTTTTTAAAGAATCCCAGGAACCCTTTTTCTTCTTCCTCCTGGTTCAGGCCCTTTAACTGTCCCAGCAGGCTGGTGATCATATCGCCCACTTCTCCCAGATCCTTGGACCTGGCATTGTCCAGGGCCTTCTCTGTAAAATCAGCCATCTTCTTCTGGGTGCCGGCGCCATAATTCATGACTGCCTGCGAGTTGCTGATATCGATCCTTTTGACAAAATCATCGACCTGCTTCAGTTCCGCTTCGGAAAGACCGTTGGCTTCCGGTTCCGGCTGCTCGGCAGCCTGTTCCAGTACGGGCGCGGGAGCGGGGGCGGGTTCTTCATCAAAGGAAAGCATGGGGCCTGCGGATGTGAACTGTGCAAAATTGTCTTCCATAATAATCTGTCCCTTCTAAATTTTATAAATATACGATTCTATAAATATATTATATGTTCTATATATATCTGCGGCCTGTAAGTGTCCGTAAACAGGTATTGTTACTGAATCTGACCCTGTTCCTGCACTTGTCCCAGCCCCTGTTCCTGTACCAGTCCATCCTGGTTCATCATGGACTTCATGACCGAAATATCCGAGGAAATATCCCACGCCATATCTTCAAACATGCTGTCGAGCAGCTGTTCAAAGGCGTTATTGATCGTATCAAGGACATCCTCGATTTCTTTTTTGGTCTGGGTGATATTGGTCCCTGCCTCCGGCTGTCTGTCAAGCTCTATATATGCCTCCAGCAGTTTTGTCGTCGTAGGCAGATAGTACTGCATCAGCTTGCGCAGCTTGGGTGCCGTATCCGGCTGTTTCCTGACCTGCTCAAAGATCCGGTTCATGATCTCTTCCAGCCGGCTCAGCTTATCCGACATGGCCTCATCATCGATTTCCCTATTGTACTGATGGATCTTATCCTTGTAGCTGTTGCCTTCTTCTATGATCGATTTGACATCACCGGAGATATTGCCCCATGTGGCGGCCTCCTCCTGTGCCTGTTTTACGAGATCCTGCCTGTAGCTTTCTGTCTGCTTATACTGATCGTATACATTTCTGGTCAGGATCAGCGTAGTCTTGTCGCTGTCATACCAGACCTGGGGCAGCATGCCCTGCCTGGACATCTGTTCCAGATCATCCAGAATCTGGTCCCTGGATCTGCCGGTCTTGTCGGACAGCTCTTCAATGGTGATATATTCATCATCTCCGATGATCCTGGCATATTCATAGTACTGTTTGACCAGTTTGCGTTTTTTGCCGGACATGATATAGCCGGCCAGAGATCCGCCGAAGATCAGCGCGCCCAGCGCCGCGCCGACGGCCATGCCTCCCAGCTCAAAGCTCAGACCGATGATTCCAAAGATCGCCGCCAGTGTCACGCCTGCGGTCATTCCCAGAATACCCGCGACCTGTCCGCCCGAACCGGTCATCCTGCTGACCCTTTTCGACATAAAGGGGGCGACAGTCTCCTGCTGTCTTTTCGCCCTGGCCGCCTGTCTGTAAGGGGTATACGCGCCGGTTCCTCTTCTGACATCACCATATCCTTTTTCATTTACGCTTCCGTTTGTATAATTTCTGACGACGGATCCGAGGGATTCATTGATGGTCCTGCTGAGGTTACTGTAATCATTACTGTTGATTGCTTCAGTGACTGCTCCCAGAATATCCGCCCCGACATCTGTCAGATCGTCCACGACTTTTTTCGTATCCAACTGAACACCTCCTTGCCTTCGGGCATCCGGAAATTCCGCAGGAATCCTGCGGGTATACGAAGTAATTGTATCGTAAATCATAGGAAAAAACAACGAACTGTTTGGGAATAAACAGAATACGACAGATAATAAAAATGCAGCAGAAAAATTGAAAATATAATATGAAAGACTCCGCCTGCGACGGGGGATCGCTGCGGAGTCTCATAGGGGGAGGGTTATGATAATAAAAGGGGGGTTATCATGTATGTTAAAGGGCTGTTGCGTTTCCCTTGAACAATTGTGATTATATCGGATGCCTCTCCCCTGTGCATGCCAAAATCACATCTATCAATAGCCAAATCTTGCTTTCTTTTCCACTTTGTGTACTTTACAGGCAGCAGGACCGGCCATCCCGCTTTTTTACAGCTCCCTGAAATGGAAGGACCGCTTCCCGGAGGCGTAATCCCCTACGATATGGCCGTTTCCTTTCAGCTTGTATTTATAGGTCACCAGACCGTCCAGGCCGACCGGGCCCCTGGGCGGCATCTTGCCGGTGCTGATGCCTACCTCCGCCCCGAATCCGTACCGGAAACCGTCCGCGAAGCGGGTAGAGGCATTCCAGTATACGCCGGCGCTGTCCACCAGATTCTGGAACAGGTCCGCCGCCGCCGCGTTTTCCGTAACAATGGAATCCGTATGGTGAGATCCGTAATGATTGATATGGGCAATGGCTTCCCGGACATCTTCCACGACTTTGACAGTCATCTTATAATCCAGATATTCCCGGAAATCCTCCTCGGAAGCGGCCGGGATATACTCCACAGCTGTCTCCGAAGCGCCGGGCAGCCGCTTCATGACCTCCTCCGCGATATCCTTATGCAGCAGCAGGGTCTCCGCCGCGTTGCAGGCCGCCACATACTGGGTCTTGGCGTCTATGATCAGGGGGATCGCCTTGTCCAGATCCGCGTCTTTGTCCACATAAACATGACAGATGCCGTCCGCGTGGCCCATAACAGGGATATCGGAATTGTCCATGATGAATTTCACAAAGGCATTGGATCCTCTGGGGATCAGCAGGTCAATGGACTCGCTGCATTTGATGATCTCACTGATGCCGGCCCGGTCTTCGATCAGGGCTGTGAAATATTCCGGCAGGCCTGCCGCGGTCCCGGCCTGATAAATGACATCAAAGAGGGCCTTGTTGGTCCGCAGGGCTTCGCTGCCGCCCTTCAGGATCGAACCGTTGCCGCTCTTGATACAAAGCGAAGAGATCTGCACCAGAGCGTCCGGGCGGGACTCAAAAATGACCCCGATCACGCCGATGGGACAGGTGACTCTGGACAGGACCAGTCCCTCATCCAGTTCTCTTTCAAACAGGACCCTGGCGACCGGATCCTCCAGGCCGACCAGGCCCTCGATGCCGGCCACGACATCCTGCAGCTTATGGTCATCAAATTTCAGCCTGCCCAGGATCGGCGCCGGCAGATCCGCTCCTTTTTCCAGATCCTGCCGGTTGGCGGCGAAAATCTCTTCCTTATGTTCCATCAGCGCCCGGCCGATGGCCTGCAGGGCCCGGTTGCGGTCCGCTTCCGGCAGCGCGCCCAGAATAATGCTGGCTTCCTTGACTTTCTTTGCTGTTTCCCGATAATTCATACGTCTCTCCTTGTTCCCTTCCGGATCTCCGGTCTCCCTCCTCCGGAACGATTTTTCTGTTTTCTTCACGCACCATTCTATCATATTCCGGCTCTGATGAAAGAAAAAGCCTTTCTTTCCGGGACCGCCTCCCCGAAAACATGTCCGCACCGGTATCCCGGCGTATCAGGAGAAGGAATCCACCATGTCCTGCAGTTCCAGAAAGCGCTCCATTTTCGCTTCCAGCAGGGCGTCCGCCTCCTCTCTATCCACGGTAAGCGCCTGCAGCTTTACAAAATCCGAAGCCGCCTCCTGGATCTTCCGGTCCAGATCTGCAATCCGCTCCTCCAGCTGTCCGATTTCGGATTCAATGGTGTCATATTCCCGCTGTTCCATATAGGACAGGCGTTTTTTGGGCCGGTCCTTTTTCCAGGTATCCCGGGAGGATCCTTTCCCGGCCGCCCCGCCGTCAGACGCTTCATTCCTGACCTCCCGGGCAGACAGGACCGCCTCCCCGGCGCCCGGCACACCGCCGGAATGTCTGACATAATCACTGAATCCGCCTTCGCTCTGCCGCAGCAGGGGGCTGCTGCCATCAAAGGCAAAGATCCGGGTCGCGACCCGGTCCAGAAAATAACGGTCGTGGGAGACCGCGATGACGACGCCCGCGAAATGGTCCAGATAATCCTCCAGAATCTGCAGGGTCTGGATATCCAGGTCATTGGTAGGTTCATCCAGGACCAGGACATTGGGATTCTCCATCAGGACACGGAGCAGACACAGCCGCCTCTTTTCGCCGCCGGACAGCTTGCCGACCGGCGCGTACTGCATTTCCGGATCAAAAAGGAACTTCTCGCACATGGCCGAAGCGCTGACCAGCCCGTCCTGTGTGCGTATATATTCAGCTGTCTCCCGAATGAAATCAATGACCCGCAGGCTGTCATCCGGCATGTCGTTCTCCTGGGAAAAATAACCAATCTGCACAGTCTGTCCGATGGTCACCCGGCCTTCATCCGGCACTGCCTCCCCTGTAATACAGCGGAGCAGGGTCGTTTTGCCGCAGCCGTTGGGCCCGATGATGCCGATCCGGTCCGTTTTGCCGAAAAGATAGGAAAAGTCTCCGAAAAGCCTCCGGTTCCCATAGCTTTTTCCGATTCCTTCGATCTCAATGACCGTATTGCCCAGCCGGGAAGGGAGAGAAGCCAGCTCCACCTGCCGGTCCTCGGCGATCTTTTCCCGGTCCCGGAGGGCTTCAAAGCGGCGGATATGGGCCTTCTGCTTGGTCGACCGGGCCCGGGCCCCCCGCATCATCCAGGCCAGGTCCTGTTTATAAAGCTGGGCCATCCTGCGTTCCGCCGCCAGGGCATAATCCAGTCTCTGCTGCTTCATGTCCAGATATTCGGAGTAACCGCCGTCATAGCGGAAAGCGCCGCCCCGGTCCAGTTCAATGGTCTCATTGGTGACCGCGTCCAGAAAATAGCGGTCATGGGTGACCAGCAGCAGGGCTTTCTTCCAGTTCTTCAGATATTCCTCCAGCCAGGTCACCATGCCCAGATCCAGGTGGTTGGTAGGCTCATCCAGGATCAGCAGGTCACAGGGCGTAAGCAGGGCAGCCGCCAGAGCCGCCCGCTTCTTCTGGCCGCCCGACAGATGGCGGGGACTGCAGGCGGGATCATCGATTCCCAGACGCAGCAGCATATTCCGCACCCGTCCTTCCGTATCCCAGTATTCCTCCCGGTCCCCGGTCCGGTCCGCTATATTATCCAGCAGGCTCTTCCCCTCATCAAAGACCGGTTCCTGGGGCAGGCAGGAGATCCGAAGCCCCGACCGCATGATGACCTGCCCCTCATCAGGCTCTTCAGTTCCGGCGACGATGGAAAGAAAGGTGGATTTACCGGTCCCGTTGATCCCGACGACCCCGATCCGGTCCCTGTCCTCGATCCCGATCGTAACATCCGTCAGGATAGGCCTGGAGACATAGCGCTTGCTGACATGTTCCAGATTTAAAATATTCATATGCTCTCAGCTTCCTTATGGTCAGTCCTCTGTCCCCGGCTCTGTAAAATAAGCCACCGGTCTTTCATCCGGAAAGAGCCGGTTCCCGGCCTCCTCCAGAAGACCCAGGTCCCAGAGCAGACGGGAACCGATATACTTGTCCCGTATGTCCTTAGTCATATAAAAGGCGGTCCGGACTTCCTCCGGCGTACGTCCCTGATCCTGCCAGGTCACGGGGACACCGGTCTTTTCCAGCAGCTCCCGGATCCGGCCGGCGGAAGGCACCTCGTCCCGGATGATCTGACAGATCTCCTCCCAGCGGGCCAGGATCCTGTCCACCCTCTCCCGGTGGGCAGCCGGATCATATTTACGCTCCTTTTCCTCCAGGGCAATGATGGCGTCGGCGCCGCGTCCCAGGAAGGCCCGCAGGTCCACTTTCCACAGATTCCAGTCAAAGCTGTCCGCGGCGGCCATGGCCTTCTCCCGGTCCGGCCGCAGCTGCAGGATATACTCATAGATCCGGGCGCAGTAATATTCCGCCGTACCGCACTGGACGCCGTGCAGGTCCGAGGGCGTACCAAATTCCTGTGCCCGCATATCCCATAAATGAGAAAAATAGTGCTCCATGCCGGAAGCCGGCCGCGAACATCCCGCCATGGTCATGGCCATGCCGCACAGGACCAGGCCTTCGGTCGCAGCCTGCACAGCCTCCGGATCCCGTTCCATCAGGCCGTCCGCGTGATCCACGCAGCGGCGGACGCAGTCCCGGACGAAGCCGGCCACCGCCGGACAGTAATATTCCCCGTTGATCAGGGCGGAAAGCCGCCATTCGCAGATACTGGTATACTTGGCCAGCATGTCTCCCATACCGGCCCGCAGCATAGGGGCCGGAGCCATGCGGAGAATGTCAATGTCATTCAAGATCGCGGCAGGTAAAGCGCTGTCCAGTGAGATCTTCAGGCCGTCCCGGATCACAGAGGAACTGCCGGAGGCAAAGCCGTCCATGGACGGGGCCGTACCGATGATCATATAAGGCCGTCCGGAGATGCCGGAACACAGCTTGGCAAGATCATTGATGGTACCGGATCCCACCGCAAGAATGCAGTCGCAGCTGCGGTCAAAATGCATCATGATCCTGCCCAGGGACTGCTCATCCGCCCTGAGCCGGCCCTGCCCGCAGTTGTATACGGAACAGGGAATCCCCGCTTCCTCCAGCAGGGAGACTGCCCGGCGCCCGGCCGCTTCCCAGGTATTGGCGTCCGCCAGTACGAAGGGCCGGCTTCCCAGTTCCCCTGCCATGGCGGGCAGCTTTCGGAGCGCCCCGCTCCCGATCTCGATCCGGTCAATGGCAATATCGTGACGCTTCCCGCAGGCCGGACAGACCTCCCGGAACGGCGCCAGCATTTTCTGTATATCTGTCATTTTCTCCTCCCCCGCGCGTTCAGACATCATATCCGTCGACCTTAACGATCTTCCCATCCAGTACATAGACCTGCATGGCCACGGCTTCCAGCATATCAGCGGTATACGCGCTGCCGCTTTCAAAGGAAAACTCGAACTGGCCGAAATAATTCTCCTCTCCTGTCGGTGAATACCGGGCTATGATCCTGCCGTAAGTATAAGTGATTTCATACAGCTGCAGGCCCTCAAAGATCTTTTCATCGTCCCGGTCCGTAAACTCCTCTCCTTTCAGCCAGGGAATGAACCGTTCTTTGATGATCTGTTCAATGCCGTACCGCTCCAGGACTCCCAGATCCTCTTCCACATGCTGTTCACTTTCCTCCACGTCAAAGGGCATATCGACGGCAATGCCCTGCCAGCTTATTTCTTTCATAGATAAATACCTCCCTGCCGCTGTCCTGTTTTCCGCGTGACTTATATTATTATACCTGCCGGCCGGCCTTTTATCACCTGCCGGATTGTTTTTTCCGGCACCCGATCTGCATACAGGGCACAAAACAAAGAGGACCTCCGGACCTTTACAGATTCGGAAGCCCTCTTTCTTATATAAAACCTTCTCATGTACGGCTTTCGGAGCCCGTCATGAGAGGGATTGCTCCGCGCCTTCGCATCCCTGTTTCCTGCTTTTGACCACAAATACGGGAACGGTCCTTTCGTTCTCATGGGCCACGATGATGTTCTCTTCGCAGGCCATGCGCATCAGCACGCCGGCGAACCGGCCATGATAGACATAAAGCCCCGGCATGTTCAGATAAGGATGCCACTTCCCATCGCCCCAGGCAAAGTCAATGTTGTCCGTCATATACTGCCTGCAGTATTCCTGACAGAGATAGCCTTTCCCGTAGAGCTCCGATACAGTCCGTTCCCATTCCTCCTGTGAATATTCCCGGCCTGCCGCGTACTTCCCCTTGGAAGCGTAGGCATCCATGGGTTTGATCATCCAGGCGTCCTTGTTGTCGCAGACCTCCCGGAGGGAAATATAGTCCGAAGAGAACTCCAGGGTAAGCGGCACGTGCTTTTTTACGAAATCCGCCTCCTCCTCCGTAAGGAAGGCTTTTGTCTGTTCATGATGCAGGACATAGAAGATCCACTTGTTGTGGATGATCTGCGTCGCGAAGGCGCCGGCCACAAATACAGCATCCTCCCGGACCGCCCGGATAAAATCCGCCGCTTCTTCGTAGTGGGCCATGATATCCGCGGTTACGGCCCGCCGGTAAACAGCGTCGATCCTGTACCCGTCCCCGGAATACAGGATGCCGTCTTTATAACGCAGATCCCTGATTTCGCAGATCTCGCACTGTACGCCGGCCCTGCGGAAGCAGTCTGCAAATTCATCAAACTCCCGGATCGTCGCGTTCTCCAGAAAATCCACCAGGGCGACATGGGGCTCTTCTTTTTTCTTATCATATCCGTCGTAGAGAGACAGGAAGGTCTGCACCCAGGTATCGAACAGTTCAAAAGGCACCAGATCAAAAGCCTGCTCCACGGCCTGATGGGCAGGATTATGAATCAGGGCTTTCCGCATTTCCAGGTCCCTGAGCATGGCCGCCGTACCGTCCGTATTGATCTCACAGAAGCGGAATTCACCGCTGTCCTGGTCATAGAACAGGTCCAGGCGGGCAATGGCAAGTTCCCCATCATAAGGGGCAGGCAGAAGGATCAGCTCCTCCAGCTCCCCGGAAAAGGGAAAGAGTTTCCTGTATGCCGGATCCCTTCTGTAAGCCGCGATGACCTTCTCGAAAATCCGGATGGAAATCTCCGTGATCTCCCGGAACTGTGCCACCGTTTCGGCATCATAGACCTTGGGGATCTGCAGTGTCTTGTCCAGTACGCCCTTGTGGTTCAGCGGAGACAGCTCCACCATTTCCTTCATCAATAAGGCTTCCTGCCGGTTTTCCTCCATATGGGTATTGATGTGCTCCCTATATACTTCAAATACCTGATCCTGCAGTCTCAACGCATCGCCTCCTGTATAGCTTCTCTGATACCTGTCTTTCCCTGTGTCCCGCACCGGCATACACGCCGGACTTTTGCCGTCCCTTCATCTCTTCTTCTCTGCCAGCTGTGCCAGAAAGGCATCCATGTCCTCCAACTTATAGGAATCCTTTTTCTGTATAAAGCTCCAGCCCTTCTTTTCACGACGGAGAACGCCGCCGGCCACCAGATTTACGTCAAGCCCCAGGTCTTTGAATTCACTCCTTCCGAGCTCTTCATGGCTCCCGGCCCGCAGAATCCGGATGGAGGAGTTCTGTATCCTGCCGAAGCCGATACTTTTTTTCTCCTTGAACAAATCCATGGTCAGAAGGATCCTGCC
>ONRU01000129.1 GCA_900320325.1 uncultured Lachnospiraceae bacterium
CTGTGAACTATTTACGCCTGCATCAACGCCTGCCGAAGGCAGATCATTTGGATTCCGGCTCTGTATCCTGTCCGTCTGGTTCTCCGGACGGGGCTGCGCCTGCGGCCAGGGCTTCCTCCATTTTCCTGCGTTCCTCCGGATTGGAATTGAAGAGATTGACGCTGGCGAAATTCTTTTTATGGGTCAGGAAGCCGATCCCCCAGATCAGGATCCAGAGGAATAAGGGCAGGACGACCGTCAGGGCCAGGCTGATCCGCAGCAGGGCGGCGGATCCCGGAAAACGGAAGAGGGCGCTGACAAAGGCCAGCAGATACATGGTGACCAGCAGGATCACGGCGAAAAGGGCCGCGGCCCGTTTCAGGGTCCAGGGGGGCTTTTTGCCGGATCCGGCCTTATGGGTATTTGTATTTGAATGTTCAGTGTTCATAATCATAACCTTTCGTTTGTAACAGGTGTGGCTGAACCGCAAAGCCTGACGCCCGGTTCACATTGAATTGAACCAAGGAGTCTGACGCCCGGTTCACCCTGCCATTATATACGATTGGATTGAAAAACTCTACCGGACTCTACCGGACTTGAAAAACTTTTCTTGACAAGCCGGTATTTCGATGCTAATATTACATGGTGTCTGACGAACAGACACTTTCAGTCAACAAGAAAGCAGAGTTTCCACTCTCACCCGGCGGCGACCATGACAGCTTCCGGCGTTCATATCACTGATTAAAGCGGAATGCGGATCCGGTCCGGGTTTGTACATCTGCGCGCATCAGGATTCGGAACAGTGGATACTCATGTATGCGCTGTTTTTTGTTTGTACAAACGGCCTGCCTGGCAGACCGGTCATATGTTGGAGGGTACGACCATTAATAACAACAGATCCAATAACAGATCAAAAGACGATTTATTTATCAACGAACAGATCCGGGACAGGGAGGTGCGCGTCATCTCCGCCACTGGTGAACAGCTGGGCATTATGTCCGCGATGGAAGCCAGAAAGCTTGCCGAAGAAGCCGAGCTTGACCTTGTCAAGATTTCTCCCAACGCAAGGCCGCCCGTATGCAAGATCATTGACTACGGAAAATATAAATACGAGAAGACCCGTAAGGAAAAGGATGCCAGGAAGAAACAGCATACCGTCGAGATCAAGGAGATCCGTATGTCTCCCAACATCGACTCCAACGATCTGAACACCAAGATCAATGCTGCCAGGAAGTTCCTGAGCAAGGGCGACAGGGTCAAGGTCACACTGCGTTTCCGCGGCCGTGAGATGGCCCATATGCAGAGCAGTGCCCACATCCTGACCGACATCGCGGAAGCCCTCAAGGACATCGCGGTCGTTGACAAAAAGCCCAAGGTAGAGGGCAGAAGTCTTACCATGTTTTTAGCTGCCAAGAAGTGAAGGTTTCCCGATCATCCCTGATGGGCGGGCCAATGACAGTTAGAATAGATGCGGGATTGTCCCGCGGCGGACGAGCAGGGCTTGTTCGAGATCTTTGAATAGGAATAGGAGGAATTTACAATGCCTAAGATGAAGACCAGCAGATCAGCTGCGAAACGTTTTAAAATGACCGGCACCGGCAAGATTGTCAGGAATAAAGCTTATAAGCGCCACATTCTGACCAAGAAGTCCACCAAGAGGAAGAGAAACCTTCGTAAGGACATTATCCTGGACGAGACAAACGTAAAGAACATGAAGAAGATCCTGCCTTACATGTAATTCTTTGGGCGGACACACGGTATTCGAATGGAGGAATAAAAAATGGCTAGAATTAAAGGCGCTCTTAATGCCAGAAAAAAACATAACAGAGTATTAAAGCTTGCCAAAGGATATAGAGGCGCAAGGTCCAAGCAGTACAGGATTGCCAAACAGTCCGTTATGCGTGCCCAGGCTTCTCAGTTCGCTGGCAGAAAGCAGAGAAAGAGAGATATGAGAGCTCTCTGGATCACACGTATTAACGCTGCTGCAAGACTGAACGGTCTTTCCTACAGCACATTTATGCACGGCCTCAAGCTCGCTGAGATCGACATCAACCGTAAGATGCTCTCCGAGATGGCAGTCAACGACGCGGCAGGCTTCACCGCCCTTGCCGAGATCGCAAAGGCGAAGCTGGCATAATACAGATCTGAACGGGACAAATAAAGCCTGCGGAATCTGTCAAAGGATTCCGCAGGCTTTTTAGTGCGCCCGGAGGATGGATCAGTATTCGTCTCCCGGATAAATATGATTGTCGACCCGGTAATCGGAATGGTCGGGATCTGCCGCGGCCGCTTTGCTGAACTGGGTGTTATACAGTTCGGTATAGACGCCGCCGGCTTTGACCAGCTTCGCGTGGCTTCCCCTTTCCACGATCACGCCGCCGCTGACGACCAGGATCTCATCCGCCGCCAGAATGGTGGACAGGCGATGGGCGATCAGGATACTGGTCCGGGACTGGATCAGGGGCTCGATGGCCTCCTGGATCTTCTGCTCAGATATGGAATCCAGGGCAGAAGTGGCTTCGTCGAAGATCAGCAGGGCGGGATCCTTGAGCAGGACCCGGGCGATGGAAATACGCTGCTTCTCGCCGCCGGACAGCTTGAGGCCCCGGTTGCCTACCATGGTATCCAGACCCTTTTCCTGGGAAGAGATAAAGTCATAAATATTGGCCTTTTTACATGCCTCGATCAGTTCCTGTTCCGTGGCGTCAGAACGGGCGTAGAGCAGATTGTCGCGGATGGTCCCGTTGAACAGGTAGGTCTCCTGGCTGACGATGCCCACATGGTCCCGCAGGAAATGCAGGTCCAGCTTTTTGACATCGATGCCGCCGAAGGTTATGGTACCTGAGACCGCGTCATAGAGGCGGGGGATCAGATTGATCATGGTGCTCTTGCCGGAACCGGAGGGGCCGACGATGGCGACGCAGTCGCCGCTCTTCAAGCGGAAGCTGACATCCTTCAGGATCTGGCGGTCGGGTTCATAATAGAATTCGACATGGTCAAAGACAACAGAACCGTCTGTCGAATCCGGAATGACCGCGTCCGGGGCATTCTGAATTTCCGCCGGCATATCGTAGTATTCGAAAATCCGGGTGAACATGGCCATGGACCGGATCCAGTCCACCTGGATATTGAGCAGCTGGTTGACCGGACGGTACATCTGGCCCAGCAGGCCCACCAGGACCGTGATATCACCCACCGTAATGTCCGAATTGTAGCGCATCATCAGGATGCCGCCGGCCAGGTAGAGAAGCATGGGCCCGACACTGGAGGTTGTGTTCAGGATGACCATGAACCATTTGCCGGCCATGCTTTCCCGGATGTTCAGGTTGATCATCTTTTCGTTGGCGGCCCGGTAGCGTTCATATTCCCGGTCCTCCCGGCCGAACAGTTTGACCAGGAGCTGGCCGCTGACGGACATGGTCTCATTGAGGATCCCGTTGATCTCATCACTGCATTCCTGGGATTCCCGGGTCAGGGACCAGCGGGTCCTGCCGGCTGTCCGGGTCGGGATTACGAACAGGGGGACGATCAGGATGCCCAGGGTGGCCAGCAGCCAGTTCTGCCGGTACATGACAACGACGGCCACGATCAGGGTAATACTGTTGGAGAGGATATCTGTCAGGGTATTTGTGATGACCCGCTGGACCCCGTCTATATCACTGGTCATGCGGGTGATGATATCTCCCTGGTTGTTGGTGGTGAAGAAACGCTGGGACATCTCCTGCAGATGACGGTACATGCTGTTGCGCATGTCATAGGTAATATGCTGGGCGATCCAGCTGTTCAGATAGCTCTCGAAAACGCCGATCAGATTGGCCCCCAGGGTCACGGCCAGGGACAGCAGGATCAGGCGGATCAGGGCGTTCATATCCCGGCCGATCAGACCCTCGTCAATGATCCGTCCGGTCAGGACCGAAGGCATCAGCTTAAAGGTGGAAGAGACAAAGATGGCCAGGATGACCAGCAGCATCTGCTTCCAGTAGGGGGTCGGGCCTCCGGGTCCGTGTCCTGCCATAATATCGCTCCTTTCCCAGGCGGCAGAATACCGCCGTCTGCTTCCATTGTATTAGAAAAAGCCCCTGACAGGAAAGCAGTTTTGTAAAAATTACTGACGACTTCGGCGCATGGTCCCAATTCGCGGCATAGTCTTCCGGCAGAGAGCGATAATTCTGAACTTTATTTTAAAAAAAGGGCTTGCATTTTATCTGTCCAGCATATATAATCATTTTTGTTGCTGAGGTGAACACCTCATGCAGCGCTTCTAATTGAAGATCGGGGTGTAGCGCAGCTGGCTAGCGCACTTCGTTAGGGACGAAGGGGTCGTGGGTTCGAATCCCGTCACTCCGAT
>ONRU01000107.1 GCA_900320325.1 uncultured Lachnospiraceae bacterium
TTTACCGGCGTTCCTGCGCCCGAAAAAGCCTATATGGAGCCGCTCCGAGGAGGGAGTATCATTCATGCTCATCTTCTGTATGGTCCTTTCCCGCAGTGATTGGATTAACTGTTCGCCGCCGGCCGTATACTGCATCGGCGGATTTAGGAGTTTGGTGAAAAGCTGCTGTCAGTCAGTGGCAAAGCCAATGTCTGAAGCCACACTGTCAGACAGCAGCAAAGCCAATGTCTGAAGCCACACTGTCAGACAGCAGCAAAGCCAATGTCTGAAGCCACACTGTCAAACATTGGCAAAGCCAATGTTTGAAGCCGTCAGGAGGTTCCGGAATTCCTTCCTGTAAGTCCTTCCAGAGAAGGCCAGATGGGACAGCCGGATCAGGCGGCAGTCCGCAGGGCAGACATACTCGTACATAGGGTCCGAGCCCATGGTGACGGGTTCACCGATCAGGGTCATTCTATCTCCGGCTGTCTTTCGAATATCTTTGGAAACAGTCCTTCCTTCTCCGGCTGTCCGCAGGTTCTCCGGGATTCTACCATCTTTGTCTGCAGGCAGGTAAGCCACCCAGCTCACTTTATCCGCCATGGTCCTGTCCATTGCCTCGAACAATTTTTCTTCAAAACCATCTACAGGGCAGCCGGCTGTCCAGGGAATGCCGAACCGCCTGTTGAGCAGGGCGGCTGCCTTCATGCCGGTGGAGGAAACGACCAGATTCAGGTCCGCGCCGGCGGCGTTTTTGATCCTGTCCAGGCTCTCTCCCATGGCCCAGAGGGAATTGATCTCCCATCCGGCGTTCGTCAGCCTTGCGGAAAGATCGTCCACGTAGGTCTGCAGGGTAAAGTCCAGGGGGGTAACCCCCAGCACATTGATTCTGCCGCGGCACATCACAGGTCTTTTCTGTTTTACTCCAGGGTCTGTCACCAGGCGGTCAGCCAGTCTTTCAAAGGCCAGTCCCGCGCCGCGTACATAATCATGCATGCCGTTGGAAGGAACGTAGAAGACCGGGATGCCTGTCTGTTCTTCGATCACAGAAGCAATCCCTTCAAAGTCGGTCCCGTTCATCCAGGGGACCGGGGAATTGGTCAGGGAGATAAAGGCAGGCCGGAATTCCTCCGCCGCCTGCAGGACATCATGGATCAGTTTGTCATCATTTCCCATGATGGCGTCCACATCCCGCAGCCCGGTAATAAAGATCAGGCTGTCCCTGTCATACCAGCGCAGCTCATCATGGGTATTGTAAGTGGAATTGCAGCCGGAAGGATCATGTATGACCGTCATGCCTCCCAGCTCGAACAGGGCCGAAGCGGCCCCGGAAATATCACCGGTATAGACCGGCAGGATCCTGTATGCCTGTCTCATATGCAGCTCCCGCAGCCAAAGCCCTTTCTGGGCACAATATCTCTTGTGTCTTTCTCATGCAGGTAAGCGTCGATCATCATATCCGCCAGGCGGATGATAGCGTCGAAGCCCCACATGCCGTTCATTTCGACCAGGTTTACGAAATGCGCGGTATCGGCGAACCATGCCGCCTTGGGCCCGATGGCAAGAGGCTTAAGAAGCTCTAGATGCTTTCCGCCGGGCGCGCCCAGCAAAAGGTCAGGCCGGTTCTCCCCATGCAAGAAACGCATCTTGACCTGCATGGTGGCCGCCAGTACCAGATCCGGCTGATGCTGCCGCAGCCAGAGGAAATCCTCCCGCTCTTCTTCATTAATTGCGTCCAGATAGACGCAGGTCACATGAAAGCCATGGCTGATCAGAAGCCTTGCCAGTCCCAAAGGTCTGGGAACACCCATATTGTCGATGGAGATGGGAGTACTGCCGATCACATCCAGGGCACGGGCCAGTGCTTCCTCACAGGCTGTCACCCTTCCGGAAACATCGGGCATTTCCATGCCCAGGCTCCGGCAGACGCAGGCCAGTTCCTCCGTGATTTCTTCATAGCTCATGGCCGGCGGCAGATAGAGATACCTGCGCTTCAGTCTCTGAACCATACGTCTGACTCCATGTTCCGCCATGAAGCTTCTGGTCAAGACCAGGCAGGAATCCTGCAGATCCAGAAATTCCTGATACGTTTTACAGTCCTGCACCTGACGCAGCTGATAGCCGTTTCCGGTAATCAGCTGATACAGATCACTGGAGGCTTCCAGAGGAGAATTGTCGCAGAGCAGGCTGACATTCCTGCTCTCCGGATCCTCGCCCTTATAAAAAGGATCCAGCACCGCCTTACGCAGCTTCTGGTCCGGCGTCAGGCCTGTTTTCTGCATGATCGGGTCCATCCAGGCCCGGATGAACTGTATATCCGGAAATCTCGCTTCCAGTTCCCGGTAGACTCTGCCTGTATCCGTTCCCACAAAGTGGTGCAGGCAGACCAGGAATACAAGGACCACAGGAGGCCTGGCAGGGAGCTTACGGATACAGTCCGAAATCCCTTCAATGGTGATATCCTCCAGGTTTCCTTCGTACAGATCCTTCTCCTCCAGGACAACACTGGAGAACCGGTCTATGGCATTCATTTCCGCCGCCGTCAGCACAACGCCCCGCATGCAGTTGTCCGCGCAGACATAAATCTGGTGGGCCTGGGGAATCTGCATACCGATGTGGACAATGTTCCAGCTCTCATGGACCGGCGCGTTGAATTCCAGCTCGCTGGCAAAAGGCGCGGGATAGGCGGCATCCGCGATCCGGACCGCCGCTCCGGCAGGATTCGGTATTCTGTTTTCTTTTTCCGGTCTAATCCTTTTTAACATGGGCTTTCTGTCTATGAATTAGGTCTTCCTGTCTTATTGTTCCTGCTCTGTCTGTTTCCTGCTTATTCTTTTCCTAAATGAATCCTGTTCATTTCTCTGCTGATTTGAATTTTCGAATATCCGCTTGTCCGGCAGCGTCCGTGATTTCAAACGCTTATTGCTCTCAGATTCCGTATCTGGCCGCCAAAGCATCCGCCAGCGCCCGGAACTGGTCTGCCGGCCGGGAATCCGGCTCCGCTTCCAGCAGGATCCTTCCTGTTTCCTCCGCTTCCGGGATCAACAGACTCCTGCCGATATCTCCGATGATTTCTGTCTGCAGATCCGCGCAGAGTTCCTTTACTTTCTCTTCTTCCCGGGGAACATCCCGACGGTTGAGGATCAGACCTGCCAGATCCGCGTAGCCCCGGTTCCTGAAATTGGAGATTGCCATGGCTATGTTGGCGGCCGCGTAGATGGACATGTTCTCACCGGAGGTCACTATGCAGACATGGTCCGCATAGCCTTTCCGCATGGGCATGGTAAAGCCGCCGCAGACGACATCTCCCAGCACGTCGAAAAAGACGATATCCGGCTTATAGATGTCGTAAACGCCTTCCTGTTCCAGCCTCTCCAGAGCCGTAATGATGCCCCGGCCCGCGCAGCCCAGTCCCGGCAGGGGACCGCCGGCTTCCGCGCAAAGAACGCCGCCGTATCCTTCCATGACCAGGTCCTCCAGGCCAAAGGCTTCCCCGGACCGGACACGGTCCATGATGGAGGGCAGGGGCTTTCCATGCCGCAGCAGACGGGTCGAATCCGCTTTGGGATCACAGCCGATCTGCAGGACTTTCAGTCCCTTCCCCGCGAAAGCCGCGGACAGATTGGAGACAATGGTGGATTTGCCCACGCCGCCTTTTCCGTAAAATGCCAGTCTGATCATAGCTTCCTCCTATTTATCCTTACGGGTGATCACGTTGGAGTAAGCCGTTTTGGTGCTGACGCCGGCCAGACGGCCGATCCTGCCGGAAAGGGCGCTGATGACCTCCTGGGGCGCGTCCACGGCTACGCTGATGATACTGATATTCTTTTCCCTGTAGGGAATTCCCATGCGGCCTATGACATAGTCCGCGTATGCATGGAGTTCATGATTGATCTCTTCCACCATGGCGGGATTCTCTACAATGATCGCGATGACTGCTACTCTGGTATCCATAACCCTCCTGCTGTCCTGTTCCCGTATATCTCGAAAAATATGATTTACGTATATTCCTGTCAGCCGCTCAGCAGATCCTGGGCAGCAGCTCGTTGCCGGGCTGGGGCAGTAATGTCTGTGAACCGATTTCCGTCGTCATGACGACCCTGCCTTTGTTCTCGGCAGTCACGCGGCCGATCACAGCGGCCTTTTCCATATAGGGGCTTGCCTGCAGGACCCGCAGCAGGGTCTCCGCTTCCTGTTCGGGCACGACCATGACCATCCTGCCCTCACAGGCCAGATAGAGGGGCTCCAGGCCCAGCATGCCGCAGACGCCGCGGACCTCATCCTCCACCGGGATCTTCTCGGAATCCAGATGGATGCCCACGTCAGACTGGCCGGCGATCTCATACAGGACTGTTCCGACACCGCCTCTGGTCGCGTCCCGGATTACATGGATGTCAGGGCAGGCCTGCAGGGCCGCCGCGACGCCGTTCCAGAGAGGGGCGCAGTCGCTGGTCACATCCGCTTCAATGCCGTATTCATCCCTGGCCAGCAGAATGGTGCAGCCGTGCCGTCCGATATCGCCGGTCACAAGGATGGCGTCGCCCGGCTTTGCCAGCGTGCCGGAAGTGTTGATGCCTTCTTCAATCAGGCCGATTCCGGTGGTGGTGATAAATACGCCGTCGACCTGTCCTTTTCCTGCTACTTTGGTATCGCCCGCAACGATGCAGACGCCTGCTTCCGCCGCAGTCTTTTCCATGGCTGCCGCAATCTCTTCCAGCTTCTCCATGGGGAAGCCCTCTTCCACTACGAACGCGCAGGTCAGATAGAGGGGTCTGGCTCCCATGCAGGCCAGGTCATTGACCGTCCCGCAGATGGACAGCTTGCCGATATTGCCGCCCGGAAAAAAGGCGGGGGATACAACGAACCCGTCTGTGGATACTGCGATCCTGTTCCCTGTCAGGGTCAGGACAGCCGCGTCATCCGCTGTCAGATGCGGGTTGGAAAAATGCTTCTTAAATACGCGGTCAATCAGCTCAGAGGTCTGTTTGCCGCCCGCGCCGTGGGCCAGTGTTACTGTGTCACCGATCATTTATAATCTCCTCCATACAGGTAAAATGCTGAACAGGCGCCTTCTCCGGATACCATGCAGGCGCCGACGGGATGCTCGGGCGTACAGCCTCTGCCGAATACTTTGCAGTCCGACGGCAGGCATTTGCCCTGCAGGACCTCGCCGCATCTGCAGGCCGGGTTGACCTTTCCCTCGATCGGGGGCAGATCATATTTCTTCCGGGCGTCGTAAGCAGCGTAAGCCTCCCGCAGCCGCAGGCCGGACATGGGCATGGTCCCGATGCCGCGCCATTCCGTATCGCAGGCTTCCATCATTTCCGCCACCAGGCGCTGGGCCGCCGGAGATCCCTCGTCTGTGACCACACGGGGATAGCAGTTGGCCCAGAAGGGCTCACCCTTCTGGAATCTGGCTACCCGGCCCGTAAAGCCGGCAATCACACCGCTGGTGCCCTTTTCCGCCATGGCCCGGCAGTCTCCTGTTCCTGTGATGGCATGGACATGGCCGGGATACAGGTACAGATCTGTGCTGTCCTTCATGGCCTCATAAGCCGCCGGCATGGTCTTGTTGGCTGTCAGCAGGGAGAAATTCTCTGCTCCGGCCTCCGCCGCTTTCTTCACGGCCAGGCAGCAGGAGGGCGTGGTCGTCTCAAATCCGACCGACAGGAAAGTCACCTGCTCCTCCGGATGCCGGATGTGCTCCTCCGGATGCCGGATGGCATAGTCGGCAGCGTCCATGGGGGAATAGACCACACGGATCCTGCCGCCTTTCGCCCTGGCGCCGGCCAGGCTCATCTTCGAGCCGGGCACCCGGACCAGGTCTCCGAAGGTACATATAGTCACATCTTTTTCCAGGGCCAACATCACGGCTTCATCGATGAAACTGACCGGGGTCACACAGACCGGACATCCCGGTCCCGAAATCAGGCGGATATCCGGGGACAGAAGTTTGCGGATCCCCAGCCGGAAGATCTCGTGGGTATGGGTGCCGCATACTTCCATGATACGGATCTGGGGTCCCCTGTAATCCTGCAGGATTTCTCTGGCGCTTTTTTTCTGATTTTCCATAGCAGGCTCCTTTTAAATCTCGATCATCAGATCATCCATCAGCTTTTCAGTCTCATGTTCCTCTTCATCGGTGATCCTGGCAATCGCGGCCCCTGCGTGGACCATGACATAATCACCCGGCTCCAGATCTTCCAAAAGCTGTGCCGAGATCCTGCGCTTTGCGCCCGAAGCGTCTACCAGCGCGGTGCCGTCCTGATCAATTCCTACAATTCTGGCGGGTAAGCCTACACACATTTTCTGCCTCCTGACCCGGCTGTCCGCAGCCGGTCTGTATCTTTTTCTCTGCCGGCCATGAATGACCGGTCTGTCTTTGTTGTCTAACTATATATCAATCTATTGATTTACCAATCTATAGGTGTCTGCTGAATGGTTGCTGAACCTGGCAGACGGTCAGCTTGTTTTGCTATTTCTGTCTGCCGGGCTTTGCTGTACCCAGCAGACAGACAGCCTGTTTGCTATTTCTGTCTGCCGCGTCTGGCTGAATCCGACAGACGGATTTAGAATTTCTTGCCTTTTGTCTGCAGCAGTAAGCTGTTCCCGGCAGACGGACAGCCTGTTTTGCTATTTCTGTCTGCCGCATCAGGCTGAACCCGGCAGACAGTTTTAGAATTTCTTGCCTTTTGTCTGCCGCAGTAAGCTGTTCCCGGCAGATGGACAGACTGTTTTCCTATTTCTGTCTGCTTGCTCTTTTTGTCTGCCACGTCAGACTGAACCTGGCAGACGGATTTAGATTTTCTTGCTTTTGTCTGCCGCATCATATTAAACACGGCAGACATATTCAAATTATCTTGTGTTTTGTCTGCTACAGTCATGTCTGCAGCCGGTACATGGCTGCGACGGCCTGGCCCAGGGCGATCCCGCCGTCATTGGGTGGCAGCAGGGAATGGATCAGTACCTTAAATCCGGCTTCTTCCAGCTCACTTTGGACCAGATCCAGCAGCAGGCGGTTCTGGAAAACGCCGCCGCTGAGGGCCGCTGTCCGCAGACCTGTATCTTCTGAGACCTCCTTTCTCCTGTCAGATCCAATAAGGGAAAATCCTCTCCGAAATCCTCGAATATCTTGAATTCCTGTCCGCCTGACGCAGCAGCTAATTTCTTTCCGCTTGACGCAGCAGATGATTCCTGTCCACTTGACGCAGCAGATGATTCCTGTCCAGCGGACGCGGCATACGCTTCCGCCCGGAACTGCAGGGCAGTAGCGGCCTCACCCTCAAAGGTAGAGGATTTGCGGATTCCCAGCAGGGCGCTGACCCCGTCGAACAGGCGGCCGGCGCTGGTGGAAAGGATACTGTTGATGCCCTTATCTGCCATCATGATCTGGAAGCGGGCTGTTTTTTCATCACACAGGTCCAGCTGCCGCAGCAGCTCTATGGTCCTGTCCCGCTGCCCGGTCACGGCATAAATCATGGAAGCCGCGATCCGCCAGCCTTCTCTGGAGGAAGCGTCGCCGCCCAGCTGCAGGAAGGGCCGGATGCTGGCCTTCCTCTCAAATCCGGACAGATCCGCTGTCATGATTTCTCCGCCCCAGATAGTCTCATCAGTCCCGTAACCGGTCCCGTCAAAGGAGACACCGATGACCGGATCCGACCAGTCGTTCTCCGCCATGCAGGAAACGATATGGGCGTAATGATGCTGGATCCGGATGAGCGGCAGGCCGGTCTCTTCCGCCACAGCAGTCGAGTTATATTTTGGATGCAGGTCACAGGCCACCGCCTGCGGCCTGACTTCCAGAAGCGTTTCCATCCTGCCGATGGTCTCCTGCAAAGCCTTTACAGACCGCAGGTC
>ONRU01000101.1 GCA_900320325.1 uncultured Lachnospiraceae bacterium
ACTGCTAATAACGCGATCCTGGATACATTTTCATTTGAGGAAAGGCCATCCGGAAACGCTTTCCTGACAGAGTACAGATGCAGACAGAATGAGGCCGCTGATGGAGCGGAGGCGCTGGGCATTCTGTATGGAAAGATTACCTTCTATACAGAGGGATTTGATTCGATCGACGCGTCCAAGCATGTCTTTACCACGGGCCGGATTTATGACAAAGGCAGCCGTCACTGGGCTGAGTTTGTGGCGCCTGAGTTTGATCATTATGAAATGGCCGGTTCCAGTATAGAAGGTCCTGACCAGATGTATTTCGGCTATTCAAACAGGAATAGCAGTTATAAATCGATCTGGATCGAATACGAATCTTACAGCAGCGTGAACAGCCATGACAGCTTTGAGGAACATGTAGAGCAGAAACTGGAGTATGAAGAAAGCAGTGAATATATCTCTGATGTAACGCTGACGGATCAGAAAGAGTTTACTTTCTCCGGTCATGATGCCTATTTTTACTCCTATGATAAGACAGAACACTACGGAAATTCTCCGACTGATGTCAGAGTGTATGAGTACAGGATCCATACGTCCGCGGATGAAGAAATATGCGTATGGATCAATAATGAGAATCCGGTTGAGGAAGTTGCCTTTGATCCGGAGGCGTTTTTGCGGGATTATCTGACCCTGAACTAATTTGCCTTAATCAGCAGGTACAGTACCCGGGTGCCGGACAGTTATGAAAAGACCGCGGGATAAAGGATGACCAAATCCTTTATCCCGCGGTCTTTTGGAAATCCGGACCGTGTTCGGGACCGGCCGGTGAAATTTCCGGCCGGCTGGTATCATATTAATCATTTTGGCTGTTTTGATTTATCCTGTCCCCGCCGTCCTCAGGGATTTCTTCTTCGGAGAACAGATCGCCGATCTCCATATTCCGGGGCCGTGTATTGTTGTCTGCAGGGACGTCCGGGCCCTTGTCATCGGAGAACAGATCGTCGATCTCCATATTTTGAGGACGCATATTGACCTTCTCCAGTTTGTCCGAAATGGCGTGGGAGGCGGCAGGCCGGTCCGGTCTGCCCGCGTACTGCTTTTTCGGCGCGGTTTCCCTGGGCCGCAGCAGGCTGTCATGGACACTGGTGGTGATATACAGGAAGCCAAGGCCCATCAGAATCTGGGGGAGCATCAGGGTCCCAAGGATGGCCAGGATCACGGCCAGAGCCGTATTCCGGAGCAGGTATTTACGGATGACCAGATAGAGGGCGATCACACCGAATACGATCAGGTACAGATAACCGATGGTCCAGCCGCACTGGAGCAGGCGCTGGACGATCTCGTTTTCACTGCTCTGCGTGAAAGATCTGAATCCGATAAAGAACAGGATGATCGCGGCGAAGCCGGTCCATTTGGGGGGATAGAGGAGTGTGATCGGCCTTGCTTTCGGAACCTGGAAGCGGAGGCGCTTGAGGATCAGCAGGCTGAGCACATAGATAATATAGCCCTGGACCATACCGAAAATAACGGCAGAGATGACGATCAGCTGTTTGATATAACCGCCTTCCAGCAAGGGAGCGTAAGCCTGGGGATCCGCGCCGGTCTGGGAGACGACCTGGTCCATCATGTCCTGCATTTCATTGACCTCACGCACCAGGTCATATCCGAACACGGAGGCCAGCGCGATGGTACTGAGCACATTGAAAACAGTGGACAGGACCATCACGATCAGCATGGTCTGGGTCAGATCCCGCTTATGATAGATCCTGGTGCCGAAGATCATGCCCAGAAGGGCCGCGGTACCCGCGTAAAAAAAGGTGGTGATCGTCCCGAAAAAGAAGGAGAAGGCCAGCATGCCGACAAAAACAGGCAGGCTGCTCTTCAGTCCGTAGCGGGACGCGTAGGCGACCATGGGAATGGGAAGGAGGTATATGAAGAATTCCTCAAAAAAGGCGCCGGTCTGCCGGTTGATCAGCAGGAGGATGGCGAAAATGGCCAGGATCATGGCGCCGGTGGTGATTTTCAATGCGTAACTGTTCTTATTATCCATTTACAGACTCTTTCTATCTTGCGGGCAGCAGATACAGGAAAAGTGTATCGTATTTATACAAATGATTTATGCGGCATCCTGTCGGAGGATGGGAATTTCTTTTTCAGACACCTCCGAAATGGAAGAGGATCCCGACCAGGGCGGAGATGGCGATAAAGGCGATGGGATGGAGTTTGACCTTTTTCATGGCAAAATACAGGATCAGGGCCAGAAGAATGGCTTTCCATACAAAAAGACGCAGGATACTGCCGGTCTCCTGAAAAGCCGGCAGGTCGACCAGGGCGATCCTGGCTACATTGATGCCGGCAGCCGAGATCATGGCGATGGAAGCGGCCCGCAGGCCGTAAAAGGCTTTTTCCACATAGGGATTGTCCTTGAACTTCTTCAGGATCCTGGCGATGATCAGGATGATGATGACACAGGGCGTTCCCAGTCCTAAAGTGGCAATGATACCGCCCGGAACACCTGCTGTCAGAAAACCGGCATAGGTGGACATATTGATGCCGATGGCGCCCGGCGTGGATTCCGAGATGGCGATCATATCGGCGATATCCGCGTGGCTGAACCAGTGCCAGGTATCAGAGATCTCATACAGGAAGGGCAGGGTCGCCAGACCGCCGCCGACAGCGAACAGGCCGGTCTTGAAAAAGGCCAGGAATAACTGTACATAGATCATTTCTTACTACCTGCCTTTCCAAAGAAGACGCCGAAAACGCCGGCCCCGATGACCAGTACGGCAGCGGGCAGGCTGACCGGCAGATACGCGGAAAAGGCAGCCAGGGCGAAGATGACCAGATAGAGGATCAGGGTCCTTTTGTCGACGATGGCCTTGTTCCAGAGCCGTTCCACAGCCTGCAGGATCAGGACGCAGACACAGACGCGGATCCCGGCGAACGCGTTTTTGACGACAGGCAGGGAGGCAAAGTTGGTCAGGAAAGCGGCAATCAGCAGGATGATGACAATGGGGACCGTCAGAAAGCCGATCGACGCGGTAATGCCCCCGGCAATGCCTTTGCGCTTATTGCCGATAAAGGTGGATACATTGAGGGCGATGATACCGGGCGTACACTGGCCGATGGCAAAATAATCCATCAGCTCATCGGTCGTGACCCAGCCCCGGTCTGTGACCAGCTCCCTTTCCAGAAGGGGGAGCATGGCATAGCCGCCGCCGAAATTAACAGACCCGATCTTCGCGAAGATCAGATACAGTTCCAGTAATTCTTTCATGAATAACTCCTTACATTAAGATGGCATGCTGTTTCGTATTGAGTTTCCGGATTCCGCCGCCTGACAGAATCCGAAAAAACCATCCTGTACAGTATAAGACTTTTGAGGCTGTCTGTAAAACAGGCATTGTCAGAAGTTGTGCTTTGAGCCGGATTACCCTAAAATAGAAATATCTGTGTAAGGGTCCGGATACCATGCAAAATGCCCTGCGGACGCAGGGCATTTACAGAACGATCGTATGATGACTGTTTCCGGGGGAATTCCGGGGACCTGTTCTTCGGACAGTGCCCCGCGCTCTTACCTGTTTTTACTTCAGCAGCGGTTCCTCCAGCTGGAAGAGCAGTTCGTTGACTTCGGGCACGGTCAGTTTTTTGTTCACGGCAAAGATAATGGCCGAATCCCTTTTGTTCCGGGCGTAGAGAATGGCCTGTCCTGAGATCTCCAGAGCCCGCTGCACTTTGTTGAGGGGGAGCCTGGCCGCCAGGCACAGCAGCAGGATCTTGTCCCGGCCGGGACTGCGGGTCCCGTCCATCAGCTGGTAATAATAAGTCCGGTTGATGCCGCTGCTTTCGATGATCCGGGCGCTTTTCAGGGCTTTTACCTCCGGAAGGGATTTATAATAATCCTTGAAATCTATATCGGCTCCCTGTTTGTCCAGCCGTTTGATGTAGCCGGACAGCTTTTCCCGGCTGTTGACATCTTTTAATGTTTTCAATAAGTTCGCGGTCGTTTTATGGGACATGGGATACCTCTTTTCCGAAGATGACCTGTACAGTTGACAGAGGTCATTTTATAATGATGAAGCCTCCTGCGTTCAGTATAAAACGAAAAAGGAATTATGGATACAAAACTTTTCGAAGAATATAAATTGAGCTTATATGAGGAAGTATACCGGACGGACCGTCCCGGACAGAGTGTCGTGATCAATACGCTGGATGAGACGCTGTACATGAAAAAAGAGCTGACGGTCTATAACACAGGCGTCTATGAATGGATCATGCAGCATCCCGATCCGCGTCTGGCCGCGGTCCGGGAATATTTTCCGGGTGAAGACTGCCTGATCGTGATCGAGGAATATATCCATGGACAGACGCTGGAAAAATATCTGTCGGAACAGATGCCGGAGGAACAGGAACGGTTCCGCATCCTGTGGCAGATACTGGACGGGATCGGGTATCTGCATAAGGCGCCGGTCCCGGTGATCCACAGAGATATCAAGACTTCCAATATCATGGTCACCGGGGAAGGCGGTGTGAAGATCATCGATTATAACGCTGCAAAGTTCTATGAGCCCGGGGAGACAAAGGATACCGTCCTGATCGGGACATACGGGAGCGCGGCCCCGGAACAGTTCGGCTTTGCCGGTTCTGACCGCCGGACCGATATCTATGCCCTGGGAAAACTGATCGAAGAGATGTTTCCGGGTGACATGAGACTGCAGCCGGTGGTCGAAAAAGCGACCCGGATCGATCCCGAGCGGCGCTACCGGAACGTGGAAGAACTCCGGGAGGCAGTGCGGGAGATCCTGGACCGGGACAGGCTGTCCGTGTGGCCGGTCCTGGGAGCCGCCGTCTTCTTTATCTTTGATATATGGCTTTACCGGATCCTGTTCCTGCCCATGTACAGCAGTGAGCTGCAGGCACAGGTATCCCGGCTGGTCCTGCTGGCAGGCGGCCTGTTCCTGCTGCCTGTCTTTGGCAGATGGAGACCGGTCTGCAGGCTGGTGAGGATGATGAAATCGGACAGGTCCGTGGTCCGGGCCGCCGGCTGTCTGTTTGCCGCGGCGGCGGTGACATCTGTCTGGGCCTTCGCCATGGGCGCGGTCTGCATGCTGCCGTAAGCGGAATGGATCAGCCTGCCGGCGGACAGCTGCCGCGGCCTGCCGGGCGGAAGCGTATCCTGCCCTGAAATATTTTATAGAATTTTTTACTGCAGTGAGGAACCTGCGGAAATCTCCTCGAACAGCAGCCGGCCGAATTCTTCGCGCCCTCTGCAGGCCAGCTCCAGGCAGAGGATCCCCTGCTCCGTATCCAACAGGAGCAGATCGATACTGACCGGGACGTCTGAAGAGGGGATCAGGGCGTCGCGGATATGGACGCGGACGGCCGCTCTGTCCTGCCAGGTACAGGAATCCAGGTCCAGTCCCGCGTAGGATTGATATCTGTCCTCTATATGCCGCAGGATCTGTTCTCTGGTGTCGGCCTCTGTGATGGACGTGTCCGCGGGCAGTCCCGCTTCCGGACCGGGCCGGGAAACAGACAGGGCACAGTCATCTCCGTAATACAGGACCGCGTCTGCCGTACTGTTCTTTTCCAGCCAGTGGGAAGGAACAGGGAACAGAAGGCCCGCGAAAGTCTCTTCTTTTGTCAGGGACATCAGGGCAGTGACCTGCTCCTGATCAGACAGGGAATCCGCGGCGTACTGACCGGATCCGCCCAGGAATCCGGGACCCTCTCTGCCGAGAAGGCCTGTACAGAGGCTGGCCGTCCACAGGACAGTCACAGTCAGAAGGATCAGCAGATTCTGCAGGATAAATTTACGGTTCCGGACCGGACGTCCGGGCGGGAAAACTGATTTTTCCCGTGTTTTTCTTATTTCTGTCATGGGAATGCCATCCTCCCTGAAATTGATTTTAGAGGCAGGATATAGGGAAGTCAATTACTTTGAAGGAACAGGAGGTCTGCCGTTTTGCGAAAACTCAGATACGGAATCCCATACAGAGCGGCGGCGCTGCTGCTGGCGGCGGTCCTTTTTACAGGCGGATGCGGCGCGGCCGGAAACGGGG
>ONRU01000018.1 GCA_900320325.1 uncultured Lachnospiraceae bacterium
TCGGCGCTCCGGACGGTACGACCGTGATCGTCCGCAATCTTTTCTATAACGTGCCGGTCCGCAGGAAGTTCCTGCGCCAGCCCCAGACGGAGGCGGGCTATATCACGGACCTGGTCGAGCACCAGGCCCTGTCCCATCCCCGTATTTCCTTTCATTATAAGATCGGCGGCCAGGAAAAGCTCCATACCACCGGCAACGGGAAGCTGAAGGAACTGATCTACCGCATCTACGGCCGGGAGATCGCCGCCCGCCTGATCCCCATCAGCGCGGATCTGGAGGAATACCACCTGGAAGGCTTCCTGGGCAGGCCGGAGATCAGCCGGGCCAGCCGAAATTTTGAGATATGCTTTGTCAACGGCCGGATGCTGCGGTCCGACCTCCTGTCCAGGGCCCTGGAGGAGGGCTACCGGACCGACCTGATGCAGCACCGCTTTCCATTTGCCGTCCTGCATCTGGAACTGCCCCCGGAGCAGATTGATGTCAATGTGCACCCGGGCAAGATGGAGATCCACTTCTCCGACCGCCAGCGGGTCTTTGATTTTATCAATGAAGCGGTCCACAGCTGCCTGCATCAGGTGGAACTGATGCAGGAGGCCACGGTCATGACGGCCGCGGAGCAGCGGGCGGAGCAAAAACGCCTGCAGGAGGAAGAACGGAAAAAGGAGCAGGCAGCCCCCCATCCGGAACCCTTCGAAGCCAGGCGCCTGGACCGGGTCAACCGGGACAGGAGCACGGAAGCGGACCGGATGACCGGCCAGACCCTGCGGGAAGAGCCCGCCGTCTACCATGCCGCGGTTTCCGCGGCCTCTGCCGGCAGAGACATTTCCCGGCAGGAGCGTGAGCCGGATCCGGACGCCGCAGGCAGAACGGAAACAGGCCGCATCCCGGGATCCGCGCCGGACGCGGGCGGGGAAACCCGGTCGGAACAGGTCTTTACGCCGGCTGCCGGCCAGGCCCTGATCGAAGAAGAGGACTTCGTCTTTGAAGACAGAAGGGTCGGGGCAGGCACAGCAAACGGGCAGCAGGCAGGCAGCCCGGCCCCGGCGGAAGGGCAGAAGGCGGGACAGTATGTCCAGGGCAGCCTGTTCGAGCAGGTGGACCCCTCCGCGCAGGAGGATGTCCATATCCTGTCAGAGGAGAATGTGCCCCGCTTCCGCATCATCGGCCAGGTCTTTGAGACCTACTGGCTGATCGAGTATGAAGAAAAGCTGATGATGATCGACCAGCACGCCGCCCATGAAAAGGTCAACTATGAGCGGCTGATGGGCTATTTTAACGATAACAGCGAGCAGGAGGCGCCTTCCCAGATGGTCATGCCGCCCATGGTGGTCACCCTGACCGGGCGGGAAGAAGCCATGTACCTGCAGTATCAGGACGTATTCAGACGGATGGGCTATGAGATCGAGGCCTTCGGCGGGGGTTCCTATACCGTCAGGGCCGTCCCGCTGGCCCTCTACGGCAGCAGGCCGGACGACCTGCTCCACGAGACCCTGGAGGAAATGATGGAGGAGAAAATGAGCGGGACGCCCCAGGCCATCCTGTCCAGGATCGCCACCATGTCCTGCAAGGCTTCCGTCAAGGGCAATACCATTATGAGCCGGAAGGAAGCCGAGGTCCTGATCGACCGGCTGCTGCGGCTGGACAATCCCTATCATTGTCCCCACGGCCGCCCCACCATGGTAGTCCTGTCCAAACGGGATATGGACAGGAAGTTCAAGCGGATCGTCTGAAAGGGCGCCGCGGCAGGAAGAAGGAGACAGAGATTGACCCAGCAGAAGCAGACAGACAGGCGGCCGCCCCTGGTCATTGTGGCCGGACCGACCGCTTCGGGAAAGAGCGATACTGCCGTGGAACTGGCCCTGCGCCTTGGCGGGTCCGTCATTTCCGCGGATTCCATGCAGGTCTACCGGGGCATGGACATCGGCTCCGCCAAGATCACGGAGGCGGAAATGCGGGGCGTGCCCCATTATCTGATCGACTGCGCTGACCCGGAAGAGGAATGGAACGTAGTGACCTTCCAGAAGCAGGCCCGGGAAGCCATCCGGCAGATCCTGGCGCAGGGACGTCTGCCCATTCTGTGCGGGGGGACCGGCTTCTATATCCAGTCGGTCCTGTATGATATCGATTTTACCGAGATGGATTCCCAGCCGGACTATCGGCTGGCCCTGGAGCGGGAAGCCAGGGAGAAAGGACCGCAGGTCCTTTACGACAGGCTGGTCCTGGCGGACCCGGAAGCGGCCCGGGCCATCCATCCCAACAATGTCAAACGGGTCATCCGGGCCCTGGAGTTCCACCAGAAGAGCGGCGGGCAGAAGATCTCCCGTCATAATGAGGAGCAGCGGGCCAGACAGGCCGCCTACGACTGCGTCTTCTATGTCCTGACCATGGACCGGACCCGCCTGTATGAGCGGATCGACCGGCGGGTGGACATCATGATGGAGAAGGGACTGGTCCGGGAAGTTCAGGAACTGCGGGAGCGGGGACTGACTTCGGAGGATGTTTCCATGCAGGGCCTTGGCTATAAGCAGGTCCTGGAATCCATGGAGGGCCTCTATGACCTGGACGAAGCTTTATACCGGATCAAGCGGGACAGCCGTCACTTCGCCAAGCGCCAGCTGACCTGGTTCCGGCGGGAGAAAGACGTGATCTGGGTCGATCTGGACAGCTTTCCCGGCCGGGAAGCGGCGGTGGATTTCATGGAAGAAGGGATCCGGCGGCAGCTGGACTGGCGGTAACGTGCCCGCGTTACCATAGGACCGGGCCTCGGGACCGAATTTTTAATAATGGATCTTAATTATGGAGTCTTAATAGTGAATTCCTGATTACAGGGATTTAACCAACAACAGTAGTATTCCCCGCCTTTAACCGAGGGCGAAGGCGGCGGGAGGAAAGCATATACATACTTTAAGTATTAAGTTTAAGTTACGAACTGGAAAGGACAGACAGATATACATGAGCAACGAGGACAACAGGGAATCATTTACAGAGCTTTACGGGGATTTCGGAATCTCCCGTAAAGTACTTGATTTCGCGGCGCCCATCCTGGCGGGACTCAAAGACCGTTTCGACCGGATCGACGAGACCGCGGAATATAATCAGCTGCGGGTCATCCGGGCCATGCAGGAAGCCCATATCGGGGAAGCCAATCTGAAAGGGACCACCGGTTACGGCTATGATGATATCGGCCGGGACGGCCTGGAAAAGGTCTACGCCTCCTATTTCCATACTGAGGATGCCCTGGTCCGGCCCCAGATCACCTGCGGGACCCATGCCCTGGCCCTGGCCCTGATGTCCAATCTGCGGCCAGGCGATACCCTGCTGTCCGCGGCCGGCAAACCCTATGATACCCTGGAGGAGGTCATCGGCATTCGGCCTTCCAGAGGATCTCTGGCCGAATACGGCATCGCCTACCGGCAGGTGGACCTGCTGCCCGACAGCAGCTTTGACCTGGCGGGTATTGCCGCCGCCCTGGAGGATTCCTCCATCCGCCTGGTCACCATCCAGCGGTCCAAGGGCTACCAGACCCGGAAGACCCTGTCCGTCACGGAAATCGGCAGGGCCATTGCCGCCATCAAGGCGCAGCGGCCGGATATGATCTGCATGGTCGATAACTGCTACGGTGAATTCACGGAACGGATCGAGCCCTCCGATGTGGGCGCGGATATGATCGTGGGTTCCCTGATCAAGAACCCCGGCGGCGGCCTGGCCCCCATCGGCGGCTATATCGCGGGCACGGCGGAATGCGTGGAGAACGCGGCCGTCCGTCTGACCAGTCCGGGACTGGGCAAGGAGGTCGGCGCTTCCCTGGAAGTCCTGCCTTCCTTCTATCAGGGCTTTTTCCTGGCGCCGGTCGTTACGGCCGCGGCCCTCAAAGGAGCCATATTCGCGGCCAACTGCTATGAGAAGCTGGGATTTGATGTCCTTCCTGACGGCAGTGAAGAGCGCCATGATATCATCCAGGCGGTCACTTTCGGCCACCCGGAAGGCGTGATCGCTTTCTGCCAGGGCATTCAGGCCGCTTCGCCGGTGGATTCCTTCGTGACGGCCCAGCCCTCCGATATGCCCGGCTATGACAGCCAGGTCATTATGGCGGCCGGCGCCTTTGTATCCGGCTCCTCCATCGAGCTGTCCGCGGACGGTCCCATCAAGCCTCCCTACAGTGTCTATTTCCAGGGCGGCATGACATGGCCCCACGCCAAACTGGGCATCCTGCGCACCCTGCAGAATATGCTTGACCGTCATCTGATACAACTGTAAAATTGTTATAAACGGGGTATTGGGCCTTTTTGTCTGACACCCTGTGATATGTTCGTTTTTTACAGCCGTCCGGAGAGAACAGCCGCGGAAAGGATGTAAAATGAACAGACAGGAAATGCCATATGAGCGGTTTATGGCCAGCGGCGCGGCCAGCCTGACCAACGCGGAACTGATCGCGGTGATCCTGCGGACAGGGACCAGCGGGGCCAGCGCCGTGGATCTGGCCCGCAGGGTCCTGGAGATCCGGGGGCCCGGCCGGGAAGCCCTGTCGGTCCTCTACGACCTGACCATGGAGGATCTGACCTCCATCCGGGGGATCGGACAGGTCAAGGCCGTCAAGCTCCTGTGCCTGGCGGAGATGTCCAGGCGCCTGTACAGGGAGGGGGCCAGGCCGTCCCTGGTCTTTAGCTCACCGGAAACGGTGGCCCGCTACTACATGGAGCAGCTGCGCCATGAGCGGCAGGAGACAGTCCTCCTGCTCCTGCTGGACAATGCCATGGCCCTGATCCGGGAGGAGACCCTGTCCATCGGAACTGTCAATGCCGCCCTGGTATCGCCCCGGGAGATCTTCATCCGGGCCGTGCGGGCCGGCGCTGTCCATATTATATTGCTGCACAATCATCCAAGCGGCGATCCGACTCCCAGCCGGGAGGACATCCGGGTCACCAGAAAGATCCTCGAAGCCGGCGAAATGCTGGAGATCCGCCTGGCCGACCATCTGGTGATCGGAGACCGCTGCTATACCAGTATGAAGGAAGCAGGCTATCTGGAAAGCTATGAGCGAGAATAACAGGAGAAAACAGAATATGAAGGCGCGCAGGCGCAGGAGAAAACGGGACCTGGACAACAACAGCAAGCCTGCCGTTGTCGCGGTCGTGATCTGTGCCATCGCGGTCCTTTTGATCGGCAGGCTCTTCAGCCTGCAGGTCATCCACGGCCGGGAATATCTGACGGAATTCCAGGACAGTATCCAGCGCAAGATCACGGAACCCGGCATCCGGGGCAATATCTATGACCGCGACGGAAATCTGCTCGCCCATAATGAGGAGATCCGGAATATCGTCCTGCGGGATGAGACCAGCAAGGACCAGAACAGCAATGAGGTCCTGAACAATACCATCCGCAATGTCATTATCACAGTGGAAAAGCACGGAGGCAGCATGACCTCCGATTTCGGCGTGAGCGTCGGCAGCGGCGGCGCCTTCGAGTTTACCGGGGAAGGCGTGGCGAGGACCCGGTTCCTGGCCGATGTCTACGGCTACGCGGATCCCGCCAATATGACGGCCGAGGAGGCCGGCAAGTCGGCGGAGGATGTCGTCAATGATCTTGCCGCCGCCTACGGGATCGACACCTCCCATGAAGATTATTCCTCCAGCGTGGCCGGCAGGAAACGGCTGCTGGAGACGGTCATCTGCCGCTACCAGCTGCATCTGAACAATTACCAGAAATATGTGGGTTCGACCATCGCCTCCGACGTGGATGAAAAGACGGTGGAAGAGATCAGCCGCATCCAGAAGG
Organism: uncultured Lachnospiraceae bacterium; assembly: GCA_900320325.1. Classification (GTDB taxonomy): domain Bacteria; phylum Bacillota; class Clostridia; order Lachnospirales; family Lachnospiraceae; genus CAG-791. Next base: position 5,776 of record ONRU01000018.1, read on the forward strand.
AAGACCCGGACGCCATGAGCGGCGTCACCATAGAGACGGACTACAAGCGGGTCTACGACTATCCGGAATATTTCGCAGGCATCCTTGGCTATACCGGCGAGATCTCCTCGGACGAGCTGACGGCCAAACAGGAAGAGGATCCCAATACGGATTACAGGTCCGGTGATATCATCGGCAAACTGGGCATTGAATCCTCCATGGAGCAGTACCTGCATGGCGCCAGCGGCTATACCCAGATCTATGTCGACAACATGGGCCGTCCGCTGGAAGATACGGCCACGGACAGGAAGGAAGCCACCACCGGCCAGGACGTCTATCTGACCATCGACAAGGACCTGCAGATCGCCGCCTATAAGATCATCGAAAAGGATCTGTCCCTGATCATTCTGGACAGGATGACAGATGACAAGGGAGAATTTACCATTACAGAGGAGACCTCCAGCTCAGAGATCATCATCCCTTCCAGTGAAGTCTACGCGGCCTGCCTCAACAATATCCTGGACGTCACCCGTTTTGATGACGCCGACGCGACGGAAACGGAACAGAAGGTCAATTCCCTGTTCGAGCATTATCTGTCCAGTGTCGTTACGGGCCTGCAGAATGAGCTGAGCTTTTCCAGGACCCCTTACGCGGACCTGTCCTCCGAATACAGGACCTATGAGACCTGGCTGGTCTCCCGCATGTACACGACCGGGATCCTGACAATACTGGAGGATGATCTGAGCGATCCCGTCTATAAGGCATGGACGGAGGATGAGACCATTTCCCTGGACACTTTCCTGACCCACGCGGTCAGCATGGGCTGGATCAGCACCGAGGCTCTGGATACCGACGCGGATACGGACAGCAGCATCTACGCCGCCCTCAAGGCCTGGATGCTGGAGCAGGCCAGGACCAGCAGCCAGTTCGCCAGAAAAGTATACAAATACATGTGCATTAATGAGGCCATCAGCGGTGAGGATGTCTGCCAGCTGCTGCTGGATCAGGGGATCGTGGAAGTATCGGAGGATGAGCAGGACAGCCTGCGGTCCGGTTCGGAATCCCCTTATGAATTCATGCGCAGGCGGATCTCCCGCCTGGAGATCACACCGGCCATGCTGTCCCTGGATCCCTATTGCGGTTCCTGCGTCATCACCGATGTCAATACCGGCGATGTCCTGGCCATGGTATCCTATCCCGGCTATGACAACAACAAGCTGAGCAACGGCGCGGACGCGGACTATTACGCCAGACTGCAGAATGACGCCTCCAACCCCATGCTCAATTACGCTACCCAGCAGAGGACAGCGCCCGGTTCCACCTACAAAATGATCAGCGCCACAGCTTCGCTGCTGGAAGGCGTCGTTACAACAGGGGAGAGCTACAGGTGCAGCGGCACATTCGACAAGATCGATCCTCCGGCCAACTGCTGGAGCAGCAGCGGCCATGGCTCCCTGCGGATCTCCGGCGCCATTACCCATTCCTGCAACGTGTTCTTCTATGAGATGGGCTGGCGTCTGGGACATATGAACAGCAGCGGTGTCTATGATCCTTCCGTTAAATACAGCAGTGACACCGGCATAGCCAAACTTCAGCAGTACGCCAGCCTGTACGGACTGGATGAAAAGTCCGGTGTTGAGATCGACGAGTCCAGCCCGCATATGGCCACCGGCGACTCAGTCAGAGCGGCCATCGGACAGGCGGACAACTCCTACACCACAGCCCAGCTGTCCCGCTATGTCTCGACAGTTGCCAATTCCGGTACCTGCAATGAGCTGACCCTGGTCGACCATATTGAAGGATCCGGAGGCACACAGGAACTGGATAAGGACAGCGTGCCCGACAGGATCGATATGGACCAGGAATACTGGGACGCCATCCACAGCGGCATGCGGGGCGTCGTGCAGAGTTATTCCTTCTTCGGCAGGGTAGGCGCTTCCGTAGCCGGCAAGACTGGTACGGCCCAGCAGGCCAAGAACCGTCCCGACCATGCCCTGTTTGTCGGCTACGCGCCCTATGATGAACCGGAGATCTCCATCGTGACGAGGATTCCCTTCGGATACACATCCTCTTACGCGGTTCAGGTTTCCGCCCATATCCTGGGGCGTTATGACTTCGAGAACGGCGGTTCTGTGGATTCCGACCTGCAGGATACGCTGGACAACCTTTCCATCTCCAGCAACATATCGACGGGCGACTGACCCGGACCCGCGCGGAGAAACGGAAACGACTGCCTCTGAAAGGAGTATAGGGATCTATATGTTCCAGGGTTTTTCAATCAGAAAATATGATTTTTTACTGGTGATACTGGTCACCTGCCTGTCGATCTTCGGTGTCGTCGCGGTCACCAGTGCCGATCCGGGCCTGACGGCCCGCCAGATTTACGGCCTGGCCATCGGCCTGGCTGTCATGCTGGTCGTGTCGGTTCTGGATTACCGCAGGATCCTCAGGCTGTACTGGGCTGCCTACGCGGCCTGCATCTTCCTGCTGATCCTGGTCTGGCGTTTCGGCCTGTCCGGAGGCGGCGCCCGCCGCTGGATCAATATCGCGGGCCTGACTTTCCAGCCCTCGGAAGCCGGTAAAATATTATTGATTTTATTTTTTGCCAAGTTCATAATGGAATACAGGGACAAAATGAGCTCCGCGCTCCTGTTCCCGATCTGCTGCGGCCTGGCCCTTCTGCCGGTGGGACTGATCGTCATCGAGCCCGATCTGTCCACCAGCCTGATGGTCATGATTATCTTCTGTGTCCTGATGTTCGTCGGCGTCCTGAGCTATCAGTTCGTGGCCGGCGTTCTGGCTGTCCTGATCCCCGTAACGGGCCTCTTCTTTTTCATGGTCCTGAACGGGATGATCCTGAGCGGCTACCAGCAGCAGAGGATCCTGGCCTGGCTGCATCCGGAGAATTACGCCACGACGACAGCCTATCAGACCATGCAGTCCATCACCGCCATCGGTTCGGGCGGACTTCTGGGCAAGGGGAGCCTGGAATCCTCCGTATCCCTGCTGGAGACGGGCTTTATTTCCGAATCCCAGACCGACTTTATCTTTACCGTCATCGGCGAGGAATTCGGTTTTGTCGGGACCTGTACCATTGTCCTCCTGGTCGCCGCCATTGCGGTCCGGTGCTTCCAGATCGCCCAGAAAGCGGATGATCTGGCAGGCAGGCTGATCGCGTGCGGCATGGGAGCCTGGATCGGATTCCAGGGATTTATGAATATCGGTGTGGCGACAGGACTCCTGCCCAACACAGGCATACCGCTTCCCTTTGTCAGCTACGGACTGACCAGTCTGGTCTCGCTGTTCGCGGGAATCGGTTTTACCATCAATGTAAGAATGCAGAGCCGCTCCGCGGCAGCGCAGCCGGTTGGGGGACCGGCTGCTGAAAATGAAGCGGGAGAGGATGAATAAGTTCATAGCAGATTAGCATAGAAAACGGGGTATAGAAATGAACATAGCATTAATCGCGCATGACGCCAAAAAGAAACTGATGCAGAACTTCTGCATCGCTTACAGGGGGATCCTCAGCAAACACAATCTGTACGCGACCGGGACGACCGGCAGGCTGATCGAAGAGGTGACCAACCTCAATGTACATAAGCTGCTGGCAGGACATCTGGGCGGCATGCAGCAGATCGGGGCTTCCATCGAACAGGACGAGATCGATCTGGTCATTTTCCTGCGTGATCCCCTGCATCCCAAGGTCCACGAACCGGATGTCAACAAGGTCATCCGTCTCTGCGATATGCACAACATCCCGCTGGCTTCCAATCTGGCCACTGCGGAGCTCCTGATCAAGTCTCTGGACAGAGGAGATTTTGAATGGAGAGAAATGTATAAATAAGAAACAGGGGCCGTCCGGTACCGCGGAACGCTGAACGTATGTTTGAAAAGACCGCAGGTACGGGATAGATATTGTATTTTGGCCCTGAATCATCTATAATGAGTTAAAGTTCCGCGACCGCGGTTCAAATAAACAAATACCAGTAAGGTAGGAGGGCACGTCCAATGGTTCAGCTGATCATAGGCAACAAAGGTAAAGGAAAAACCAAATGCTTATTGGATAAAGTCAATGCTGAAGTAAAAACAGCAATGGGAAGCATCTGTTATGTAGACAGAAGCACCCAGCACATGTATGAACTCAACAACCGTATCAGGCTGATCAATATCAGCGATTATATGATCGAGAACACAGATCAGTTCCTTGGTTTTATCAGCGGCATGGTCGCCCAGGACCATGATCTGGAACAGGTCTATTTCGATGGTTTCCTGGATATGGCATGTCTGCAGGACAAGGATATCACTCCCGCGATCCGCAAGATCCAGAAGATCAGTGACGCGTTCGATGTCAACTTTATAGTATCCGCCTCGCTTGACGAGCATGAGGTACCTGAGGAGCTCAAGGAGCTGATCGCCGTCGCGTTATAATTACTAAATACTGAATATCGTCAGAGCCCCGGGAATCAAGGATTCCCGGGGTTCCTGTATCACCCGCGGCATCTGCCGCCTGTACTGAGGTTCCACACAGAGGTATCTGATTTGCCTTCTTCAAACAATCCTATGCAGGGTTCCCGGAGGGAACGCTTTTCCAATCTGAATATAGGTCTGGTCATTTTTTTCGTGATCCTGATCTACCTGGTGACGACCATCATTCTTTTTCTGACATCCCGGAAAACGGATGTCTATGAGGTGCGCATGGGAGCGCTTTCCGACCGCACCATATACCGGGGCATCGCCCTGCGGGAAGAAAAGGTGGAGACCAGCGGCTATACGGGCTATATTAATTTCTATAATAAGGAGACCGACAGGATCGGGGCCCTGACGCTGGCCTATACCATCGATGAGGATGGCAGACTGGGGGAGGATCTGGCCGCGGACAGCCAGGCGGAACATCGTCTGACTGCCGGTGACTACGCCGCCTTCCGCAGGGAAGTCATTTCTTTTACGGGGGATTTTGACCGCCGTAATTTCCAGACCCTTTATGATTTCCGCAATTCCATCATGAGCGCCTCCCAGAAGGTTTCCAACCGCAGCATCCTGAACAGCATCAAGGATCTGGAATCCAGCTCCATCCATATGTGCTACGCCCATGGCAGCGGTGATGTGGTCTATTCGGTGGACGGGCTGGAAAAGATGACCTTTGACAAGCTGACATCGGATACTTTCAATGAAAACAAATATAAGCGCACCGTCATTTCCAACAATCAGCAGGTCGAGGAGGGAAATCCGGTCTTTAAACTGATTTCCAGCGAGCGCTGGTCTGTGGCGATTCAGGTCCCTTCGGAGGAAGCGGCCCGGAAACTGGTCAGCCAGAAATATGTCAAAGTGCGCTTTCTGCAGAATTCACTGGAATCCTGGGCCTATGTGACCGCCCGGGAAGGGGATGACGGCAGCTGGTTCGTCAATCTGGCTTTTACCAATTCCATGGTCACCTTCTGCACGGAACGCTTCCTGGATGTGGAGATTTATACCAGCCAGGAGACCGGCCTCAAGGTACCGGTCACTTCGATCACCAAGGGCGAATTCTATCTGATTCCCAAGGCGTTCCTGACCACCGGGCCGGGCGGAGAAAAGGGTGTCCTTCTGGAGGTATACGGGGAGAACGGCGGCAGGTCTACGGAATTCGTGGCCTCGACCCCTTACAGTGAGACAGAGGACTATTATTATCTGGACAGTTCGGGCCTGAGCAGCGGTGAGATCATCAAAATGCCGGATTCGACGGAACAGTACACGATCGGAGAGAGCGCCGAGCTGGTCGGCGTTTACTATATCAACAAAGGCTATGCCGATTTCCGGCAGATCCGCATCATATATCAGAATGAAGATTATGCCATCGTGGAGCCCAACTCGGCCTACGGTCTGATGGAATATGATTATATCGTCCTGCACGCGGATACGATCAATCCGGATGAATTTGTGACGGATACCCACTGAAGCGGCTGTCTTTTGGAAAGGAAGGAAAGAATTTGGTCAGAGAGAACCTTGTTACAGTAGAAGAAAAGATCCGGCAGGCCTGCGCCCGCGCCGGCAGGCAGCGGGAGGAAGTCACCCTGATCTGTGTGACCAAGACCAAGCCGGTGGAGATGCTGGAGGAAGCTTACGCGGCGGGACAGAGGAATTTCGGAGAGAACAAAGTCCAGGAGATCTGCGCCAAGGGACCGCAGCTGCCGGAGGATATCCGATGGCATATGATCGGACACCTGCAGCGCAATAAGGTAAAACAGGTCATTGACAAAGCAGTCATGATCCACAGCGTGGACAATCTGCGGCTGGCAGAGACGATCAGCAAAGAGGCTGTGAAAAGAGGCCTGGTCATGCCCGTCCTGATCGAGGTCAACGCGGCCGGGGAGGAGAGCAAGTTCGGCGTCTCTCCGGAGGAGACAGAACAGCTGATCAGGCAGGCGGCCGTCCTGCCCGGACTGCGGATCGCGGGGCTGATGACCATTGCCCCCTATACGCCGGATGCCGAAAGCAACCGCCCTTATTTCAGACAGCTCAGGGAATTATCTGTTGACATCAAAAGTAAATGCATTGATAATGTGACTATGGACCATCTTTCCATGGGGATGACCGGAGATTATCAGGTCGCCATTGAAGAGGGAGCTACGCTGATTCGGGTTGGTACCGGTATATTCGGCGAGAGAAATTATGACTGATCAATGATTTGGAGGGCAGGCGGAGCATTTCCGCGGCCCCGGTCTGATCCGGACGCCTTTATAAAGGATCCTTACAGCGATTCTTTGCGGGATTTGCCTGTCACGATGCCTGTGAACAGGATTTCTGTAGGAAAAGGCGCCGTTCAGAGTATACAAAAAAAGGAGTAGCCGGCATGAGTGTAATGGATAAGCTGATCAACGCAATGAAAATCAACGATGATCCCTACGATGATGAGCCTGATGATGATTACTATGAAGACGAAGAAGAAGATATAGAGGAAGAGGACAGCCGCGAAGAAGAGGAAGAGGAAGTACCCGCTCCCCGTCAGGTACGGAGAAGGGCGCCCGCGATCGAAAAGGATCCCGCTCCCGCCAGGACTGTCCGCAGATCGATGGGGGATTCCGGAATGGAAGTATGTGTACTGAAACCGCAGAATGTCAATGACGCCAGAGATATTACCGATACACTGCTGATGGGCAGTACGGTCGTGTTGAACCTGGAAGGCCTGGACGTGGAGATCGCCCAGAGGATCATTGATTTTACGTCCGGTTCCTGCTACGCGATCAAGGGAAATGTCATGAAGATCTCCCATTATATTTTTGTGATCACACCTGCCAATGTAGATATTTCAGGTGATATCAGCACAGCTTCCTCCATGAAGGAAGCTTCGATGAATCTGACATCCCCTTTCGCAGCCAAGACCAGTCCTTTCAGCCCGGGAACACAGGGCTGAGCACAGGAAACAGTTTGACCAGCCTCTCCTTTGGGCATGCCCGGCGGAGAGGCTTTTCTGATTCTGCCGGTCCCGGCGGGAAGGCCGCGGAAGGACAGGTTTTGCGGCAGAGGCAGTTAAGAAGGAGTTTTGATCAATATGGAAACAGCGAATACAAAAGGCAGGAGACTGACCGTGCGCAAGGACGGCGTCCCCTGCTATGATATCGTTTACAGGTCTTCTTTTGAAGATCTGGGACAGGAACTGGCGGCCCTGGGATATACAGGACGGCAGATCTGTATCGTTACGGACAGCAATGTCGGTCCCCTTTACGGGGAAGAGGTGCGCGGAGCGCTGGCGGACATCTGCCGGCAGGTTCCGGTCTGTGTCCTGCCGGCCGGAGAATCCAATAAGAACCTGGCGCAGGTGGAAAGGATCTGCCGCTTCCTGGTGGAGCATGGTATTGACCGGTCCGGTCTGATCCTGGCCCTGGGCGGCGGCGTTGTCGGGGACGTGGCCGGATTTGCCGCTTCCGCCTATATGCGGGGCATTGATTTTATACAGATCCCCACCAGTCTGCTGGCCCAGGCGGATTCCTCCATCGGCGGCAAGACCGGTGTGGATATTGCCATGTTTAAGAATATAGCCGGCGCCTTCTACATGCCCCGGCTGGTCTATGCCAATGTCTCGGTCCTGGCCAGCCTGGATCAAAGGCAGTTCAGCAGCGGCTTCGCGGAGGTCATGAAGCATGGGCTGATCCGGGATGAGGCCTATTATGTCTGGCTGCTGGAAAATATGTATGAGATCCTGGACCGGGATCCGGAGACACTGCAGTCCATGCTTTACCGCAGCAATGAGATCAAAAAAGAGATCGTGGAGCGGGATCCGCTGGAAAAAGGAGACCGTATGCTGCTGAACATGGGGCATACCATTGGCCATGCCATTGAAAAATACAGCGGCCTGGGCCTGGCCCACGGAGAATGTGTGGCCCTGGGCTGTGTGGCTGCCGCTTATATTTCATGGAAAAGGGACATGATCTCCAAGGATGAGTATTATGAGATCCGGGATATGTTCGTACCCTTCGGTCTGCCCATTACCGCGGACACCCTGGAGGAAGAAACGATCCTGAAATTGACCAGATCGGACAAAAAAGTAAGGAACGGCGTTCTGCGCTTTGTGCTCTTGCGGGGAATCGGACAGGCAGTGATTGATGAGACAGTATCAGATGAGGAGATCCTGGCTGCCATTCATGAGATTCATTATGTGGAGGATGGAGAATGAGCCGGGAAACAGCCAGATACAGGGAAACAGACACAGAACAGGGGCGCCGGGAGCGGGTACAGAAGGCTTTCCGCCTGACCCTGGCCGCGGAGGCGGTACTGACCGCGCTGCTGGTCCTCCTGGACCAGGCCACCAAGCTGGCCGCGGTCTCAGCCCTGAAGGACGGAGGCCCCTTTGTCCTGATCCCCGGAGTATTCCAGCTGCAGTACCTGGAGAACCGGGGCGCGGCCTTCGGCCTGCTGCAGAATGCCAGGATCTTTTTCCTGGCCGTTACGCTGATCGCCCTGGCGGCGGTCATTTATGTACTGGTCAGGCTGCCTTTGAAACGTAAATATATAGTCCTGCGGTTTCTGATGGTCCTGATCGCGGCGGGTGCCGTCGGCAATATGATCGACCGGGTCTTCCTGGGCTATGTCAGGGATTTTCTTTATTTCTCCCTGATCGATTTCCCCATATTCAACGTGGCCGATATCTACGTGACCTGCGCGACCATCCTGCTGATCCTGCTCCTTCTGTTCTATTATAAGGAGGAAGATGATTTCGCGTTCCTGTCCCCGGGCGGGAAGAAGGGAAAGGCAGATGACTGAGAACCGTTTCTGTCTGACAGAAGAATATGAAGGGGAAAGGATCGACAAGGTCCTGGTCCGCCTGCTGGAGGATACCTCCAGAAATTACCTGAAAAAGCTTTTTGCCGACGGCAGCGTGCAGCTCAACGGAAAGGCCGTGAAGCCTTCCGCCCGGGTCAAAGAGGGTGATGAGGTATGGATCTCCATCCCGGACCGCGTCGTGCCGGATATCCTGGCGGAAGATATCCCGCTGGAGGTCCTCTATGAAGATGAGGATGTCCTGGTGGTCAACAAGCCCAAGGACATGGTGGTCCACCCGGCCGCCGGTCATTACAGCGGGACCCTGGTCAACGCGGTCATGTACCGCTGCCGGGACCAGCTGTCCGGGATCAACGGGGTCCTGCGGCCCGGCATCGTCCACAGGATCGACAAGGATACGACCGGCTCTATCATTGTCTGCAAAAATGACGCTGCCCATAACAGCATCGCGGCCCAGCTCAAGGACCATACCATTGTCAGGAAGTATTACGCCATTGTCTACGGACGCCTGAAAGAAGACGAGCTGGTCATTGACCGGCCCATCGGCCGGGATCCCAAAGACAGAAAAAAGATGGCGGTCCGCCCGGACGGCAAACGGGCCGTGACCCATATCCGGGTCCTGGAGCGTTTCCGCAGTTACACATATGTGGAATGCCGCCTGGAGACCGGCAGGACCCACCAGATCCGGGTCCATATGGCATACATCGGACATCCCCTGCTGGGAGACGGGGTCTATCAGGGCAACCGGAAATGTCCTTTCCGGACACAGGGCCAGTGCCTGCACGCCGGTATCCTCGGCTTTTCCCATCCCCGCACCGGGGCTTATATCGAGACCAGCGCCCCGCTGCCGGATTATTTCACCGCCATCCTGAATACACTGCGATCCACAGATGTCTATACAAGTTGCACAAACTGATTGGAAACAGATTGATAATATCAGACAACTTTGCTATAATAAGACATATAAAAGCAGGGCGCATTGCATAGATTGTACAGGCAGACCGGCATTGCTTTTTCTGCTGCCCCTCATGTCCGGACAGCCTGGCACCGGCTGAAATGCCTTTGTTTACAGGAAGGTCCATTATGAATACGATCATTACAATCGGCAGGCAGTATGGTTCCGGCGGCAGGTTCGTCGGAAAAAAGATCGCGGAGCATTACGGCATAAAGTTCTGGGATAATGAGCTGTTGGACCGGGTGGCCGCGGAAAGCGGCTATGCCAGGGAGATCCTGGAGAAGCAGGATGAGAAACCCACCAATTCATTTCTCTTCAGTCTGGCCATGGATTCCTATTCCTTTGGCTATCATACGCCGGGGCTTCTGGAAATGCCCCTGTCCCAGAAGATCTTTCTGGCCCAGTATGATGTCATCCGGGATATCGCCAAAGAAGGACCGGCGGTCTTCGTAGGCCGCTGTACGGACGTGGCGCTGGAGGATTTCCCCAATGTCCTCAATATTTTTATCCATGCCAGTGATGACTTCAAATATGAGAGGATCTCCACGCTGGACGCCTATCCGGATATCAGGAACCGGGACAAGGCCCTGGAATTGTGCATGAAGAAGGACAGGCAGCGGCAGAGCTATTACAATTACTATTCCTCCAAAAAATGGGGACGGGCGGACAGCTATCATCTGACAGTGGACACCTCCGTGCTCGGGATTGAAGGAACAGCCAGCATGCTGATCGCCACGATCGACGCTTATGAAGCTGTCAGGGACAGCAGAACGGAATGAGCTGACGCGGACAGGACAGCCCGGCAGGGAGGTCCAAAGGAAGAGAATTGCAGCAATTGCAGCAAGACCCAGGGGAGGTTCACATATTATTTTTTCAGCCGTCCGGCGGGAGCCGGTTACGGCCGTCTCTTCCGGTTCGTTTTCATTATCAGTTGGGAGACCTGTACAGTTTACTGTACAGGTCTCTTTTTGTTTCCCTGTCTGCGGTTTTGCTTTATAATGAGAATGGATAGCAGTTTGAAAACGCATTGGTTTAGATGCAGGAAGGATACAGAGCGAAGATGAAGGAAGCTGCACAGAAAACAAAAGACACGATCACAACGACGGAAACAAAAAGTACCGCTAAGGAAGGAGCCTCCGGCCACATCCGCAAAACTGAGACCGGAGAGAAAAAGCCCAGGCCGGTCTTTGTCATCGGTCATAAGAATCCGGATACGGATTCCATCTGCTCCGCCATTTCCTACGCATGGCTGAAGAACCAGATCAGCGATACGGAGCACCTGCCCAAAAGGGCCGGCAATATCAGCCGGGAGACCCAGTTCGTCCTGGACCATTTCGGCGTGGAAGCCCCGGAGCTGCTGACGGATGTCAGGCCGCAGATCCGGGATATTGATATCCGTAAAGCGCCCGGCTTCGACGGACACATGAGCATGCGGGAAGCGTGGGAGTATATGAGGGACAATGTTCTGGATACGCTCTGCGTGACCACAGAAAACGGCAGTCTGGAGGGCCTGATCGCGGTCAAGGATATCGCGGACGCCTATCTGGATCTGTTCGATACGGCCATTCTGGGCAAGGCCCATACCAGCTACCAGAACCTGCTCAACACCCTGGAAGGCAAAATGCTGGTCGGTGATCCGATGGGACATATCCATAAGGGACGGGTCCATGTCGGAACGAGTCCCGAGACCATGATCAGCCTGATCAGCGAAGGGGATATCGTCCTGGTCACCAACCGCTACGAGGCCCAGATGATCGCCATCGACCTGGGCGCCTCCTGCATGATCGTCTGTGTGGACTCTGAGGTCCCGGAGAGGATCCTGGAAAAGGCCAGGCAGAGTAACTGTACGGTCATCACTACCCCCTACGATACCTTCGCGGCCTCCCGTATCGTCAGCATGGCCGCTCCGGTCAAGCACTTTATGAAGAAGGACAGGCTGCTGACCTTTGATCTGGACCTGCCCCTGGAGGATGCCATGAAGGTCATGGCGTCGGTCAGGCACCGCTATTTCCCTGTTCTGGATGAAGACGGACAGTATGTGGGCGTCATCAGCCGAAGGAATCTGCTGGGCATGCACCGCAAGAAACTGATCCTGGTGGACCATAACGAGAAATCCCAGGCCGTCGACGGCTTCCAGGAGGCCAGAATCCTGGAGATCATCGATCACCACCGGGTCGGCTCTCTGGAGACTTCGGGACCTGTCTATTTCAGGAACGAGCCCCTGGGCTGTACAGCCTCCATTCTTTACAAGATGTATAAGGAGAACGATGTGGAGATCCCCAGGCATATCGCCGGCCTGCTTATGTCGGCCATCCTGTCGGATACCCTCCTGTTCCGTTCTCCCACCTGTACGCCTTTTGACAGCAAAGCCTGCAGGGAGCTGGCCGAAATCGCCGGCGAGGATGTCAATGAGTACGCGGAGAAAATGTTCTCCGCCAGCGATGATCTGACGGGCCGGTCCGCGGATGATCTGCTCTTTACGGATTTCAAGATCTTTGAATTCGGCGATATACGTCTGGGCGCTGCCCAGGGCCTGTTCATGTCCAGATCCTCCTGCAGACAGGTGGAGGAGATGGTCAGCGGCTGTCTGAAGGAAGCCCGGGATAAGAAGGGCCTGGACATGTTTGTCTACATGCTGACCAATATGCGGGACCAGTCCACAAGGCTGCTTTATTCCGGTGATAATATGGATGAAGTCATCGGGGAAGCCTATCATGTGGAAGCCAAAGACGGAAAGGCGGATGTAGCCGGCATGGTCAGCCGCAAGAAACAGCTGATCCCGCCTCTGCAGCAGCTGATCGGATAAGGAGCCTGCCGGCAGCGGCAGAGAACCGCCGGACCATGGAAAAGGGACCGGCACCCGCGGAAATACTGTCCATAGAGTGAGATGGTCTTTCCGCGGGTGCCGGTCTTTTTGTGCCTTCCCGCCGGCGGCGGAAGAATCCGGAAGAATCCTGTATTCTGGTTACAAAATTATTACATTTTTGTTCAGATTTCTTTACGTTTGTATTATAATGAATCTAACTGTTGTCTCAAAGGAGATTGGAGATCGAAGATGAAGCGATGGAAGAAATTTTTCGCGCTCCTGCTCTGCGTCCTGCTGGTCCTGGGACTGGCGGCCGGCTGCGGCAGGACCGGTACGGAATCGGAAACAGCGTCGGAAGAGATTTCGTTGACCGTCCGGGACAATGATGCCGGCGGCGGGGAGGCCCCG
>ONRU01000043.1 GCA_900320325.1 uncultured Lachnospiraceae bacterium
TGAGAAACTGATCGGAAAAGCGACCATTGAAAGCCTGGAAAAGACCTTCCAGGAGGTCCTGCGCCGGCAGAGGAACCGCGTGGATACCGTCCGCAGCGGATTCGGCAAGATCGAAAGGGAAGAATATGATGTCGTCGGCCGTGAACGCTATATCCGTGAGCGGATCGCGAAAGCGGACAATCTCAGCTTCCGGGCCCTTCTGGAGGAGCAGCCCGGCAAGGAAGAGATCATCGTGACCTTCCTGGTAGTCCTTGATATGGCCAAAAGCGGTGAGATCCACCTGATCCAGGATGACAACTTCGGTGAGATCCTGATCAGGCCCGGCATGATCACGCCGGAGGAGATCCTCCGCCAGCAGGGCCTGCGGCCTCAGAAAGCCGGGGACACTGATACAGAAAAAGCAGGAGAAAATGATCCTGCTCCTGCCGCAGAGGTGAATGCAGCTTCCGCCGAGAATATGGAGGAGGCTGAAGAGATGACTGAAGAAGATATATCTGAATCGGAAGAGTCCATAGAAGAAGATATATCTGAATCGAAAGAGTCCATAGAAGAAGACATATCTAAATCGGAAGAGTCCATAGAAGAAGATATATCTGAATCGGAAAAGCCCATAGAAGAAGATGAATCTGAATCGGAAGAGCTGACAGGAGAAGACAGATTTGAAGAGCCTGCAGAAGAAGATGATTCAGAAGATACAGGAACAGATCTTGCGGCCGGAGTTTCGGCTGCGTCGGCTGCTGCTGCTGAGCCGGCTGCTGCTGAGCCGGATGTTATTACTGAGCCGGATGCTGTTGCTGAGCCGTATGCGTCTGTAGATGATAGGCCTGCTGACGTGGTGGATATAACTGAAAAAGTGATCCCTGACATGGAAGCAGGAGAATCAGAAGAGGCAGAATCTCCTGAAAAACATGATTCTTATATGGCGATGTCTTCCGCGGCAGGACTGGCACATAAAGCATACTTCCGATTATCGACTGGGTCAGTCAATAATATGGCGGATACAGATGCTCCGTCTCCGGAACAGAACCTTGTTCAGCAGCAGGATACACCTGGCAGCCTCTTGACAGATGAGGTCCGTTCAGAAGACAATGACCATAATATAGAACCTGTGGAAATCGAAGCAGCGGAACCTGTGGAAATCGAAGCAGCGGAACCTGCGGAAATCGAAGCAGCGGAGCCTGCGGAGAACGAAACAGCGGAACCTGCGGAAATCGTATCTGCAGACCCGAAAGAGATCGAAGCAGAAGACCCTGAGGATATCGAAGCGGCAGAGCCGGAAGAAATCGAAGCCACAGAGCCTGAGGATAATAAAGAACCAGAACCAGAAGAATCACCCGATTCAGATAAAGAACTATGGAAGAAAGAGACATCACAGCAGCCATTGAGGCGATTTTATTTGCAATGGGCAATTCGGTGGAGATCAGCCAGATCGCGGAAGCGCTGGAGATCGAGGAGGACCGGGCCTGGCAGGCAGTGGAATCACTTAACCAGAGATACCGGGAGAATGGAAGCGGCCTGCAGATCCATCGCTATGATGACGCGGTACAGCTGTCAACAAGAGCAGACCAGTACAAATACCTGATCAAAATTGCCAAGGTGCCCAAGAAACAGGTCCTGACCAATGCCCTTCTGGAGACTCTGTCCATCATCGCCTTTAAACAGCCCGCGACCCGGATGGACGTGGAGCATGTCCGCGGTGTCAACAGTGACCACGCGATCAACAAGCTGGTAGCCTATGATCTCGTAGAAGAAGTAGGCAGAAAGGAGGCGCCCGGCCGGCCTCTGCTTTTCGGGACGACGGAACAGTTCCTTCGGACATTCGGGATCGAAAGCCTGGATGAGCTTCCTGAAACCGACGCGGTCAAGATGGAAGAATTCCGCCAGGAAGCGGAAGAGGAAGCCGGGACCAGGCTGGATATCTGACCGGCTGCGTAACCTATAGAACATACCGAAGCAATCCTGAAAACAATGACGCGCCCATCCGGGCCGGAAGCTGAGAACTTCTGCCCGGATGGGCGTATTTTTGTCAGATATGGATGAATAAAACGTAAAAATCTTCGCTTCTCATCCTACATCCCATCTTTACAGACCTTCCCCTGCCCCGCGAATGCCGGCGTTTTGACCTCTGACTCTGGTTGTTTTTTACAAAAATTCCTGCCTGTTGATCCCTGAAATCCACAATCTGGCAAAAAACCAAAATGTCTATCTGCAGAGGAATAGTCTAAATAAACAAAAGATAGTGCGCATTGTAAAAAAAATCTTAACAGTTTTTAGGTATGGTTTTTTTTCAACTCATGATATACTTTAATCGGAAATTTGCTATTTTTTAGCGAATTCAGCAGAGGAACAGTTTAAAAACGTTTTCGGATACGTACTTTAAAAAGTCTCTGTTTTTGTGGATTTACCAGATAAGACCGGAACGGCGGTTCCTGTTTTATCCGGTGGATTCAGGACAGAGGTTCTTTTATGTAAATCTGTCGGCGGTCCTCTGCTAAATTATAAGTTCATTTATGGAGGTCTAGATATGAGCAGTTCTTCAAATGCGATGCAGAGGATTCTATCCCTGCTCGATGACAACAGTTTCGTTGAAATCGGCGCTAAGGTAACAGCCCGCGCAACTGATTTTAATCTGAAACCGGACCAGACTCCCTCTGACGGTGTAATCACCGGCTATGGAATCATTGACGGAAACCTCGTCTATGTATACAGCCAGAACGCTGCAGTGCTGGGCGGTTCCGTAGGCGAGATGCATGCCCGCAAGATCGCAGGGATTTATGACCTGGCGATCAAGACCGGCGCCCCTGTCATCGGCCTGATCGATTCTACCGGATTCCGTCTCCAGGAAGCGGCTGATGCCCTGAACGCGTTCGCGACTGTATACGCGGCCCAGGCCAAGGCATCCGGCGTGGTTCCTCAGATCACAGCGGTCTTCGGCAGCTGCGGCGGCGGACTTTCACTTCTTCCGGCCATCGCTGATTTTGCCTTCATGGCAGAGGACGCGAAGCTGTTCGTGAATTCTCCCAACGCGATCGCGGGCAACTATGAGGACAAGAATGACACAGCGGCCGCTGCGGTCAAGGCAGCAGCAGGCATGGTCGACGGTATCGGCACCGAGGAAGAGATCCTGGCAAAGATCCGTACGCTCGTAGAACTCCTCCCTTCCAATAATGAAGATGACGCGGTCAAAGACTGCGCGGACGACCTGAACCGTTCCACACCCGGTGTGGAAGCCAGCATGGCGGATCCCGCTCTGGTCCTGTCCATGATCGCCGACAACGGCATCGTGATCGAGACCAAAGAAGACTACGCGAAGGAAATGGTCACTGCCCTGATCAGCCTCAACGGCATCACAGCCGGTGTGGTCGCCAACAGAAGCGTGATCTATGACGCGGAAGCGGCTGAGAGCGAGAAATTCGACACAGTACTGACCACCGGCGGCGCCTACAAGGCAGCTGATTTCGTCAAATTCTGTGACGCTTTTGATATTCCCGTCATCACCCTGACCAACGTGACCGGATTTGCCGCTACAGAAGGCGAAGAGAAGAAGATCGCCGACGCGGCCGGCAAGCTGGCCCACGCTTTCGCTTCCGCCACAACTGCCAAAGTCAATGTGATCACAGGCAGCGCGGTCGGTTCCGCCTACACGGTCATGAACTCCAAGGGCCTTGGCGCGGATCTGACATTTGCCTTCCCCGACGCGAAGGTAGGCGTTATGGACGCGAAGATGGCAGCCAAAATCATCTGCGACAGCACCGACGCGGACGAGATCGCCAAGGTGGCGGCAGAGTATGACGCTCTGCAGAACAGTATCGACAGCGCGGCAGCCAGAGGCTATATCGACCAGATCGTCGATCCCGATGAGCTGCGCAAATACCTGATCGGCGCGCTCGAGATCCTTTATACCAAGAGAGAGGATCGTCCTTCTAAAAAACACGGAACTAAATAATTAAAGGAGACACAGTTTATGAAAAAATGGTTAATCTCTCTGATGATGATTCTCTGCGTTTTCAGTTTTACCGCCTGTGGCTCCGCCGCCGGGGAAGACGCAGCAGCGTCAGAAGTGACAGATGAGATCAGGCAGAAGCTGCTTGACGCCGGTGTCTATACAGTGCAGTCCATCCAGAGCGCGGTGGAAAGCGGCGAAGAGATCCAGATCGATGACGAAGTCCTGATGGCCGGTATCGAAAGCTGGAAGTCAGCGCTTGAAGATATCGGGACCGTCGAAGGCATTACCGGAGACCGGGTCGAGGTCACGGATGACGGTTACACAATCTACATCAATATTGACGGAACGGACCATGACGCGGAAGCGGTCATGGATGTGGATAAGAAGATGACCACATTTACCAACATTGCCGTGAACGTCAAATACAGCAAAATGGAACTGGTACAGCAGGCAGGCCTGAACACACTGCTTGGCATGGGCGTCACGTTCAGTGTCCTGATCATTCTGATCGGTGTTATCTCCATGTTCAATCTGATTCCTTACTTCCAGGAGAGGAGAAGGAACAAGGCAGCCGCGGCCGCGGCCGTCAGCCGTTCGATCGTAAAAGAGGCCGACGAGGAGACTTCCTATCACCTGCCTTCCGCTGAGGAAGAACTGGAAGATCTCACGGATGACCTGGCGCTTGTCGCCGTCATCTCAGCGGCGATCGCAGCATATGAGGGACAGACAACGACCGACGGTTTCGTTGTCCGCTCCATCAGAAAAGCAAGAAGAAAAAGAGTATGACCCCGTTCTATTGAACGCGGCACAGATCAGACAATCGCGGCGGCAGACCGCTGCTTATAAGCTATATTCAGGAGGAATATAAGATGAAGAACTATACCATTACCGTAAACGGCGTAGCATATGATGTAACCGTAGAAGAGAACGGCCAGGGCACAGCCCCTGCGGCCCCTGTAAGACCCGCGGCAGCTCCCAAGGCAGCCCCCAAGGCTCCCGCGGCAGCTCCCAAGGCAGCAGCCGGCGCAGGCTCCATTAAGATCGAAGCCGGCGCTGCAGGCAAGGTCTTCAAGATCGAGAGGAAGGTCGGCGATTCTGTCAAGAAGGGCGACGCTGTCATTATCGTTGAAGCCATGAAGATGGAGATCCCTATGGTCGCTCCTTCCGATGGAACAGTCGCTTCCATCGACTGCTCAGTTGGTGATCCTGTAGAAGCCGGAACGGTTCTGGCAACCCTCAACTGAGAACAATAAGGTCGACTTTAGGAGGTCTGCGTTATGGCATATATTGCGAATACGTTAAATAACTTAATACACCAGACCGCGTTCATGAACCTGGCATGGGGCAACGTCCTGATGATCATAGTAGCCTGCTTTTTCCTGTATCTGGCTATTGCCCATGAATTCGAGCCCCTGCTCCTTGTTCCGATCGCATTCGGTATGCTGCTGGTCAATATCTATCCCGATATCATGACGCCTTTCAGCGAAGGCAAGGCCGGCGGTCTTCTGTATTACTTCTATATCCTGGATGAGTGGGCGATCCTTCCCTCTCTGATTTTCATGGGCGTCGGCGCCATGACGGACTTCGGTCCCCTGATCGCCAACCCCAAGAGCTTCCTGCTGGGCGCGGCTGCCCAGTTCGGTATCTTCGCCGCCTATTTCGGCGCCATCGCCCTTGGCTTTAACGGCAAAGCGGCAGCGGCGATCTCCATCATCGGCGGCGCGGACGGCCCTACCTCCATCTTCCTCTGCTCCAAGCTGGGACAGACGGCCATCATGGGCCCCATCGCGGTCGCGGCATATTCCTATATGTCCCTGGTACCGATCATCCAGCCTCCCATCATGAAGCTGCTGACGACAGAAAAGGAAAGAAAGATCAAGATGGGCCAGCTCCGTCCGGTCTCCAAACTTGAGAGGATCCTTTTCCCCATCGTCGTTACCATCGTTGTATCCATGATCCTGCCTACCACAGCCCCCCTGATCGGTATGCTGATGCTGGGCAACCTCTTCCGTGAATCCGGTGTTGTCAGACAGCTGACAGATACAGCTTCCAACGCCCTGATGTATATCGTCGTTATCCTGCTGGGCACTTCCGTAGGCGCGACGACTTCCGCGGAAGCGTTCCTGAACGCGGACACACTCAAGATCGTAGCCCTGGGTCTGATCGCTTTCTCCTTCGGTACAGCAGCCGGCTGCCTCTTCGGCAAGCTCATGTGCGCCCTGTCCGGCGGCACCATCAATCCTCTGATCGGTTCCGCGGGCGTATCCGCTGTTCCGATGGCGGCCCGTGTATCCCAGAAGGTCGGTGCGGAGGCAGATCCCACCAACTTCCTGCTGATGCATGCCATGGGCCCCAACGTCGCGGGCGTTATCGGTACCGCGGTCGTTGCCGGTACCTTCATGGCCGTTTTCGGCGTAGGCTGACCGGACAGATCAGACTTGCTCCATCAGTATCCGCAGACGGCCCGCTGAGGCCCATGCGGTCAGCAAAAGAAAGAAAAACGGTGCTCCTTCACCATGAGCACCTGTCCATATCAGGAGGTTACTATGTCTAAACCCGTTAAAATCACGGATACTATTCTGCGTGACGCGCATCAGTCCCTGATCGCCACCAGAATGCCCACAGAAGAGATGCTCCCCATCGTTGATAAGCTGGATCGTGTCGGATACAACGCGGTCGAGTGCTGGGGCGGAGCTACTTTTGACTCCTGCCTGCGTTTCCTGAAGGAAGATCCCTGGGAGAGGCTGAGAGTCCTCAGAAAAGGCTTCAAGAACACCAAGCTGCAGATGCTGCTCCGCGGCCAGAACCTGCTTGGCTACAGCCACTACGCAGATGATGTAGTAGAGTACTTCGTACAGAAGTCCATCGCCAACGGCATCGACATCATCCGTATCTTTGACTGCCTGAACGACCTGCGCAACCTGGAGACCTCCGTAAAGGCCTGCAAGAAAGAAGGCGGCCACGCCCAGATCGCCCTTTCCTATACACTGGGTGACGCTTATACCGATGAGTACTGGATGAACATCGCCAGAGAGATCGAGAGCATGGGCGCGGATTCCATCTGCATCAAGGATATGGCCGGCCTGCTGGTCCCCTACAAGGCAGAGAAGCTGGTCAAGGCCCTGAAAGCCGGTTCCTCCCTTCCTCTTGAGATGCATACCCATTACACCTCCGGTGTCGCCAGCATGACCTACCTCAAGGCCGTAGAAGCCGGCGCGGATATCATCGACTGCGCGATCTCTCCCTTCGCTCTGGGTACTTCCCAGCCCGCTACCGAAGTTATGGTAGAGACCTTCAAGGGAACCCCTTTTGATACCGGTTATGACCAGAAGCTGCTGGCGGAGATTGCCGACTACTTCCGTCCTTACCGTGAGGAGTGCATCGAGAATGGCCTGCTTTCCACCAAGGTTCTTGGCGTCAACATCAAGACCCTTCTGTACCAGGTGCCCGGCGGCATGCTGTCCAATACCATCAGCCAGCTGAAAGAGCAGGGCGCTGAGGACAAGTTCCAGGAAGTTCTGGAAGAGATTCCCAGAGTCCGTAAGGACTTCGGTGAGCCCCCGCTGGTAACACCTTCTTCCCAGATCGTCGGCACACAGGCCATCATGAACGTCCTGATGGGCGGCCGCTACAAGATGGCGACAGGCCAGACCAAGGATTTCCTGGCCGGCAAGTACGGCAAGACCGTCAAGCCTTTCAACAAGGATGTTGTCAAGCAGATCCTGGGCGACACACAGCCCATTACCTGCCGTCCCGCGGACCTGATCGCGCCCCAGCTGGCCATTTACGAAGAGGCTGTCAAGCCCTGGAAGCAGCAGGATGAGGATGTTCTGTCCTACGCCCTGTTCCCCCAGGTAGCGGTCGACTTCTTCAAATACCGTGATGCCCAGCAGAGCAAGGTGGATGTCACCAAAGCGGACAGCAAGAACGGAGCCTACCCCGTATAAAGCGGTCCATAAGACAGCCGCCGTGCCATGATCGCGGCGGAAATCCGGACCGGCCATGCGGCAGGCAGCCGGCCCCGGCATATTAAGAAGAGTATCTGCAAGGCCATGCGCGCTGAAGACAGCGCGCGTGGCCTTGTTGTCTTAAAACTGCCTGCGGAATTTGAACACTTCGTCGGAAGCTGGACAACGATTTCCGTCATTGCTGCCATATTGACTGTTATCGCGGGATTATAACCAAAAAAATACAGAAATTTAGTTTAAGGATTTATTGTTTGATTTTATTTTGCTAAAATTAAATACGTGTTATACTCTTCTCTATATATATTGAGTGTAGCGAGTCAGGTGATAGTTTATGAAGCGAAATTTGGTCGTAGGAAAACTCATACAGCAGATGGAAGCGGAAGCGGCCGGACGGGAGCCCGGACAGGGGCCGGAGAGCCGCCGAAGATTCCGAAAACCGGGAAGGATCGGCCAGATCTACAAACCCACGGCTGAAATATCGGGATTCAAGGTAAGACCGGGCAATTTTGAGATCAACGGGGCTACGGAGGTACAGGGAGGCGTCAATTTTACGATTTCCTCCATTGGAGCGACCTCCTGCGAGCTGTGCCTTTTTAAAAGACATCAGGATAATCCCTATGCCGTGATTAAGATCCCGGATGAATACAGGATCGGCATGGTATATTCCATCATGGTATTCGGCCTGATCATCGAGGACTTTGAATACTGCTACCGTTTTGACGGTCCCTATGATCCTGAAAAGGGCCTTCTGTTCGATAAGACCAAACTGGTCCTGGATCCCTATGCCAGGGCTGTGGCCGGCCAGCGTCCCTGGGGCGTCGCCAAGACTGCCACGACCTATAAGGCCCGGGTCGTCCATAATGACTTCAAGTGGGACGATACAGCTTTTCCCAGAACGCCCATGGAGGACTCCATCATCTATGAGATGCATGTCAGGGGCTTTACCAGGCACCGTTCCTCCGGCGTCCAGTATCCCGGCACCTTTGCGGGTATCGTGGAGAAGATCCCCTATCTGAAGGAGCTGGGGATCACAGCTGTCGAGCTGATGCCGGTCTTCGAATTTGATGAGACCATCAATGCCCGCTCCGTCAACGGCAAACAGCTGATGGAGTACTGGGGCTACAATACTGTTTCCTTCTTTGCCCCCAACTCCGCCTTCGCGGCTTCGCTGGAATACAACGAAGAGGGAACAGAACTGAAACAGACCATCCAGGTCCTGAAAAAGCACGGGATCGAGGTCATCCTGGACGTTGTCTTCAACCATACGGCCGAAGGCAATGAGAACGGGCCCTTCCTGTCCTTCAAGGGCCTTGACAATAACATCTATTACATGCTGATGCCCACCGGGGAGTATTACAACTTCAGCGGCTGCGGCAATACCTTTAACTGCAATAACCCCATTGTCAGGCAGTTCATCATCAACTGTCTCAAATACTGGGTCACCGAATACCATGTGGACGGCTTCCGTTTTGACCTGGCCAGTATCCTGGGCCGTGACCAGAACGGCGTTCCCATGAAGAACCCGCCCCTGCTGGAGCGTCTGTCTTATGATCCCATCCTCCGGTCCACCAAGCTGATCGCCGAGGCCTGGGACGCGGGCGGGCTCTATCAGGTCGGCAATTTCCCGGCCTACCACCGCTGGGCCGAGTGGAACGGCAAATACAGGGACGCCCTGCGTGATTTCCTCAAGGGGAATTACTGGAACGCGCCGGAGACCGCCAAACGGCTGGCCGGCTCCACAGACCTTTACCAGGGCGTTTACGAGGGACATGAATCCTCCGTAAACTTTATCACCTGCCATGACGGTTTCACCCTGTATGACCTGTTCTCCTACAGCCGCAAGCACAACGAGGTCAACGGCTGGAACAACGCCGACGGCGCCGATGACAACCGCAGCTGGAACTGCGGCGTGGAAGGCCCCACCGAGGACCCTGTCATTACAGCCCTGCGCTTCAAAATGATGCGCAACGCCATCACCGTCCTTATGTGCAGCCGGGGTACCCCCATGATCCTGGCCGGGGATGAATTCGGCAATACCCAGTTCGGCAACAACAACAGCTATTGTCAGGATAATGAGATCTCCTGGCTCAACTGGGACTATCTCAAACGGAACCGGGACTTCTTCGAGTTCTATAAGAGCACCATCGCCTTCCGCAAAAAGCATCCCTCCATCCGACGCCAGCTGCAGCCGGCCGAATGCGGACTGCCGGATGTCATGACCTGCGGCGCCAATCCGGATGACCACATGATCACCAAGGACAACCGTGTCCTGGGCATCCTGTTCGCGGGCAGGGAAGAAGGCGCGGAATACGATGACGTCATCTATATGGTCATCAACGCTCACTGGGAACCCTGCGAGATCAGGCTGCCCGCCCTGCGCGCCGGCCTCTCCTGGGGCATCTGCATCGATACAGAAGGCAGCGGCGGCAGGTTCTACTATGAAAAGCCTGTATTCCTGACAAGGCCCCTGTTCATGCTGGCCGAGAGGAGCGTCGCGGTATTTACCCTCTACAGGGAGGAAGAATAATTCGAAATCTGAAATTACATGCGGACAGGGCGGCCATATGGTTGTCCTGTCCCTTTTTATGTGAGAAAATGTAATGCGGGCCGGTCTGCCATGCCGGAAACATCCTGCATGCGGAAAATGTCCGCGGAAGCAGACAGAAACCGGAAGAAAACACATAAAGAACACAAATATGGAAGAAAATGGATGGGAACGAGTTTATCCATAGATACATATCCATATATATAGAAGAAAAACATAAAAAACGCGGCAGGGACAGCCTGCGGCAGGCAGTCCGCAAACGCGGCAGAGCAAAACAGAAACAGCGGAGTGAAAGAATGAAAGAGCAGAAAATACTGGTAGTAGATGATGAAGCGAGGATGCGGAAGCTGGTCCGGGATTTCCTGGTCAGGAGCGGCTATCTGGTCGTGGAAGCGGAGGATGGCGAAAAGGCCCTGGATGTCTTTTTCGCCGACAAGGATATCTCCCTGATCATCCTGGACGTGATGATGCCCGGTCTGGACGGCTATCAGGTCCTGGAGGAGATCCGGAAATACTCCAAAGTGCCCATTATCATGCTGACAGCCCGTTCCGATGAGAGAGACGAGCTGCGCGGTTTTGACCTGGGCGTGGATGAGTATGTGACCAAGCCTTTCAGTCCCAAGACGCTGGTGGCCCGGGTAGGGGCCATTCTGCGCAGGACCGGGGCGGACGGCGGCGAGGAAAAGCTGGAGATGGCCGGGATCACCATGGATCTTTCCGCCCACGCGGTCTATGCGGACGGTAAAGAGATCGATCTCTCCTCCAAAGAGTTCGAACTGCTCCGTTACTTTATGGAAAACAAAGGCATCGCCCTTTCCAGGGAAAAGATCCTCAACAATGTCTGGAACTATGACTATTACGGAGACGCCAGGACCATTGATACCCATGTTAAAAAGCTCAGGAGCAAACTGGGCGCCAGGGGGGACAGCATCCGTACGGTCTGGGGCGTAGGATATAAATTCGAGGCATAAAGCATGGAAAAAAGGACCATGAGGTTCTCCCTCAGGACCCAGTTCACACTGATCATCGTTGCCCTGCTCGCGGGCATGATGCTGGTCTCCATGCTGGTCAACCGGACTTTTCTGGAGGACTATTACAGGACCCAGAAGATCACGGCCCTGAAGAAGTGCCGGGAGAGACTGGTCGAAGCGGCCGGCAGGGATGAAATCTCATCCGACGATTTTGACGTGGAACTGGTCAAGATCAACAATAAAGATAATATCGGTATCATCGTCATGAACCAGGACTCCATGACGATCAAATGCTACGGCCCCGACGCCGACACCATGCAGCGCAGGATGTGGGACAACCTGCTGGATCTGACGCCGACCAAAGAGGAACTGGATGCCTACGCTGCCGGCAGTGACCAGGCGGAAGGGGAGGAGGATCCCGCGGGATCGACGAAAGAAGAGGCGAGGGAATTCTGGCGGAAAAACGGAATGGACGCCTATGATTTCTGCGTTCTGGAAACGGTCGAAGATAAGGACAATTACGTGCTGAATGTCATTCTGGACCGCAAAACTGCCCAGCAGTCCCTGGAAATGTGGGGCAGCCTGGAGGACGGCAGCTATTTCCTGCTGCGGGCGCCTCTGGAGAGCGTACATAACAGCTCTTCCCTGGCCAACAGCTTCTTCCTGCGGGTGGGCCTGGTCATTACAGCCATCGGCGCGGTCATGGCCATGATCCTGGCCGGCACCGTCACACGGCCCATCCGTGAACTGACGGAGATTTCCACACGTATGAAAAAGTTGGATTTCAGCGCCAAATACGAGGGGACGAGCCGGACCGAGATCGCCGATCTGGGCCAGAATATCAATGAACTGTCTGAAACGCTGGAACAGACCATTTCCGAGCTGAAAGCGGCCAATAATGAACTGCGGCGGGATATCCGCAGAAAAGAGGAAGTCGAGGCTATGCGGCAGGACTTCCTGGCCAGCGTCACCCATGAGCTCAAGACGCCCCTGGCCCTGATCCAGGGCTACGCGGAGGGCCTGCAGGAAGGCATCTCGGACGACCCGGAAAGCAGGGATTACTACTGCGAAGTCATCGTGGATGAAGCCGGCAAGATGAACCGGATGGTGCAGAAACTCCTGACCCTGAACCAGCTGGAATTCGGCAACAATGCCGTGACCATGGAGCATTTTGATATTACCGAGCTGATCCGCAACTACCTGTCCAGGGCGGCCCTGCTGGCGGAACAGAACGGAATCACGGTCAGCATGCAGGAAACGGGTCCCATCATGGTATGGGCGGACGAATTTCTGGTCGAAGAGGTCTTCGCCAACTATTATTCCAATGCCTGCAACCACGCGGCAGGCGATAAAGTCGTAGATATCAGTTTTGAAGAAAAAGAGGATACGGTAAGAGTTTCCGTATTCAACACGGGCAGTCCGATCCCTTCCGGATCCCTGCCCCACCTGTGGGAGAAATTCTACAAGGTCGACAAAGCCAGGACCCGGGCCTACGGAGGGTCCGGTGTGGGGCTGTCCATTGTCCGTGCCATTATGAATCTGCTCCATCAGGAATACGGTGTGATCAACTACGACAATGGCGTCAAATTCTGGTTCGAGCTGGATACCTCCGGCGCGGACCCGCGTCCGGATGAATCAAACACTCCTGAAAACGAGGTATGAAGATATGATCGCAATCATTGATTATGAAGCCGGCAATATCAAAAGCGTTGACAACGCCATGAAATATCTGGGCCGGGAAGCGGTCCTGACCAGAGACCGGGATATCATAGCCGGGGCGGACAGGGTCATCCTGCCCGGTGTCGGCGCCTTCGGAGACGCCATGTCCAGGATCCGTGAGTTCGACCTGGAGGAGGTCATCCATCATGTGGCGGACAAGGGAACCCCTTTCCTGGGCATCTGCCTGGGCCAGCAGCTGCTGTTTGAATCCAGCCAGGAAAGTCCCGGCGTGGAAGGCCTGGGGATCCTGCCCGGCAGTGTCCTGCGCATCCCCGACGGGGAAGGCAGGAAAGTGCCCCAGATCGGCTGGAACGACCTGGCATACCCCGTAAAGGGCCGGCTTTTTGAAGGCGTGCCGGAGGGCAGCTTTGTCTACTTTGTCCATTCCTATTACGTGGACGCGGCAGACAGAGATATCGTCACCGCCACCACCTGGTACGGGACCAGGATCGACGCGTCCGTCCAGAAAGACAACGTATTCGCCTGCCAGTTCCATCCGGAAAAGAGTGAGGCGGTCGGCATGCAGATCCTGCGGAATTTCCTGCGGGCCTGAATACCTGTCGGACGATACAAGAGCCGGCTGAGGACGCGGCCCAGCGAATTTCCTGCGGGCCTGATCATATCCCGGCTGCAGTGATACAGCAGATCCTGCGCGGAGAAGGAGAGTATATATGTTAACCAAGAGAATCATCCCCTGTCTGGATGTCAATCAGGGGCGAGTCGTCAAGGGCATCAATTTTGTAGGATATCACCGCTACCAGCGACGCCAGGAACACGGTGGCGGATATGGTACGCCGGGTGGCGGAGAGGGTCTTTATCCCTTTTACTGTCGGCGGCGGGATCCGGACCACAGACGATATGAAAGCCATCCTGCGGGAAGGCGCGGATAAAATATCCATTAATTCGGCAGCGATCAACCGGCCTGAACTGATCTCGGAAGGAGCCATCAAATTCGGCAGCCAGTGCGTAGTCGTGGCCATCGACGCCAGAAGACGCAGGGACGGCAGTGATGGCTGGACCATCTTCCGCAGCGGCGGCAGGATCGATACCGGCATAGACGCGGTGGAATGGGCGGTACGGGCCCAGCAGCTGGGCGCCGGTGAGATCCTCCTGACCAGTATGGACGGAGACGGAACAAAAGCCGGCTATGACCTGGAACTGACCCGCGCGATCTCGGACGCGGTCTCGATTCCTGTCATTGCTTCCGGCGGAGCGGGCACAAAGGAGCACTTCTATGAAGCCCTGACGGAAGGTGGAGCTGACGCGGCCCTGGCAGCTTCCCTGTTCCATTACAAGGAACTTGAGATCCGGGAAGTCAAGGAATATCTGCGGGACAGAGGGATCCCTGTCAGGCTGTGAGGAAATGTCAGCCGCCGAAGATCCTGCGACGGCAAAGGACTGCTGATACAAAAAAACTGTTACACGGACGATCAGGATACAGAAACGAAAAACAAAAACATCAATGGAGGCACAAAATGGGCATTTGGGAAGCATTATTCGGAAGAAAGAAAATACAGGAGGTATCCAATGAAGCGGATGCCGGCTTTAACAGTGAATTTGAAGTCAATCAGAAGAACCTGAAAAAGATCGAAGCAGAAGAGGCCGCCGCGGAAACCGCCGCCGCGAAAGCCGCCGAAGAGAATGCGCCCGCCGCTGAAGAGACGGCAGAGCCCGCAGACGCTGCGGCCGCTCCTATGGCTGAAGAAGCAGCCGCTGTTGTTGAAGAAGCAGATTCGGCAGTTGAAGAAGCAGACGCAGCAGCTGTAGAAGCAGATGCTGGGGTTGAAGAGGCAGAAGCTGCAGTCGAAGAAGCAGACACGGCGGCTGAAGAAGCCGAAGCGGCAGATGAAGAAGCAGAAGCTGCGGACGAAGAACCGGAAGCTGCAGCAGAAGCGGCAGAAGAAGCTGAGGCAGAGGCGGAAACTGCGGAAGCAGAAACAGCCGAAGAAGCTGAAGAAGTTGAGGCGGAATCAGAGACTGCGGAAGCGGAAGAAGCAGCTGAGGAGGAAGATCTTACGGATGAAGCCGCTGTGACAGAAGAAGAACCTGCAGCAGAGGAAGAAGCGGAGCCCGCGGCAGAGGTATCTGTTGATACAGCTCCTGCGGCAGCGGAAGAAGACGCGGCCGGAGAGGAAGAAGAGCCTGAGGCAGAAGCGGAATCTGCAGCTGACGAAGAAGCCGAAGCGGCAGAAGATAAAGAAGAGCCTGCGGCTGAGACAGAGGCAGAAGCCCCTGCGGCGGCGCCGGAAGCTGTGAAAGAAGCGCCGGCAGCAGCCCCGGATATTATGAGTATTGAGCCGAAGGAAGTGTTCAGATATTTCAAGATTATCTGCGACATCCCCCACGGTTCATTCAATACAGAGGGAATCAGCAATTTCCTGGTCAAATTTGCGGCCGGCCACAATTACAAGTGCGTCAAAGATGACAGGGGCAATGTGATCATCTTCGCGCCGGCCACCTCCGGATGCGAGGAAGCGCCTGCCCTGATCCTTCAGGGCCATATGGATATGGTCTGTGAAACAGCGCCCGGTTGTGATGCTGACATGACCAGGGATCCTGTCAGGACCCTGGTGGAAGGTGACTGGCTGACGGCGGACGGTACCACACTGGGCGGCGATGACGGCATCGCGGTCGCCATGATGCTGGCCGTTCTGGACAGCAGTGAGATCCCCCACCCCGCCCTGGAATGTATCTTTACAACAGATGAGGAAGTCGGCCTGCAGGGTGCCGAAGCCCTGGACGCCTCGGAAATCACGGGACGCAGGATGCTCAACATGGACTCCGAGTCGGAAGGCGCCTTCACTGTCGGATGCGCCGGCGGCGCGGATATGATCCTGGCCGTTCACGGCAGACGTTCCGAGAAGTCGGGACGCGTCCTCAGGATCAGGGTCGGCGGCCTGCTGGGCGGCCATTCCGGTGAAATGATCGGTGCCGGCAGGGCCAACGCGGACCTGCTTATGGCAAGGATCCTCTATACCCTCTACCGCAAGACAGAATTCCGCCTGCTCAACGTACAGGGCGGCAATAAGGATAACGCCATTCCCAGAGAAGCGGAGGCCTCCCTCCTGTTCCCCGCAGCGGTCGACCGTAAGAAAGTCAAAAAGCAGATCAAGGAGATCCGTAAAGCCCTGAAAAATGAATACGCGGTATGCGATCCCGGCCTGAAAGTCAAGGCAGACTGGGTCAAAGAGAACGTGACAGAGCTTCGTCCCGCCTTTACCAAGAACGATACCAGGAAATTTATCCGTTTCCTGATGACTGTCCCCAACGGCGTGATCGAGTATACCCCCGGCCTTGCGGGCATGCCCCAGACTTCTCTGAACCTGGGCATCCTGACAACAGCAGCGGACGGTATTTCCGCGGAATTCCTGATCAGGAGCAGTGTCAACTCCCAGAAGCAGATGATGATGGACCGTCTGGCCTGTATCGTGGCCCAGTTCGAGGGCACCGTCAGGATCGTGGGCCAGTATCCTGCCTGGGAATATCGTACGGAATCGGATTTCCGTGACCTTCTGCAGGGCGTTTATAAGGACACTTACGGAAAAGAAGCCGGAATCTGCGTGACCCACGGCGGTCTGGAGTGCGGCCTGCTGGCGGCCAAGATGCCCGGACTGGATGCCGTCTCCATCGGCCCTGAAATGTCAGGCATCCATACACCCGATGAGAAGCTCAATATCCCGTCCGTACAGAGGACATGGCAGTTCCTCAAAGCGGCTCTGGAAGCCTGCGGCAGAGAATGAACTGGTAAAAGCGGCTCCGTGAAAGGATGAGGAGAAAGGGATACGGATGTATGCTGTCTGCGCGCCGCTGACGAAAAAGAACACGGCGAGAAAGAACAGGGCAGCGGGATGTCCCCTGAAAAACAGAAATGAGGTAACAGAATGGGCGCTATCGCGAATGACTGGCTTCCGGCGGTCCAGGCTGAATTCGGAAAGCCGTATTACAGAGAACTCTATAAGTTTGTGACCAGGGAGTACGCGAACGGGATCGTCTATCCGCCGGCCCAGGACATTTTCAATGCCCTGCATCTGACCCCCCTGTCCAAAGTCAAGGCAGTCATCCTGGGACAGGATCCCTATCATGGGGACCACCAGGCCCACGGGCTTTGCTTTTCGGTCCAGCCGGGCACCCAGATCCCGCCGTCACTGGTCAATATCTATAAGGAACTCCATGATGATATTGGATGCAGGATCCCCGATAACGGCTGTCTGACATCCTGGGCGGAACAGGGCGTCCTCCTCCTCAATACGGTCCTGACCGTCAGGGCCCATCAGGCCAATTCCCACAGGAACCATGGCTGGGAGCAGTTCACGGATGCCATCCTGCAGGCTGTCAATGCCCAGGACCGCCCCATTGTATATATGCTCTGGGGTACACCGGCCCAGTCCAAGGCGCCTATGCTGACCAATCCGGGACATCTGATCCTGCGGGCGCCCCATCCCAGTCCCCTTTCCGCCTACAGAGGGTTCTTTGGATGCCGGCATTTCAGCCAGTGCAACCAGTTCCTCCGGGACCATGGAGTGGATCCCATTGACTGGCAGATCAGGAATATTTACAACTGAGCATTCATTGATGATTTTCTGGATTAATCTGTTAAAGTGTTGAAGTTAAACGGGGAAGGCGGATTGACAAAATACCGCCTTTTCTTTTATTATTAAGAACGTATTTTTGTCATTGCCTGTGCCGGCGGGACCAGCACTGCTGTTCAAGGCCCAGGAGGGAACAAAAGCCGGCTGAGGTATCAATCTGACCGGCCGCAGAACTGTTTCAGTCTTTAAACATGAGATACCGCTTCAGTCAATGTACTGCCTGACTGCCGCGGTTCATTACCGGGCAGTACAGAAATGGAATACTATGAACAAAGTACCCTTTATCAGCAAAGAAAAAGCAGAACAATTAGCGTCCGTTTATCCGACTCCCTGGCACATCTACGATGAGGCGGGAATCCGTGCCAACGCGAAAGCAGTTAAGGAAGCCTTCGCGTGGAATAAAGGATTCAGAGAATACTTTGCGGTAAAGGCGACGCCCAATCCCTCCATCATGGACCTTTTCCGGGACTATGATTTCGGCTTTGACTGTTCTTCCATGACCGAGCTGATGCTGGCCAAAGCGGTTGGCGCGTCCGGGGAACATATCATGTTCTCTGCCAATGAGACGCCGGCGGAAGAGTATGCCTACGCGGCAAAACTGGGTGCCATCATCAACCTGGATGATATTACCCACATTCCCTTTATCACGAAGATTCTGGACGGAAAGCTGCCGGAGACCATGTGCTGCCGCTATAATCCCGGCGGTGTCTTCACCATGAGCAACGGAATCATGGACAACCCCGGCGACGCCAAATACGGCTTTACCAAAGACCAGCTCTTTGAAGGCTACAGACAGCTGAAGGAACTGGGCGTGAAGCATTTCGGTATCCATGCCTTCATAGCTTCCAATACCGTTTCCAACGATTATTATCCCATCCTGGCGGGCCAGCTCTTTGAACTGGCGGCCGAGATCAGCCGGAAACTGGACATTCACTTCTCCTTTATCAATCTTTCAGGCGGCGTAGGCGTCCCCTATACCCCTGACGGCGTACCCAATGATATCTACGCGATCGGAGAAGGCGTCCGCCGCAAATATGAAGAAATCCTGGTCCCCGCGGGTATGGATGATGTCGCTATTTATACAGAGATGGGCCGCTTTATGCTGGCTCCCTACGGCGCCCTGGTCACCAGAGCCATCCATGAGAAGCACATCTACAAGGAGTATATCGGTGTAGACGCCTGCGCGGCCAACCTGATGCGTCCGGCCATGTACGGGGCTTACCATCATATCACTGTCCTGGGCAAGGAAAACGCGCCCTGCGACCATAAGTATGATGTAGTCGGCAGCCTCTGCGAAAACAATGACAAGTTCGCGATCGACCGCATGCTCCCGGAGATTGAGAAGGGAGACCTGCTCTATATCCATGATACCGGCGCCCACGGTTTCGCCATGGGATATAACTACAACGGCCGCCTGCGCAGCGCGGAGCTCCTGCTCCGGACTGACGGCAGCGTCGACCAGATCCGCAGAGCTGAAACGGCCAGGGATTATTTCGCGACCTTTAACGGCAGTCCCTTCTACGACAACATCGACTTTGACGAGGCCGGCTGCTGAACGGCAGGCCCGGAATCTGTTTTACAACACATAAATCGTTTTATGTGACAGAGCATCTGCAAAAAGCCTAATCGCGTGTTAAAATAGACGTGGTCGGTCAAAACCACAAGATATAGTGAGAACTGCAGGGTGTACTACACATACTAATACACAGCAGGGACAAAAGACCGGCATATTCCGGCCTTTCGGGATCTGATCCTGAAGACCGGTCTAAAGCGTCCGCTTTACAGGCTGAAAGGAAAAACACAGTGCTCTGCACCTGTTTGACAGGAAACAGATTAAATGATAAAGTCTATTAGGAGCTGCCCGAAGCGGCTCCTGCGCCGGTGTGTCGGAATTGGCA
Source organism: uncultured Lachnospiraceae bacterium (assembly GCA_900320325.1). Taxonomy (GTDB): domain Bacteria; phylum Bacillota; class Clostridia; order Lachnospirales; family Lachnospiraceae; genus CAG-791. The sequence goes on from ONRU01000043.1 coordinate 19,637, forward strand.
GACGAGACAGACTCAAAATCTGTTGTCAGAAATGGCGTGTGGGTTCGAGCCCCACCACCGGCAGTCAGAGACCTGTGTGACCGCACAGGTCTTTCTTTATGTCTCCGGCAATATTCCTGTCTCCGAAAATATCCGGATGATTTGCTTCAGAGACCGGAAGGTATATCTAATCGGAAGGCATATCGGTGCTGCCGGTATCAGCCGGAATCCGTTTTCAGATAATATGTTTCAGAGACCGGAAGGCCGCCGGCGCGCAGCTTATGGAGCGTACACAGGGGGACAAACAGATAGTTTAATTTGGAGAGTACAGACGTATGAGTTCATGGATCAGAAGCTGGAACAGCAAAAACAACAGTCATACGGACAATAGAAATGAATGCATGGAGCGGAAGGTACTTACAGATGTCAGCACCCCGGCTCCGGCGGAAAACAGACCGAAAAAAGGCCGGCAGGGGAATCAGTTCAGGACAGTCATGATACTTCTTTTGTGTACCGTCCTGGCATGTTCTTCAGGAACGGCAGCGGCCCTGACAGCCGGGCAGCCGGTCCCGGTACAGGCGGCGGTCTTCAGCGGCTGGAAAAAGGTCTCCGGAAACTGGTTCTACTATACATCCGGCATAGTCCGGACCGGCTGGGTCAAAATCAACGGCAGGACCTACTATGTAGACGCCATAACAGGCCGTAAATCGGGTTTTGCCACCATCGATGGCAGGAAATACTATTTTGACAGCAATGGCGCCATGACGACCGGCTGGCAGACCATAAACGGATATAAATACTATATGGGCGGCAACGGCCAGATCCGCAAAGGTTTCCAGACCATCGGCGGAAAGAAATATTATTTCTGGCCCAGTACCTCGAACGGTCATTATTCCTGTACCATGGCCACCAAATTCTTTACGGTGGACGGCAAGGGCTATTACGCCGACGGCAACGGCCAGATCCGGACCGGCTGGCAGACCATTAACGGATACAAATACTATATGGGCGGCAACGGCCAGATCCGCAAAGGTTTCCAGACCATCGGCGGAAAGATCTACTATTTCTGGCCCAGTACCTCGAACGGCCATTATTCCTGTACGATGGCTACCAAGTTCTTTACCGTCAGCGGCCAGACCTATTACGCCGGCGGCAACGGTCAGGTCCGGACCGGCTGGCAGACCATTAACGGATATAAATATCATATGAGCTCCACCGGTGCCATGCAGACCGGCTGGCAGACCATCAATAAAAAGAAATACTATTTTTATCAGTCTAACAGCGAGGGTCATTACAGAGGGACCATGGCTTCAGGCTGCTATGTCGGAGGAAAATACCTTGACGTCAGAGGGGTCTACAGATCCAATGTTTCGGAAAAAGCGGTCGTCAGTAAAGCCGCTGACTGGAAACTGGAAAGTGGCAAAGCTACCACGAAGATGATCATGCATTTCAGAAAAGGGGATCTGGTCAGCATGCAGAAGGGATATGAGCTGATCCTCTGGGATATCAACACCGAGAAGCCCCTGTGCACCTACAGCGCCGGTATGGTCATTCCCAAAAGCATGTACGCCCTTGTGACAGTCCGGAAAGCCAATAAGAAGAACCTGACATCCGCGGAACTGAAAACAGTGGCGTCCCTGGTCAAAGTAGCCCCGAAATCGAGCCTTGGCTACAGTAAAGCCCTTTCCACATTTAGAAAGAATACACGTTTCCACGAAGCCTCCGGCTACTATGAGGTGGCCCACAGAGGCGCCTCCCAGTACGCGCCCCAGAATACGCTGGCTTCCTTTAAGCTGGCTTCCCAGCTGGGATTCGACGCTGTTGAGACAGATATCCGTTTCACCAAGGATAATGTGCCCGTTATACTGCATGATGAAACGATCAACAGCACATCCAACGGCAGGGGCAGGATTGCTGACATGACCCTGGCCCAGGCAAGAAAGTATAATTTCGGCAACAGCGCCTACGGAAAGCAGAAGATCCCGACCCTTAAGGAGACTGTCAGGACCTGTAAGGAAAACGGGCTGACCGAATATCTGGAGATCAAGACCCACCTTACAGAGGCACAGGCCAAAAACATCGTCAGTATTGTCAGGGGCGGAGGGATGTCTCCCGATACGGTCTGGCTGGTATGGGAGAACAGCACCTCGAATCTGGAGAAAATGAATCGTCTGGCGGATAAGTCCTCCGCCATCGGCATTCTGTCCGAAGGGATGACGACCAGGACGATTTCCCTGGCTTCCTCCCTGAAAAAGAAATCGGGACGTGAGTTCTGGATCTGCTCATTCGTGGATGCCATCACGAAGAACCTGATCACCAAAGCCCATAAGGCCGGAATCAAAGTCAATGCATGGACTCTGAGCGACAGCAGTCAGGCAGCCAAATTATATGGATGGGGAATTGACAGCATTACGACCAATGGCTGTGTCAATGTAAAGAACTATCTGGAATCCCAGACAAAAGCGGCCGCCACTACGACCTACGCTTCCGCGGGTCCTTCGGCCCCGGAGGAATCCGATAACGCGCAGGCCGCGGGGGCGGATCTTGAGGGATCCCTGCCCGATGCCCAGGAGGATGTCGCCGCGCAGGAGGATGCTGCGCAGGAAATCGACGGTCAGGAAGCTGAAGAAGCCGGAGAAGACGTGTGTGTGGAAGACACTGCGGATCAGGATGCTGCCGCGCTTTCGGAAGAGTCTGATACAGTGAAAGAGAATTCCGAAGAGATCACAGAAGTACCTGCGGAAGATACCGATGAAATCACGGAAGTATCTGCGGAAGATACCGATGAGATTACGGAAGCGCCTGCGGAAGCCGCAGATAAGATTGCGGAAGCGCCTGCGGGAACCACAGATAAGATTGCGGAAGTGCCTGTGGAAGCTGCAGATAAGATTGCGGAAGATACAGATCAGGCCGCAGCCGCTGAAGATACTGCGTTTACAGCAGAGTAAACGAAGCAGAACTTTATACTGGAAATTTATACAGACTAGACAGTTTAAAGTTTGAGGATAATCGTAAAACGAGTATCCCCGGATCAAAAAGTATGTATAGTCCGCAGTTTTTAGTGTATTTATCCGGTTTTCTTCAATCTGTCACCTGATCGCTTCTCCTGTTTGCTGAGAATTATCTTAGTTATCGGAGAATCGGGGCTGT
>ONRU01000063.1 GCA_900320325.1 uncultured Lachnospiraceae bacterium
CGCCTTTCAGACCGATCAGTTGTTGATCAGCTTGGAGCTGTCATCATTCCAGCTGTACATGGAACGGATCTCAGCGCCGACCTTCTCAGCGGGATGCTCAGCCTGCAGTCTCTTCATGGCCTGGAAATGTACCTGGCCGCCCGCGCTGCTCATCTCAAGCAGGAAGTCCTTGGCGAAGGTGCCGTCCTGGATGTCGGACAGGATCTTCTTCATGGTCTTCTTGGTCTCGTCTGTGATGATCTTGGGGCCGGTGATATAATCGCCGTACTCAGCAGTATTGGAGATGGAATATCTCATGCCCGCGAAACCGGACTGATAGATCAGGTCAACGATCAGCTTCATCTCGTGGACGCACTCAAAGTAAGCGTTACGGGGATCATAGCCTGCCTCAACCAGAGTCTCAAAGCCGGCTTTCATCAGGGCGCAGACACCGCCGCAAAGGACAGCCTGCTCACCGAAGAGGTCGGTCTCGGTCTCGGTACGGAATGTGGTCTCAAGGATACCTGCTCTCGCGGCGCCGATGCCCGCGCCATAAGCCAGAGCCTTGTCAAGGGCCTTGCCGGTCGCGTCCTGATATACAGCTACCAGAGCGGGTGTGCCCTTGCCTTCCTGATACTCGCTCCTGACAGTGTGGCCGGGCGCCTTGGGAGCGATCATGGTTACGTCTACATCTGCCGGAGGCTTGATCAGACCGAAGTGGATGTTGAAGCCGTGCGCGAACATCAGCATATCGCCGGCCTTGAGGTTGGGCGCGATATCCTTCTTGTACATAGCGGCCTGTTTCTCATCGTTGATCAGAATCATGATAACGTCGGCTGCCTTTGCAGCATCTGCTGTGTTCATGACAGTCAGTCCCTGTGCCTCAGCCTTGGCTTTGGACTTGGAGCCTTCATACAGGCCGACGATAACGTCCATGCCGGACTCCTTCAGGTTCAGCGCGTGGGCGTGGCCCTGGCTGCCGTAGCCGATGATGGCGATCTTCTTACCTTCCAGAACGGAGAGGTTGCAGTCTTCGTTATAGAAAATTCTTGCGTCTGACATCTTGTTTCTTCCTCCATTATCACTGGTTTTCTTTATTTCCGCAGCCGCTCCCCCCGGAGCTGTCCGCGGTTATGATCAACATATCCTGACCGGATATGTCAATTTCTGATGCAGGCAGATCGTTTCCTGTTATGGAAGTGATTCTGCTGTGCCTGTCAGGACCGGTCCTGCCGTTCCTGCAAAAACAGATCCTGCCGTCCCATAAGAGACGGATCCCCGTCTGATGCTCAGTCCTCGGGCTCGCCGTCCGCGTAGCGGTAAGTCTGCCCGTCCGGGTTGATCATAATGATGTTCTTGGTACCGCGGCCCAGGCCTGCGACACCGGTCCTGGCCAGCTCAAGGATCTCATAGCCGCTGAGCAGCCGCAGCAGGGCGTCGATCTTGCCGGAATTGCCGGTCGCTTCGATCAGCAGGCTCTCTTCCGATACGTCAATGACGTTGCCGCGGAAGATGTTGGCCAGCGTAATGACATTGTCCCGCTGGGAAACATCGGCCTTGACCTTGATCATGGCCAGTTCCCTGTAGACACTCTCTTCAGGCTTCAGCTCGTGGATGTCACGGACATCGACCAGCTTGGCCACCTGTTTCTCGATCTGTTCCAGGATATCATCATCTCCGGAAGTCACGACCGTGATCCTGGTGATCCTGGGATCCGCCGTAACGCCCGCGCTGATGCTTTCAATATTATAACCTCTTCTGGAAAACAGGCCGGCTACACGGCTCAGAACACCGGTGGTGTTGTCTACCAGAAGCTGAAATACTTTCTTCTTCTGCATTTCCATAGTCCCCTTTTTCTTTGCTCTGTCCGGCCTGCGGGTCCGCCGTCAAGGCTGCCTCCCACTGTGTCCGGAAGAAAAGCCGGCAGTTAAGCATACTGGCTCACTTGCACAAACTTTCTATATTATAGCGCCCGCTTCTGTATAAGTCAAACATCATATAGGGCCGCCGCGGGCCCCGCCGGGGCTCTTCACTCGCTGCATTTGGTCATGGCCACCGCGCCGGACCGGGCGATTTCCACGATGCTGACCACTTTAAGGGTATTGATAAAGATCTGGACCCTCTCCGGCGTATCGCACATCTGGATGGTCATCAGATTGCCGGACATATCCACGATCCTGGCCCCCATGATGTCGCAGTTCTCCATGATGTCCCTGCGGTTGGTCCGATTGTATTTAATCTTGACCAGCAACAGCTCCCGGTTGATGGATTCGGTCTCATTAAAGGTCTTGACCTTAATGACATCCAGTTTCTTATTGAGCTGCTTCTCGATCTGCTCCAGGGTCCGCTGGTCGCCGCTGCTGACAATGATCATGTTGGAAACAGACTTGTCATCTGTCTCGCCGACAACGATGGATTCGATATTAAAGCAGCGTCTCCAGAAAAGTCCAGCCACTTTGCAAAGGACACCCGACCTGTTCTCTACTAAGATTGAATAAATACGTCTCATATTCTTTTCCCGCCGTAAAAACTAAACATACCGTCCTGCTGCCGTCTGCTCCACGGAACCTGCTTCATGTTCCGAGGCGCCTGCCTCAGCAGAGATCATCCGGATCTACAAAGACCTCCAGGATCGAAGTACCTTCCTCATCCAGAAAGGCCCGGATCGTCTCCTCCATGCCTTCATTGCTGTCCAGGCGCATGTATCCTACATGATAAGCCTGGGCCAGCTTGTCCAGATCGGGCGTAGTGCTCATATCGGTCACCGCGTGCCTGTCATGATAGGCGAAATGCTGGTGCTGCCGGACCATGCCCAGCACATAGTTGCGGATGACCACGATCTTGACAGGGACCTCGTACTGATCCATAGTGGAAAGCTCCATCATGGTCATCTGGAAAGCGCCGTCGCCGCAGACGGCCACGACCTGCCTGTCCGGCGCGCCCAGCCTGGCGCCCATGGCCGCGGGAACGGAATAGCCCATGGTCCCCATGCCGCCGCTGGTCATGAACCTGCCTTTGCGGATCACCGCGTTGGCACAGGACCAGATCTGGTTCTGGCCTACATCGGCGATGTAGATGGCGTCTTCCTCCATGGCCAGGGACAGGCTGCGGATAAAGAGCCGGGGATCCACATAATCCCGGGAAGCCCTGACCTTGCGGTCCGCGATGCCCTGGGCCAGCCGCTTTTCGGATTCGGCCTTCACTTCGGCCCGGTACTTATCCAGCCATGCAAGCCATTCGGAATAGTCTACCTTGAGCTCCTTGGCATTGAATTCATCAAAAACATGTCTGATATCGCCGACCAGGGGAATGGTGGGACCGGCGTTCTTGCCGATCTCGGCGGGGTCTACATCGATATGGATCAGGACCTTGTTCTCCGTGATCAGGTCGGGCTGGCTGATGGACCGGTCCGCCACGCGGGCGCCGACCATCAGGACCACATCCGCTTCATTCATGGCCCGGTTTCCGCACTTCTGTCCGTTATTGCCGACCATGCCGTAGAAAAGGGGATGCTCGCTGGGCAGGCTCCCCAGGCCCATCATGGTGGACACGCAGGGGATTCCATGTTTTTCGGCAAAAGCCCTGACCTGCGCTTCGGCACCGGACAGATGGACGCCGCCGCCCGTGCAGATGATCGGGCGTTTTGCCCTGGAAAGCTCCCGGATGACACGCTTGATCTGAACCGGGTGTCCTTCCACAGTGGGCTTGTAAGTCCTTAAATTGACACTGACCGGATAGGCAAAACCTGCCACGCGGTCCATCAGGACATCGTGGGGAATGTCGATCAGGACAGGCCCCTTACGGCCGGTATTGGCGATATGGAAGGCCTCCTTGACGACTCTGGGAATGTCGGAAGCCCTGCGGACGATATAACTGAATTTGACAAAGGATTCGCAGGCGCCGGAAATATCCGCTTCCTGGAACACGTCGCTGCCCATCAGCCTGCTGTCGACCTGCCCGGTAATGCATACCATGGGAATACTGTCGGCAAAAGCGGTGGCGATGCCCGTGATCAGGTTGGTCGCGCCGGGACCGCTGGTCACAGCCGCCACGCCGGGCTTGCCGCTGGCCCTGGTATAGCCGCTGGCCGCATGGCCCGCGCACTGTTCATGACGGACCAGGACCGTATGGATCTTACTGTCCAGCATGGAGTTGAAGAAAGGAGCGATGGCAACGCCCGGATAGCCGAACACATACTCCACGTTCTCTTCTTCCAGACTTCTGACGAGCGCGTCCGCGCCGGTAACAACTTTTCTCAACATAATTCTGTCCTTTTTGTCTGCTGACTGTTTTGTTTCCTGAAACCGGAATACGGGAACAGACTTCCTGCCTGAAGCTCTGTTCCCGTACGGAATCCGCCGGGAACACGGGAGCTTTCCTCTCCCGTCCCCGGTACCTCGCTCTCTGATACACGAAAGCCGCGGTCTGTGACCGGCCGGTCCCGTTCTTACGCTTTGTAAATGACCTTCTTGAAGCTCTTCTTGCCGCGTTTGACCAGCCTGCCGTCCTTAAGGTCCTCTTTGGTATAGGATGTGCCGATGTCAGTGATCTTCTCTCCGTCAACACTGACGCCGCCCTGCTGGACCGCCCGTCTGGCTTCGGATCTGGAAGGGGTCAGGCCGCTCTTTACCAGGATGGCCAGAATGTCCATGGTCCCTTCTTCTGAGAAGAATTCATCCTTCATCTCAGTTTCGGGTACATTGTCCATGGAAGCCGCGCCGCCGGAAAACAGGGCTGTCGCGCCGGCCTTGGCCTTTTTGGCCTCGTCCGCGCCATGGACCAGGGTGGTCAGCTCATCCGCCAGGATGATCTTGGCTTCGTTCAGCTGGCTGCCCTCCCATTTGTCCATCTCATCGATCTGCTCGAGAGGCAGGAAAGTCAGCATACGCAAACACTTGAGGACGTCCGCGTCGCCCACGTTCCGCCAGTACTGATAGAAATCGTAGGGACTGGTCTTATCGGGATCCAGCCATACGGCGCCTTTGGCGGTCTTGCCCATCTTCTTGCCCTCGGAATTGAGCAGCAGGGTGATGGTCATGGCGTGCGCGTCTTTGCCCAGCTTCTTGCGGATCAGTTCCGTGCCGGCCAGCATGTTGCTCCACTGGTCATCGCCGCCGAACTGCATGTTGACGCCGTAACGCTGGTAGAGCTCCAGGAAATCATAGGCCTGCATGATCATGTAGTTGAACTCCAGGAAGCTGAGTCCGTTCTCCATCCTCTGCTCGTAGCATCTGGCCCGCAGCATGTTGTTGACGGAGAAATGGGCGCCGATGTCCCGGATAAACTCGATATAATTGAGGTCGCGGAGCCAGTCCGCGTTATTGACCATCATAGCCTTGCCTTCACCGAACTCGATGAAGCGGCTCATCTGCTTTTTGAAGCATTCACAGTTATGGTCGATCTTTTCGACTGTCATCATGGTACGCAGGTCAGTCCGGCCGGAGGGATCTCCGATCATGCCTGTGCCGCCGCCGACCAGAGCGACCGGCTGGTTGCCCGCCATCTGCAGGCGCTTCATCAGCAGGAGGGCCATGAAATGGCCTACATGCAGGGAATCCGCCGTAGGGTCAAAGCCGATATAGAATTTGGCCCTGCCGTTGTTGACCAGATCCCTGACCTGGTCTTCGCTCGTGATCTGTGCCAGCAGGCCCCTTGCCTGCAGTTCTTCATAGATTTTCATGTGCTGTCAAATCTCTCTTTCTGTCTGTATATTGGATCAGTCATTCCACATCTGACCGTTGATCTCATTCTTTTTATCCCGCTGCATCAGGGCGCTGACCTCTTCCGCGGGAGATTTTCCGTTAAAGAGGACCTGGTTGGCCGCGTCGATGATGGGCGCTTCCACGCCGTACTTCTTAGCCAGCTGCAGGCCGGCTCTGGCGCTGTAGACGCCCTCCACGACCTGTTTGACCTCATCCATGGCTTCTTCCGGTGTTCTGCCCTGGCCGATCAGGATGCCGGCCCGGCGGTTGCGGGAGTGCATGGAGGCACAGGTGACGATCAGGTCGCCGATCCCGGTCAGTCCGGAGAAGGTCTCCGCCCTGCCGCCGGCCGCGATCCCGATCCTGCTGATTTCAGCAATGCCTCTGGTGATCAGCAGTGCCTTGGTATTGTCTCCATAGCCCAGTCCGTCCGCGACGCCCGCCGCCAGCGCGACAACGTTCTTGAGGGCCGCGCCCAGTTCCATGCCCCGCATATCGGGGCTGGTATAGACGCGCAGGGATTTATCCATGAACAGAGTCTGGACATATTCCGCGGCGGTCCTGGTCCTGGCGCCCGCTACAATGGCGGTCGGCAGTCCCTTGCCGACTTCCTCCGCGTGGGTGGGGCCGCAGAGCACAGCGACCTCTGCCTGGGGGATCTCCTGACGGATGATCTCACTCAGGGTCATCAGGCTGTCCTCCTCGATGCCCTTGGCCACAGAGACGATCAGCTGACCGAATCTGCAGTAAGGGGCCATACGCTTTGCCGTGCTCCTGGTAAAGGGAGACGGTACTGCCAGTACGACCGCGTCTTTATCGGACATGGCCTCGTGCAGATCTGTGGTAGCCTCTACTGCGTCCGGCAGAATGACCCCGGGCAGCTTGACCTTCTGCTCGTGGTCTTCATTCAGCATGTGGACTTCCTCCTCCGCGATGGACCATACCTTTACTTCATGTCCGTTCTGCGCCAGGCGCCATGTCAGGGCCGTGCCCCAGCTGCCCGCGCCGATGACTCCGATTTTTGCCATAATGCTTTCCTTCTTTCTGTGATCCGGAAACCGCTGCCCTGCGCTCCAAAGGGGCATGGCGGTCTGAAGGTATTATTTCTTCTTGAACAGGTAGGTCTTGCTTTCCTTGCCGGCCAGGAGCCTGCCGATATTGGCTCTGTGCTTCCAGAAGACCAGGATGGTAAAGAGGGCCTGGATGATATAGATCTCATTCAGCACAGCCTGAGGCGCTCCGAACATGCCCATCTGTCCCAGAATGATCATCATGATAAAGGAGCCCGAGTACACGCACAGGGATCCCAGTGACACATAGTGGGTCAGCAGGTAAGGCACGAAGAAAAAGATCAGGGCTGTCGGGAACAGGGCCCAGTGGTAGGCGCAGATAAAGCCGGCCATGCAGGCAACGCCCTTGCCGCCCCTGAATCCCATATAGAAGGGATAATCATGTCCCAGTACGCAGCCCGCGAAGGCGTAGGACTTGAACAGATAGGCCATCTCCGGGTTGGACCTGCCGAACAGGTACCAGGCGGCCATGACCGCGAAAACGCACTTGAAAGCATCCATGAAGAAGACCAGGATACCAGCCTTTGTACCCAGCACACGAATGGTGTTGGTGGTCCCGGCATTCCCGCTTCCGTAATCACGGATATCGATTCCCCTGGTCTTGCCAAGCAGATATGCGCTCTGGATCGAGCCGAAAGCATAGCCGATTAAAACACTCAAAATCCTCATTACGATCGTATTCATCACTGCTCCTTTCTGCCGGGCCCGCCTCGGGGACGGCAGATTAAATTTTATTTATCGTTTGTCCTCTCTCGGATGATGAATTTAAGAGGTGTTCCTTTAAAGCCGAAGGCTTCCCGAAGACGGTTTTCAATATATCTCTGATAGGAAAAATGCATCAGATATTTATAGTTGACAAACAGGACAAAGGTGGGTGGTTTAACGGCCACCTGGGTCGCGTACAGAATCCGCAGCATCCTGCCTTTGTCGGAGGGCGGCTGCTGCATGATGGCGGCCTCGGTAATGATCTCATTGAGGACGCCGGTCTGGATCCGCAGGTTCATATTGGCGTAGACCATGTCGATCTCATCATACAGTTTGATCAGGCGCTGGCCTGTCTCGGCTGAGATGAACATGATCTCCGCGTAGGACAGGAAGGAAAGGACGGAGCGGATCTTGTCCGTGAACTTGTTTACAGTCTTGTTGTCCTTTTCGATCAGGTCCCACTTGTTGACGGCTACGATGACGGCCTTGCCCCGTTCATGGGCGATGCCGGCGATCTTGGCGTCCTGTTCCGTAATGCCCTCCTGGGCGTCAATGACCAGGACAGTGATATCGGCCCGTTCAACAGCGCCGACCGTCCGGACGATCATATAGCGTTCCAGGTTTTCCTTGATCTTGTTCTTGCGGCGGATACCGGCCGTATCAATAAAGATGTAATCTTTACCGTCATGGCGGACTTTGGTATCGATGGCGTCCCTGGTGGTGCCGGCGATGGACGAGACAATGAGCCGGTTCTCGCCGATCAGGCGGTTGATGATCGAAGACTTGCCCACATTGGGTTTGCCGACGATGGCCACCCGAATCGCGTCATCCTCCTCTTCCTCCGTTTCCACAGCCTGAAAATAGCTGCAGACATGGTCCAGCATGTCGCCGAGACCGGTACGGTTGGCGGAAGAGATGGCGTAGGGATCCCCGATGCCCAGGTTATAGAACTCATAGACATCCGCCATATCACGGCTGGGCTTGTCTACCTTGTTGACCGCCAGGACGACCGGCTTATGGGACCGGCGCAGCATATCCGCCACCTGTCCGTCCGCGTCGGTCATGCCCTGCCGGACATCCACCATAAAGATGATGACATCCGCCATTTCAATGGCCAGCTGGGCCTGTTCCCGCATCTGGGACAGGATAATGTCTTTGGAATCCGGTTCTATACCGCCTGTATCGATCAGTGTGAACTCATAGTTGAGCCAGCTGCAGTCCGCGTAGATCCTGTCCCGGGTCACGCCGGGCGTATCCTCCACGATCGAGATCATCTGTCCGGCCATTACGTTAAAGAAAGTGGATTTGCCCACATTAGGGCGTCCTACCACCGCAACGATAGGTCTGACTTTTCTTTTACTCATATATTTACTCCTTAACGGATGACTTTATACCCCTGTACAGTCTCCGTGCATCTTACTATTTTAACCAAATCTCTTCCTTCTGTAAAGAAAAAGTGTCCCAATATAGGAATCGGGCAGAATATACATCTTTCAATATGAAAATAAATCCTGGAGTAATTTTTCAAATCTGTATCCTCCGGCCGCCGCAGGGGGCCCTGTTCCTTTTTTTGTCATAGTCGCCGGAAAAAGGCCCGATCTTTCCGGGGATATCGTGACACATTCTCCTTGCGAAATGATATTGAAATCGCTATCATGAAAGCATAATGATGAAAACAGCCGGTCCCGCTCCGGCAGGGACGGCACCCCCAGTAAAGGAGTAAACATGCCTTCAGATCTTGAATTACACCAGCAGCTTGACCGCAGCCTTCCCGTTGCTCCAGTCGGGCTTATTGTGCTGCCTTCCGCCGAGAAGCTCGGCCGCAAGGTGAATGATTTTATCCGCACTTTCCGCGGAAAAGGCGTTACCATATCCCATAACCACGCGCTGATGGAAGGCTATTATCAGGAGGATTACCGGATCCCCATCAATCTGGACCGGTTCGAGACCGGCGAAGGCAGGGCGGTCATCGAAGCTTCTGTCCGCGGCAAGGATATCTATATCCTGGTGGATATCACAAACTATTCGATCACATATACGATGAACGGTTTCATCAACCATATGTCACCCGATGATCACTTCATGGATCTGAAACGGGTGATTTCCGCCATCCAGGGCGCTGCCAAACGGATCACCGTGATCATGCCCTTCCTGTATGAAGGCCGTCAGCACCATAAGAGCGGACGTGAATCCATGGACGCCGCCCTGATGCTCAAGGAGCTTTTTGATCTGGGCATTGACAATTTCATTACATTTGACGCCCATGATCCCAGGATCCAGAGCGTGGTCCCGATCTGTGACTTTACCAATTACGCCACGCCTTATCAGTTCCTGCATGCCCTGCTGGATTCCTTTGACGATCTGATCATCGACCGGGAGCATGTCGTGGTCATCAGCCCTGATGAAGGCGCCCTCAACAGGACCGTCTATTTCGCCGATGTAATCGG
>ONRU01000005.1 GCA_900320325.1 uncultured Lachnospiraceae bacterium
CGGTCTCGATATACCACTGGTCTTCAGAATAATCGTATTCCATCCAGCCGTAGTCGCCAAAATCGGAGGAAATCTCTTCGTACCAGTACTGCCAGGCATTGCTTTCCTCATTGTACCAGAACCAGCAGTCGGTCTCCCCGTCATAGTAGCCCATGTCTCCGTCCCGATAGCAGGTGCGGGCGATTTCCGCCACATAGATGCTGTCGGAAAGGTTCGCCTGCGACTGGCCGAAATGCCAGAGACGGTCCGTACTGTATTTGGCGGGAAGTTCTTCCCATTTGCCCTGGCTGGTCTCGATATACCACTTCTGATCCGTGTAATCATATTCCATCCAGCCGTAGTCGCCGTAGTCGGAGGAAATCCCCTCGTACCAGTACTGCCATACGGAACGTTCCTCATTGTACCAGAACCAGCACTGGGTCTCTTCATCGTAGTAATTGTCCCCATCCAGATAGCAGGTGCGGCCAATCTCATCCACATAGATACTGTCATCCATATGGGGCTGCTCCTGGACGTTCGATACAGACTGGCTGCTGTGATTGTTTATGACAAAATTCCCGATTATGCGTAATACGACCATCACGGCAAAAATCAGCAGGATGATTTTTGCGGGACTGATCCCGCGTCTGGCCCGGGTCGTTTCTCCGCCTGTACCGGCAGCGTAAACCGGCTCCTGACCTTTATCCTGAAGATCGATCCGCAGGGGCGCACCGCAGGCCTCACAGTTGGGGATCATCCCTTCTTTCCAGAGGACTTTTGTCTGGGCGCCGCAGTATTCGCAGGTCAGGATGGTCTCCTGATTTTCTACGACCACGTTGCCGTAGCGATTTCCGTTCTCATCATAATAGCCGGCTTCAAATGTCTGGCCCTGATCATTAGTCCAACCGTTGGGATAATAATCATAATCATGGGACTGACCATACAGATGTCGGACCGTACTGTAAGCTATGAGTGGGATAAAGCCGCTGGGCTGGTTGTAGCGGGGCCTTGCTTTGGGCTGCTGATATGTATTCGCGCTGCCTCCTGTCCTGTAAGAGGACTGGTTTCCGGTATAGGTGCTGGTCGAATGGGCAGACGGTCCTCTGCCGCCGGATCTTCTGGACGAAGAAGACCGGGAGAAACCAAATCCGCTGGATCTGGAACTGCTGGACCTTGAACTGGGGCCGCTGGACCGGCTTGAACTCGAACGGCTCGAGCTGGAACGACTTGAACTCGAACGGCTTGAACTTGAACGGCTTGAACTTGAATGACCTCTGGGCGGCATAGCTACACCTCCTTATATATATGACATTACAAGCTTTTGTACTGTAAATCCTGAATTCATTATATCATAGTTACGTCCGACTTCTCCACTCCCGCCTCAGGCATGAACCAAGCGTCAGATCTTCACGGTTCATTTCTCCACTCCCGCCTCAGGTTTCCGGAAGATCCTTTCTGCTCTCCGATTAGTCCCGGCTGTCCTTCGGAAAATTCAATCAAGGAAAACCCGGGGAAATCTGTGTGATCTTTTAAAAGAGTTATTCAATGTTTCTTCGTAAAGCATTTCAGAAATTTCTGATATATTTTGACAGCGATCAACTATTTTCAGGCCGTGAAAACAGTCAAATCTTGCTTTTTAAAGATGGATTTCGGCTAAAAACCGGGAACTTTGGCAAAAACCGGCAGTTTATTCTTTACAATTTCATTGCATCGTTGTAATATCTCTCCCGAACTGAACCGGAAACCTGTTTTCCGGGAAAGTAAGGGAGTTTGGCAGGTTTTCTGCCGTATTATGTACGGCATGAACATTCTGGAAAACTATGGTTTATATCATTATTTTTTCCTTCTTCAGTCATTGATTAATAATTAGTTAACATTTTTTTAATATCTGTATCATTGCAATCATTCAGGGATTAAGTAAAGATACATTCAGGGATTAAGTAAAGATAATTGAAACCACAGTGCTTTCTGAGAAATGGAGTGCTTATGAAAATGTCGATTCGTAAACTTTGCAGACGCGGCTGCGCGTTACTCGCAGCTTTATTTATCTTTTTCAATGTAACAGTTGTTCCCGCACAGGCATCCGACGATTGGGACGGTCCCGTCCTCAACAGAGTCATCGGAACTGTAGAAGGCCCCTCCGGCAAGGAGACATATTATAACCTGAACATGACCTGGATCATCGAGTATATGCATGAGCAGGGTTATGAAGGAGAATTCTGGGTCCGGGACGACGGTGTGAAGATGCTGGGCGATTACGTTATGTGCGCCGCATGCTTCGATGTCCATCCGCTGGGTTCTCTGGTCGAGACCAGCCTGGGAACAGCAATCGTGTGTGACACAGGTACTTTTATCTATGACAACCCTTATCAGATCGATATTGCGGTCCGCTGGTAAAAATTAACCGGCAAACATAATCAACCGATAAAACATCTGGTAAAACATAATTAAAGAAAACAGTTTTGAAAAAGTATCCGGAAAAGGCCGAAGCGCGGGATTTTGATTCCCGGCTCCGGCCTTTTTTGTCTTTGTTCTTGTATAATACCGCTCTTATAATACCGCTCTGCCGTCTTTTTATTCTGCTTTTTCAGCTTTTTTTCATGCGAAAGTTTGCTGTACACGCTCTCTCTGAAAATGCTATCATATATGTGTAAGGATGATTGCGGCGGGGAATGTACAGGAAGGCATTTGGTATGGTATCCGGTTTGGCATCCAGTATGGTACCGGGGTATGGAAGCTGCCGGATCGAACTGCGGCGGGGATCGGCAGGATCCCTGCGTCCGTCCGTTTCCTTACGGGGGTATGGAATGAGCACAGAAAATAAGAATACTATACAGCCCTGGCATCTGCCGGAGCGTCCCAGGGTCCTGATGATCGGAAACGGTTTTAACCGGACCTTCAATATGAAATCATGGAAGAATCTGATCGATTCTGTCCGGACCCGCAAGGATCTGGATGACGGCCTGCTGGGCCGGATCCCTTTGTCCATGCAAGTGGTCCTGGCCACAGACGACAAGGTCTATGACAGTATGAAGGAAGTCGCGGAATATATGCGGAATTTTCATCTGACACCGGAGCATACCGCTCTTCTGGAAAAGATCACGGAGATTCCGACTGAGACCATCCTGACTTCCAATTATTCCTATGAACTGGAGAAGGTCCTGACCGGCAGGTGCGGCTATTGGGCCAGAAATCCCTACCGACGGTACGCTGTCCCGTATTATAGTAATAACGCGGTCCGTTTCCTGCACCGCTATTCCCATGTGCCGGCCGCGAAAGGCCGCGAAGCGCTGCCTGGAGACCCGGGTTACCGGAATATCTGGCATATCCACGGAGAGGTAGACCAGCCCCGCCACATCATCATGGGCCATTATTTCTACGGCAAGATGGAATATGAGATCCAGACCTATCTGCCTTACCTGGAGCGTCGTGTGGAAGGCGCCCGGAAAGCGGGCGGTATCTTCTATCCCAGGAGCTGGGTGGATTATTATCTGATCGGAGATCTGTACATAGCGGGATTCGGACAGGATTTCTCAGAATCCGATATCTGGTATCTGGCCTGTACCAAGAAGCGGCATTTCCCCGCGGCAAAGACGTACTATTATACGCCTGTCTCTCCGTCCGGCCGAAAAGACCTGCGTGACGAAGAGAAAGCCATGCTGGAAGCCTACGGAATTGAGGTCCGGGAACGGCCTATTGCCGATGACAGTCCCGACAGATATGTCCGCTATTATGAAAATGTGATTGCGGAACTGCGGGATATTTTCAGGGAATAAATACAGCCCCGTAATCATACGGGGCCGGGAAATTATCCGGTTCCGCCGGGTACAGAACCGCGGCCGGAATAATGGTCAGAGCAGAAACGCGGCCGGCAAATCGGGTCATCCGATTCCGCCGAGCACAGCGCCCGCAATCAGGGCAATGAGGGCCGCGGCGCAGTAAATATATCTGCCCAGGGGATAGAACCAGCCTCCGACAGGCTGCTCCCTGCCCTGTGAAACACTCTCGAGGACGAACTGTTTTCCGGCGATCCAGAAGAACATGATGCCGGCCAGCAGGGCGCCCAGCGGGCATATATAAATAGAAACAACGTCCATCCACTGGGATACGATGGCCTGGATGAAAATGGCTGTCAGGCCGCCGAATACATGGATAATGACCGCAGCGGGTTTTCTGCGGACGCCGAAGCTGTCCTGCAGGAAGGCTGTCGCCACTTCATACATGTTTATGATGGAGCTGCAGCCCGCGAAAAGGATACAGATATAGAATACGATTTCGATAATCCTGCCGCCCTTCATACCGTTCATGATCTGGACCAGGTAGATGAACATGAGGCCGGGACCGCCTTCTGTCAGGGCAGCGCCTCCGACGGCCATGGCGGGAATGATGACAAAGGATGCCAGCAGGGCCGCAACTGTATCAAAGAAGGCTACAATGGCGGCAGATCTGGGAATATCCTCCTCCTTTTTCAGGTAGGAGCCATAGATCACGGTACCGTTGCCGGCCACCGACAGGGAGAAAAAGGCCTGTCCGAAAGCAAAGATCCAGAGTCTGGGATCCTTAAATCCGGCCGGATTGATGCCCAGGATATACTTATAACCGTTGAAGGCTCCATCCAGTGTCATGATGTAGAGTCCCAGACCTACAAACAGGAAAAACAGGACCGGCATCATGATCTTGTTGGCCTTCTCGATGCCGTCCGCAACGCCGAAGATCATGATCAGGCAGCTGACAGATACCGCCAGGATGACCCACAGGGTGGCCCCGTGGGCGGAAGCGGTGGCTCCGAAAACGCCGCCGATGGTCTCTATATCAGTCCCCATGGCCATCAAGCCGCCTGAAAGGGCCAGAAAGGCGTATTTAAAGATCCATCCCATGACACATGAATAACCGATGGCCAGGGCCAGAGAGCCCAGAACCGGGATCATGCCGACCGCCTGGCCTATAGAAGGATTCCCCCACCTTTTTTCCGTACATACACCGAAGGATTTGACGGGACCGCCGTGTCCGGCCCTGCCCAGGGCCATCTCCCCGATCACGCCGGACGAACCGATCAGGATCACGAACAGGAAATAGGGAATCAGAAACGTCATTCCTCCCCAGGCTGAGACCAGGGTCGGAAAACGCCAGATATTGCCCATACCGACAGCGGATCCCACACAGGCCATGATAAAGCCCAGACCGCTGGTAAAGGTCTCCCGCTTCGCTGTTTTGTGATGATGACTGCTCATACAGATTCTCCTTCGAACATTAACAATACTGTCCCCTACTATATCACGGATTCCGAATCGCGCTCAGGGTTTTTCTTAAGATTTTTCTTAAGGTATTCCTTTTTTATGCTTTTTTCAATGACAGAGAAAGCTGAAACAGGTAGACTTAAGCTATGTGGAACGCGCCGTGAGCAGCCGCTACGGCTGACATTCCGGTTGACATTCCGGCTGATATGCCGGTTGATATTCCGGCTGACATAACGGCCGATTTTCCGGTTGACATTATCGCTGACATAACGATGATTTTCCGGTTGGCATTATCGCTGACATAATGGCGGGAAACCGCCCTTTTACGGAGGTAACGTGTATGGCTGATACCGCATCCAGATGGTATAAAATCGATAACGCTGCCAAGATTGTCCCTTCCACCGCGGTCGGCACCGACACCAGGGTCTTCCGTCTGACCTGTGAATTATATGAAGACGTTGACGAACGCACCCTGCAGAAAGCGCTGGATCTGGCAATTCCGGAATTTCCCTATTTCGGCAGCGTCCTGCGTAAAGGCGTCTTCTGGTATTATCTGGAGGCTTCCAGGACACCGGCCATCGTCCATATCGAGAACAAGCCGCCCTGCAGTGCCATTTATCATGAAGGCCGCAGGAACCTGCTTTACAGGGTCGTCTATTATAAGAAACGGATCAACCTGGAAATGTTCCATGTCCTGACGGACGGGACCGGGGCTTTTGAGTTTCTCAAGCAGATCGTGACCAATTATCTGAAGATCCGTCATGAACTGGATGACGATCTGGCCCTGCCGGAACGGGCCTCCGTACAGGGGCGCAATGACGACGCGTTCCAGAAGTTTTATGAAAAACAGAGCGGCAAGCCCAAAGAAAGTCGAATTACCCCCAAAAAAGCCTATCATATCAAAGGAGAACGGGATGAGAACCTGCAGTGCCATCTGCTGGAAGGCACGGTCTCCACATCCGCTTTTTTAAAGAAGGCCAAAGAGCACAATTCTACCATGGCAGTTTTTACGACAGCCCTTTACATCGAAGCCCTGCTGCAGGAGATGTCGGTCCGGGACCGCAAGCTGCCCATTGTCCTCAGTATCCCCGTCAACCTGCGCAACTATTTCCATTCGGATACGGCCCGGAACTTTTTCGGTGTCATCAATGTGGCTTTTTATCCGGAGCAGTATGACGGTTCCCTTGACAGCATCATTACTGTAGTCAATGAATCCTTTAAACGGCAGCTGGCAGGCGATCAGGTCTCTCTGACCATGAACAATTTCGCTGCCCTGGAACACAATCTCTTTATCAAGATCGTTCCCCTGGCTCTGAAGAATCTTGTCATTTCCATCGCCAACGCCAGAGTCCAGAGGGGCATCACCGGAACGGTCTCCAATGTCGGCAAAGTGACAATGCCGGAACCCCTGGTTCCCTATATCCATAAATTCAGCTGTTTTATGGCGGCACCGGACGCTCAGATCTCTATCAGTTCTTTCGGGGACGCGCTCTGCTTTGGGATCGCAACTGCTTTTTCCGAGCATGCGGTCATGATGAATTTCTTCCGCAGGATCAGGGAAATGGGCATCGACGTGGAACTGGCTACCAGTGACTACAACAAAGACATCGAGGATGAGGAGGCGTAACTATGCAGTACTGTCAGAAATGCAGGATCAGTATCCGCGGCAATAAGCGCTGCTGCCCTCTGTGCCAGAGTAATCTGAGCGGAGAACCGGACGAGGATGTCTTCCCCGATCTGGTCAGAAAAAAGGTCAGTTCGGTCATGCTGACCCGGATCTGTACCTTCCTGCTGGTCTGTTATGAAATCGTCCTGCTGGCTGCCCAGCTGATCAGCGGATTTACGCTGGAATTCGTGCCGGCCTGGGCCTTTATCGGCCTTCTGGTCTGGGTCAATTTCATGATCTTTATGTATTATCACAATGACATTCTGAAGGCTTTGAATGTCCAGGGATATCTGATCATTATCGGTAGTGTCGCCGCGGACTGGTTTACCGGTATGCGGGGCTGGTCTCTGGCCTGGGTCGTCCCACTCACTTTCTTCTGCATGGTTATCTTATCTATTTTGGTGGCCCGGAGCCTTGGGATGACGCTGAATGAATATCTGGTCATCATCGCGGGCGATATGCTGATGTCCATGCTGCAGATCATTCCGGTCCTGCTGGGCTGGAACCCTTACCGGGGCCCTGCTGTCATCTGCATCGCTTTTATGCTGATTCTGACCGCCTATATGCTGATCTTCCGCTACCGTGCCCTGCAGACAGCTCTGGAGAAGCTTTTTAATATGTAACGGCAGCGTTTGAACGGATGCTTTTTAATATGCAGCGGCTGCGTTTGAACGGATGCTTTTTAATATGCAGCGGCTGCGTTTGACTGGATGCTTTTCAATATGCAGCGGCAGCGTATGAATGGATGCGGCAGGATGGTAATGTAATTTGATACAAATATATTTTGACGCAAATGAAATTATTATATACGTGACAGGATCGGCCACGAATAAGACTATGGAGGTCTCTGATTGGATAAGCATTTGGCTAAAAATAAAGAAGAACATCTGCGGCCGGATTTGAAGGCAGCTGTCCAGCTGGGTGATTTTGTGGAGCAGGCCATCGCCAAGGGAATTGAGGTCGTCGGCCTGGAACCCCCGCTCCTGCCCGAGCCGGAAGAAGGGGCAGCAGCAGTCCTGGCCGAAAAGGTCTGGTATAAAAAGGAACTGCCCGAAGGCATGTCGGGAGACGGTTCCGGCTACCATATTTATGTTAAGGCAGGCCGGATTAGCAATCTGTGTATTTTCCTGTCCGGAGGGGGCATCGCCTGGAATACCTATACGGCTGCCAGGCCTGTGACCGGCGGCAAGGTGGCTGCCTGGCTGCCCAACTATTACTGGAATAATCTGCGTACTTTTACACAGATCATGAATATCGATGCGGGGATCACCCGAACGGAAGATCCGTCCAATCCTTTCGATGACTGGAATTTTCTGGTCGTCCCTTATTCCACCGGAGATATGCACCTGGGCAGGCAGGATTTCGATTATATATCTGAAGAGGGCAACCCCGAAACTCTGCATTTCCACGGCCATGCCAATTTCCGTTTGGCCATGGACACCTGCAAGACGCTGTTCCCGGAGGCGGATAAGATCCTGATTGCGGGCGAAAGTGCCGGCGCCTTTGCGGTCCCTGCCCTGGCCGAAGAAATCGCGGATGATTATTATCCGGGCTGTAAGGACATTACCCTTTTCTCCGACAGCGCCCAGCTGCTAAGTCCCCACTGGCGCCATACCGTACGGGATGTATGGAACGCCCCGGAACACGCATGGAAGGACATCCACGGTCAGAACCTGACCCTGGAATGGTACAGGGCCCTGTATGAGCGCGATCCGGGCCGTTTTCGCTGCCTTTATGCCGGTTCTACCCGTGACTACCTTCTCAGCGCTTTTTACAGCGATATGAAGTATAAGGAGTATACGACGGATTACGGACTGCAGAAGACCTTTTTCAAGCAAATGCGGACCATGCTGCGGCATCTGCAGGAACTGGATCCTGATTTCGGCATTTTTGTCTACAATTTCTTCAACCCGATTGCGGCCGGGGGCGGCACTATCCATACAGCGGTTCGTACGCCCCGCTTCACGATGAAAGCGGAGGAAGGGACCAGCATGGCCCAGTGGCTGGCGGAATGCGTCAGCGGCCATGTCCGCAGCGTCGGTCTGGGGCTGATGAAGCTGTGAATGGCTGGGAGGCTGAGAAATGGCTGATGCAACTGCGAAATGGCTGGTGCAGCTGCGAAAAGGCTGGAATGCCGCAAAATGGCTGGGATGCCGCGAAATGGCTGTGATGTGATTTGCGGACAATAGAAAATATCGTCAATGAAAAGACTCTGCCTGCCGTGACTGTGTTATGAACAGAACGCGACAGACAGAGTCTTATTTTGTCTGCAATGTTAATATCTCAATATTAGTGTCTTAATATTAATGACTCAATAATAATGTCTCAATATTAATGTCTTAATACTGATGTCTGATTAGAGCATCGCAGGGCTTGCGGGAATCCTGCTTTACTGGGGGTTGGCCCGGAGCCATGCTACAATGTCTTTGCTCTCGTAAAGAGGTTTTCCGTCAATGAACAGGCAGGGAATCTGCTTCTTGCCGCCCACTTCCACCAGGCGCTGCAGCTCCGCTTCGCTCTGGTCGATGTTGCAGTACGCTACATCTGTACGGCCCTGCTTCTCAATCTCCTTTTTGACCATGCGGCAGTAAGGGCATGTATCTCCCATAAAAAGTTCCAGTTTCATGATGCTTTCCTCCTTTTCCTTTTCCTGATCTTTTTCCGATCTTTTCCCGATGTGGTGACGCGTACATCCGCATGCGTCCCGTTCCCGTCAACTGTATCTTACAATTTCTTATCATATTACTGTTATTATCATATAACAAAAATCCGCCTCACGGAACTCCTCATTGGAGTCTGTGGGACGGATTCCTTTTATGCAGTCTTTCAGGGCTGCTGTTTTGCTTACGCGTAATTACGTATGATGTGTAAACAGTGCTGATCAAAGATCGATGTCGCCTGTGATCTCGCCGTTAACAACATAGTAAGCCTTGTTCTCTTCGGGCTTTACATAAACATTAACAGTCTTGACTACTGTGTCAGCGGGAACTGCTGCCTTAACCTGATCAACCAGAGATGCAGTGGTCATTTCCTTGCCTGCGTACTGAATGGTAACGACAGACTTAACTGCAGGCTTTCTGGTTGTCTTACGAGTGGTTGTCTTTGCAGGTGCTGCAGTCTCAGCTGCTTTCTTCTTTGCGGGCATGTTGTTTTCCTCCTATTAATCAATTCAATAGTTTTCGCTTCAAAATGTTTAGTGCTGTCTAAATCACATTTCAAAGAATAGTCTCTTTATTCGCAAAATGTCAATTGTTAAATGAATTTTTCTGTCTCTTCCACAAAAATGGACAACATTCTGCCATTTGTTTTGAGGAATTTGGCCAATTATATTCGGTGGTGTCTGCCTGCTGCAGACTTTTAATGGCGTCAACAACCCCAGGGCTGCTGATCAGCCCTGGGCGTCAGCCACCTCTGAGCTCGTTGGCCTGGCGTCAGCTACCTCTGTGTCAGCCACCTCTGAGCTCGTTGGCCTAGGTCGTTGGCCTAAACCACCTGAGGTTGCCGGCCCGGGAATACATGGAAAAACGCCCGAGCCTTTCCCCGGCTCGGGCGTTTTTGTGGTCCGTGACCTCTGAGGTCATTCACTCGTTTAAGATAATTCACCTGTAGGGAGGTCATTCACCCATGGGGTCATTTGCCGCCCCGGATCGTGAACCACTTAGTTGGGATAAGGATTTCTGTTTCTGAAGATAAACAATATCACAATACTGTAGACCGTTACCGCAAATCCCAGTAAAGCGGTAAAAACTACCATGGGACCGGTCTTGGGCAGCAGGGCATTCAACATTGGAAGTATATATTCCATTTCCGAATAACCGCCATAACCATAACTGCCATAGCTCATAAGGGAATACAGCTCACTATACAGGGCACTGTAGATACTCTGTAACGCGAACGTAAGAATCAGGCCAAAAAACTGGAAAACACCGCCAATGATCAGCATGATAATGGAAAACATGGACGTCTGATAGGATTTTTCCCTCCCCTGCAGGACATGGGAGATACTTTCCGGAAGGACCCGCAGCCCCATCCAGTAGAACCAGTTCCATACACATACGCCAATACCTATCAAAATTGTGATGACACCCAGAAAAGAAATCGATGCCTCATCCGCTGCACTGCCTGCAATGAAGAAAAGAACAGCTCCTCCGCCAAATCCGACGATAGAAGAAAGTATGGCTATCACCAGTTCAATAATCATCACTATACTGATCAGCCTGAACCCTCCATCTGTCAGGTTACGCTGATAACTTGAGTAGAAAATAAGCCATACAGCGACCACTAACATGATGAGAGGAATGGATGCAAAAAACGTGCCGATACCAAAGTTAAAAATCAGATTCAGCAGCACATAGAGGGACAGGATAATATAAAAGATCAATGCGGGAATACTTCTACAGAATTCCGTAAGATCTCCTATTACACCACCCTGCCTGGATGTCGGCTGCGCTCCGAATACAAACCCGGGTTCTTCATGCCTGGGATTTTCAAATCCGGGGCCTTCATTCATGGGATTTCCAAATCCGGGACCTTCATTCATAGAATTCCCGGCTCTGGGGCCTTCATCCATGGGATTCCCGGCTCCGGTGCCTTCATTCATGGGATTTCCGCAGTAGATACAGTACCGGTTACTCATCTTGTTCTGCCTCCCGCATTGGGAACAGTATATTACGCCCGGTCTCTGATAATTTTGTTCCTGATAATAATCAGCCATACTTATTTTCCCCCTTTCCGTTCTCGGCAAAATCCCCATTCTTTCTATTGGATCAGCTGCCGGTTGGCCAGCTGCTGTTTGTTCATTGCAGTCTGTCCACCATTATCCGTGTAAAATGCAGTGTATTCTTCCGTCGTCACCTTTTCCTGTACCGGCCCTTCTTGTTATCTGTAAACGTTATATCCTCCGGCCGTGTAATTCTGTCTTCCCATAGCATCAAAGGCCTGCCTGTTGCTGGTGACAAAGCTGATAATCGTCAAATCGTAGATAGCTCCTGCAACGCCCAGAAATCCACCAAAGAATACATTCAGAAGCAGAAATACGATAACAAGGGTCTGGCTGCTTTCCATTGCCGCAACGATTCCTGTAGGATTCTGATAATACTGTTCCGCCATTTTTTTCTTCTTCTGGCTCTGGATGATATTCCAGACTCCCAGGCCAATGGTCGTAAGGCCATAGCCAAAGAACATAATCAAGGGCAGTCCGATGACACACTGATAAATACCGAGTATCAGCCAGATGGTAGAACTTATTTTCATTTTTGAAACAAACTTGTCCAGGAGCGCAGACGATGCACCTCCTTGATAAGACTGATAAGTCTGATAAGAATCAGTCTGATAAGAATCCCTGCCGCCATAGCCCTGGTCTCCGCCGAAAGGCTGCGCATTCCGGTCGGCGCGGCTTTCATTCAGCGGCCTTCCGCAGTATTCACAAAAAGCGGCAACACTTTCATTCATCGTCCCGCAGAAGCGACATTTTTTACCGGCGTTCTGACTGCCGTTCTGTACTCTGTTATTGTCCATACTGTTCTGCGTGGTAAAGCGATTCTGCGGCAATTGTCTGGTTTCTGTCTGACCAGAATTGTAACCTGCCGTGTCCTGATCCGTATTATCCGGTATCAGTGTATAGAATTCGGAAGCATCAACGTCCTGAAAGCCATTGCTGCTGCCCATTTTCTGCAGATTGCCGTTTCCATCAGGCCGGTTGTTCGTGCCTTCTGCAGCTGACGGATAATTATATTGATACGCATCCTGAAAAGGCTGATGGCATTTCAGACAAGTATGTGCCCAATCTGTATTGGACGATCCGCATTTACTGCATATTTTCATATGATTTCCACCTCTCTACATCCCATTATAAAGTGATCTTGTATGAGGAAAATCTGTTCCTCAATCACCCTGTTTTACTATTCTTCAACAGGAAAAGCAGATATTTCCAAGCTTCGTTTTACGATTTCAAAGTCACTTCTGACCACACATCTTTTCCTGTAAATCAAGTATATCACCGGCGGCTTTTTTATTTTTTTACATGGCATGCGAGCTCTGGCATGTGAGCTCTGAGCTGACAGGCCCGGCCATGGCTTGCGAGCTCTGAGCTCGCTTGCCTGTGAGCTCGCTTGCCTGTGAGCTGCCAGGCCTGGCCATGCAAAAACGCCCGAGCCTTTCCCAGGCGCGGGCGTTTTTGTGGTTAATGAGCTCTGAGCTCGCTTGCTGCCGTCAGATGGGCATGACGCCGATGGTCATCTCCTCCAGGACGTCCAGCAGGACACGGACCGTGTCCAGGGATGTGAACATGGTGACCCGGTGTTCACTGGCGCATTTCCGGATGGCGGCGCCGTCTTCATAATGGACGCCGGACAGGATGGCCCGGGTGTTGACTACATAGCTGACATAGCCGGCCCGGATGGAATCCAAAATTTCGGTACTGCCCTCACTCAGTTTGCGGCGCAGTTTTGCCCTGACGCCATGCTCCCTCATATACTCGGCTGTCATTGTAGTCGCCTCTATATTAAAACCCATGTCATAGAAGCGTCTGGCAAGAGGCAGGGCTTCCGCCTTGTCCTCATCCGCGAGAGTGAAGATCACAGTACCGTAATTCTGGACCCGGATTCCGGAAGCTGTCAGGGCTTTGTACATGGCCCTGTGCAGCTTGAAGTCATAGCCGATGGCTTCGCCTGTGGATTTCATTTCGGGGGAAAGGTAAGAATCCATTCCGGAAAGTTTGGAAAAAGAGAATACCGGAACTTTAACGAACCACATCTGCCCCGGTTCGGGACAAAGGTTCTCTATGCCCTGATCCTTTAATGAAATCCCCAGACTGACCCTGGCCGCCATGTCAGGCAGGGGCCATCCTGTCGCTTTGGACAGAAATGGCACCGTCCTGGATGACCGGGGATTGACTTCGATGATGTAGACTTCATCGTCCCGGTCAACGATGAACTGAATATTGAAAAGTCCCCGGATCCCGATTCCCAGGCCCAGACGCCGGGTGTATTCCAGGATGGTCCGGCGTACTTTTTCGGACACACTGAAAGTCGGATAGACACTGATGGAATCTCCGGAATGGATGCCTGTCCGCTCGACCAGCTCCATGATGCCGGGGATAAATACCTGCTCGCCGTCGCAGACCGCGTCCACTTCCAGTTCCTTGCCGGAGATATAGCGGTCCACGAGGACAGGTCTGTCCACATCGATCTCGACAGCTGTCTGCAGGTAACGGCGCATTTCTTTTTCCCCGGATACGATCTGCATGGCCCTGCCGCCCAGGACAAAACTGGGTCTGACAAGTACCGGATATCCGATGGTCCGGGCTGCCTCTACGCCGTCCTCGACGCAGGTCACGGCCATGCCACGGGGCTCCGGGATGCCCAGCTCATGCAGGAGCTTTTCAAAAAGATCCCGGTCCTCCGCCCTGTCGATGGCTTCACAGTCGGTGCCGATCAGCCGCACGCCCCTCTGATGCAGGGGCTCTGCCAGGTTGACGGCTGTCTGGCCGCCCAGGGTGACAATCACGCCCATGGGCTTTTCCAGTTCGATAATGTTCATCACGTCTTCCGGACACAGGGGCTCGAAATACAGCTTGTCGGACGTGGTATAGTCTGTCGAGACGGTTTCCGGGTTATTATTGATGACAATGGCTTCATAACCCTCTTCTTTGATGGTCCGGACCGCGTGTACGGTGGAATAATCAAACTCCACGCCCTGACCGATCCGGATGGGACCGGCTCCCAGCACGATCACGCTGGGCTTATCCGAAATGACAGATTCATTCTCCCCTTCATAGGTGGAATAAAAGTAGGGGACATAGCTTTCAAATTCGGAAGCGCAGGTATCGATCATCTTGTAGACCGGGAAGATCCGCTCCTGCCTGCGCAGTTCAAAGGCCTGTTCCTCCGGCATCTGCCAGAAAGAAGCGATGGCGGCGTCCGAAAAGCCCATCCGTTTGGCTTCCCGCAATACACGGACACTTCCCCGGTTTTCCTGCAGAATCCGCTCTTCTTCCATGATGTTGGCGATTTTATCCAGGAAAAAGCGGTCGATGGCGGTCTTTTCGGCGATCTGTCCGGCTGATACCTGTCTGCGCAGCAGCTCTGCCACAGCATAAATCCTGTCGCCGGATCCCTGCAGGACTCTGTCCCAGAGGGCTTCCAAAGAAGCGCTGTCATATTTGGCGAGCCGCAGATGCGGCGTTCCGCACTCCAGAGACCGGACCGCTTTGAGCAGGCTCTCCTCAAAGGTCCTGCCCACGCTCATGGTCTCTCCCGTCGCTTTCATCTGGGTGCCCAGATTCTGATCGGCATCGGTAAATTTGTCGAAGGGAAAACGGGGCATCTTGGTGACGATATAGTCCAGAGCCGGTTCGAAGCAGGCGGGCGTATTGGCCAGCTGTATTTCATCCAGCGTCAGGCCAACGCTGATCCTGGCCGAGACTGCGGCAATCGGATAGCCGGAGGCTTTGGAGGCCAGGGCAGAGGAACGGGAAACTCTGGGGTTGACTTCGATCAGGTAATATTGGAAAGAAGCGGGATCCAGCGCGAACTGGACGTTGCAGCCGCCTTCCACCCGCAAGGCCCGGATCAGCTTCAGGGCGCTGTCCCGGAGCATATGGTATTCCCGGTCCGTCAGGGTCTGGGAAGGGCAGACGACGATGGAGTCACCTGTATGGATGCCGACCGGATCCAGGTTCTCCATGTTGCAGACCGTAACCGCGTTGTCCGCAGCGTCTCGGATCACTTCATATTCAATCTCTTTATAGCCTTTGACACTCTTTTCGACCAGTACCTCGCTGACGGGAGAAAGGTCCAGGCCAGCCTGCAGCAGCTCTTCCAGCTGTGCCGCATTGTCCGCGAAGCCGCCGCCGGTCCCGCCCAGGGTAAAGGCGGGCCGCAGAACGACCGGATAACCGATCTGTTCTGCCGCTTTCCGGCCTTCCTCCAGGCTGTGGACAACTATGGAAGGCAGGACCGGTTCACCCAGGCGGACGCAAAGATCCCGGAATGATTCCCGGTCCTCTGCCATTTCAATGGAGGCGGAGCCGGTCCCCAGCAGTTCGCAGCCGCACTCTGACAGGACGCCTTTTTTCTCCAGCTGCATGGCCAGATTCAGACCGGTCTGGCCGCCGATCCCGGGCAGGATGGCGTCCGGCCGCTCCCGCCGGATGATCCTGGCCACGTATTCCAGGTTCAGGGGTTCCATATAGACCCGGTCCGCCACGGATTTATCTGTCATAATGGTGGCCGGATTGGAATTGCAGAGAATGACTTCATAGCCTTCCTCCTTCAGGGCCAGACAGGCCTGGGTCCCCGCGTAGTCGAATTCCGCTGCCTGCCCTATGACAATGGGGCCGGAGCCGATCACCAGTATTTTTTTCAGGTCAGTTCTTTTGGGCATGCTTTTTTCCTTTCGCCTTCATTTCATGGCTGGTCCTGAAAGAACAATGGTATATTTCATTCGCTGCAGAAATATCTCCTTCGTTGCCGCAGAAATATCTCCTTCGTTATAGAAGTTCCTCTTGATCCGCATCGGTTCCAGAAACTCTTTGTTTGGCTTCAGGAACTTTCCATCAGTTTCAGAAATTCATCAAATAAGTAAGCGCTGTCATGGGGGCCGGGAGAGCTTTCGGGATGGTACTGGACACTGAAGATCCTGTCCGCTTCACAGCAGACTCCTTCTACTGTCCCATCCAGCAGGTTCCTGTGGGTGACGGTCAGGCCTGTTCCCGCAAGACTGTCCTCTTTTACGGCATAGGAATGGTTCTGGGAGGTGATCTCAATCCTGCCGGTCAGCAGGTTCCTGACCGGATGGTTGCCTCCCCGGTGTCCGAACTTCAGCTTGTAGGTGGAGGCGCCGCAGGCAAGGGAAATAATCTGATGGCCCAGGCAGATGCCGAAGATTGGATATTTTCCACGCAGGGTCCGGACCAGCTCAATGGCTTCTTTCACATCTGTCGGATCTCCCGGCCCATTGGAAAGAAAGACACCGTCAGGCCTGCAGGCGGCCACTTCTTCAGCTGTGGCATTCCAGGGAAAAACAGTCAGGCTGCATCCCCGGCCCAGCAGGGACCGGAGGATATTTTCCTTCATGCCCAGATCAATGGCCGCGATATGATATCTGGCCCCGACGTTGTAATAATTCTCCCGATACTTTCTGCTGACTCTGGATACCGCGTCGGTCGGAAGTTCTGTCTCTCTGAGAATCTTCATGGCCTCTTCCGGAGGCGTGTCCGCGTCTGTGAGCAGGGCTTTTGACGTGCCTTCTTTCCGGATCCGGCGGACCAGCTCCCTTGTGTCCGCCCCGGTCATGCCCGGAATCTCAAAGGCCTGCATCACACGGGAAAGGCTGTATCTGCTGCGGAAATTGGAAGGGCTGTCATTATAATCCCGGACGATCAGGCCGCCGATGGTGGGGCGGGCTGTTTCAAAATCGTCCTGATTGATGCCGTAATTGCCAATCAGGGGATAAGCCATGACAACGAACTGGTCCGTATAGGAAGGGTCTGACAGAATTTCCTGATATCCTACAGGAGAAGTGTTGAACACCAGCTCGCAGACCCTGCTGCCGGTCTCTCTGCCGAAACTTTGTCCGTAGTATTGGCTGCCGTCCGGCAGAACCAGTTTTCTTGCTTTTGCCTGATAGATCATGAATATGCTCCTGTATGCTTCTGTATGTTCCTGTATGTCCCTGTATACTCCTGTATGTCCCTGTATACCGGCTGTTTATTTCCGGGCTTAATTCCCGGGCTTAAGACGCTGCAATGACACGGCTTATTTTTTGAGGGAATGCCTGACCAGTTCCCGGAACAGGGGATGGGCCTTATCCGGTCTGGATTTGAATTCGGGATGGAACTGGACGCCCACATGGAAACGGCTGCCGGCGGCTTCCACCGCCTCGACAAGGGTCCCGTCCGGTGAAGTGCCGCTGACGGTCAGTCCCGCCTCCTCCAGCTGCTGCCGATACGTATTGTTGAATTCAAAACGATGTCTGTGCCGTTCAGAAATCTCCGGCGCGCCGTAAGCCTGCTCCAGAACGGTTCCCGGAAATACCTTGCAGGGATAGGCTCCCAGACGCATGGTACCGCCTTTGCGCAGGACAGCCACTTGCTCTTCCATCAGATCTATGACACAGTGTTCTCCCTGGGGGTCAAACTCCCGACTGTTCGCGTCCGCAATGCCGAGTACGTTTCTGGCATACTCAATGACGGAAACCTGCATGCCCAGGCATATGCCCAGATAGGGGATATCATGCTGCCTGGCATAGCCGCAGGCCAGGATCATGCCTTCAATGCCCCGGTCTCCGAAGCCGCCCGGGACAAGGATGCCGTCGGCCGCCCGCAGCTGTTCCTCCAGGTTCTGCTCCGTGAGGTGCTCGGAATCGATCCAGAGGACTTCTACCTCCGCGTCGTTTTCATAGCCGCCGTGATAGAGGGCTTCCCGCACGGACAGGTAGGAATCGTGCAGTCCCACATATTTTCCTACAATGGCGATCCTGGTATGCCGGCTGGGATGATGAATCCGCTGTACCATTTCCTCCCAGGCGGACAGGCCGGTCATTTCTCCGGACAGCCCCAGTTCCCGGCAGACCACGGTATCCAGACCGTGCCGATGCAGCATCAGAGGTGCCTCATAGAGACAGTCCATGGTGTTGTTTTCGATGACGCAGTCCTTTTTCACGTTGCAGAACAGGGCGATTTTATCTTTGATGCTCTGTTCCAGAGGACGGTCCACCCGGGTCACGATCAGATCCGGATGAATGCCCAGGGCCTGCAGTTCCTTGACGGAATGCTGGGTGGGTTTGGATTTGTGTTCATTGGATCCGCTCAGCCAGGGTACCAGGGTCACGTGGATGAAGAGACAGTTCTCATGCCCCTGCTCCAGGGAGACCTGGCGGATGGCTTCGATGAAGGGCTGTCCTTCGATATCTCCGATCGTTCCACCGATTTCTGTAATCAGAACATCAGCGCCGGAATCTTTGGCACCCATGTAAATGAAATGCTTGATTTCGTCTGTTATGTGGGGAATCACCTGCACTGTCTGGCCCAGATATTCCCCTTTGCGCTCCCGGTTCAGTACGTTCCAGTAGACTCTGCCGCTGGTCAGGTTCGAGTAGCGGGTCAGGTTTTCATCCGTGAAACGCTCATAGTGGCCCAGATCCAGATCTGTTTCCGCCCCATCGTCTGTGACAAAGACTTCGCCGTGCTGAAAAGGACTCATGGTCCCGGGATCCACATTCATATAGGGATCCAGTTTCTGGGAGGCTACGCGCAGGCCGCGCATTTTGAGCAGCCGCCCCAGAGAAGCGGCTGTGATTCCTTTGCCAAGTCCCGAAACAACACCTCCTGTAACAAAAATATATTTAGACACTTCTTTCCTCCAATTCTCCGCATGCGGCGGAGGCCGTTTGCCACCTCTGTTTGCCACCTCTGAAGTCGTTTGCCTGTGAGCTAGTTTGCCAGGCGATCGCCACCTCTGAGGTCGTTTGCCTATGCCAAGACCCATGAGCTCAGAGCTAGTTTGCCGCGACTTGGGTTAGCGACCTCTGAGCTAGTTTGCGAGGTTGTCACGCAAGTGACCAGATACCTCAAAACACACAAAAAAAGGCAAAGACTCCTTTTCTGTAATATTACAGAAAAGACGCCTTTGCCTTTTCAACCGATATAGTACTACTACCGGCGGCAGGTGTCAAGAATATGGTTTTGGCGGATTCGTGTCCTCAGAGCGGACAAGAAGCTCAGAGCTCATTTTACCCCCAGGGCAGTCAGCGCCCTACAGTCAGCTCAGAGCTCGTTGACTTGTTGACTTGCAGTCAGCTCAGAGCTCGTTGACTTGAGCTCTTTGACTCACAGGCGGCCGCGGAGGATGTTTTCAGCGGTCTCTTTCTTGCTGAGGCACATGTCCATGGACAGTTTCTGGATGTATCTGTGGGCTTCTTCTTCACTCATGCTGCGGGATTCGATGAGGGCCCACTTGGCTCTGTTCACCAGGCGGATCTCTTCCATCTTTTCCTCCAGGGTCATGGTCTTTTTCCGCATGCCCCGCAGTCTCTCCCGGACGCTGCACATGGAATCCAGAAGCTGCTTGAAGACAGACCTTTCCATTGGTCTTTTGGTGACAAGAACACCATGGGCTGACATAACGGATCTGATCTCGTCATACATGTCGCTTCTGACCAGCAGGAGGGCCACGCGCTCACTGTCTATACAGACATCCACAGCAAGCTTCCTGCCGAACTCGTCCGGCAGAGGCGCGTTGATGATGACGAGATCGTAATCTCTGTCGGCCAGGATACGCCGGGCTCTGGCCGCGGAGTCTGCCACTGTGACCGGCTCAAACCGTTCTGGAGGGAAGAAGGGCATGAGCGCAGTATTTATTTTTTTGGCTGCCGATACCAGCAGCACACTGTAGATTGGCCTTGCCCCTGTCATGTCAGTTTCCTTCCGCTGCGTCTTCCAGGCCGGCTCCAAAGCTGCGCAGCAATACGCTGCCGATTGTCCGGTCTTAAAGGTTTTGACTGCCTTCTTTCCGACAGCCTTTTCAGAAGTTGTATTTGTTCAGTCCTGTTCTTTCCAGGTATGCCGTCAGAATCTCTTCCGGCAGATATTTTCGGATAAAGCCGCTTTCTGCCGCCTTTTCGGCAGCTTCATCCAGCGTGGCGGGAAGCCGTTCCATATCATGCAGGGCTTTCCGGTCCGCCCGGAACAGGTTGATGTTCACGGCCGGCGGCGGTACAAGGCCCTGCCGCAATCCTTCCAGGCCCGCGTAGATCAAAAGCCCGAATGCCAGATATGGATTGGCCATGGTATCCGGAGACCTGAGCTCTCCTCTTTCATACTTGCCGAAAGCGGCAGGGACACGGATCAGAGTCGAGCGGTTCTCTCTGGACCAGGAAATATAGCCGGGCGCCATCAGGGTCCCCAGACGCCGGTAGGATTCCTGCAGAGGATTGAGGAAAAGGGTCATATCACTGATATGGGCGAGGATTCCGGCTATGACGGGCTCCAGGCCTGTCTCGCTGTCTCCCGCTTTTACCGAGAAGTTGATGTGCATACCATTGCCGGGCTGATCCTGCATGGGTTTGGGTGAAAAGTCCGCCCCGGCTCCGTTGCGGTCAGCAATAGCGTAGACCACGTTCCGGAAGGTCATGGCGTCATCCGCGGATTTCAGCGCTTCACAGTAACGGAAATCGATCTCATTCTGGCCGCGTCCCTCTTCATGATGAGAGCTTTCCGGATAGATTCCCATCTCTTCCAGGGTCATGCAGATCTCCCTGCGGATGTTCTCTCCGCGGTCTGCCGGTCCTACATCCATGTAGCCCGCGTTGTCATAAGGGATCCTGGTGCTCTCTCCTTCCGAATCATTGCGGAAAAGGTAGAATTCCTGTTCCGTTCCAAACTGGAAAGTATAGCCCTCCCGGGCAGCTTCTTCCACGGCCCTGCGCAGGAACCCTCTGGTATCACAGGCAAAAGGAGTCCCGTCCGGCCATGTAATATCACAATACATACGGACGACTCTGCCATGTTCCGGCCTCCAGGGGAGGATGGCAAGGGTTCCGGGATCCGGATGCAGGAAAATATCAGATGTACTGAAATTTTCAAACCCGGCGACGGCCCAGGCGTCTATGGCAATGCCCTCACTGAAGGCTCTGTCAAGCTCAGTGGGCATGATCGATATGTTTTTGGATTTTCCGAAAATATCGCTGAAGGCAAGGCGGATAAATTTCACATCCTCTTCTTCCACAAACTGCTTTACTTCCTGGCTGGTATATTTCATAAATCCTCCTGCAAAAAAGTGTCCGTTCCATACTGCTTTTTTTCTGAATAACGGACACCGACGGTCAATTTCGATAATTATGCAGTAAGTAATTTTATATGTCAAATGTCCGGACCTGCCGTTATCACAAATCGAAGTTCCGGACTTTTCAGCTGTTCCCGCAACACATCGGGCATTGATGCGATGTCTTCCATAGGACAGAAATACAGACTTTTCAGCTGTTCCTGTAGCCCATCAGGCTGGCGTCGACCTCGGCCGCGCAGGCCCTGCCTTCCGCCAGGGCCCAGACCACCAGGCTCTGTCCCCGGCGCATGTCTCCGGCCGCGAATACACCGGGAATGTTGGTGGCGTAGCTGCCCTCCGGTGTAGATATGACGCCCCTGCCTGTCATTTCCAGTCCCAGAGACTCGGGAATCAGTTTTTCCGCTCCGATGAAGCCGGCC
Source organism: uncultured Lachnospiraceae bacterium (assembly GCA_900320325.1). GTDB lineage: Bacteria > Bacillota > Clostridia > Lachnospirales > Lachnospiraceae > CAG-791. Next base: position 22,085 of record ONRU01000005.1, read on the forward strand.
GCGATCAGCAGGAGATCACAGGGCAGTTTCTTTTCTGAGCCTTCAATCTCGACCAGCTTCCCCTTCTCAAAGGTGACCTGTACCGTCTCGATCGCTTTGATGTGTCCTTTTTCCGAAATAACTTTCCGAACTGTGGTACTGAACACTCTGGGATCTTTGCCGAAGACCTGTATGGCCTCCGCATGTCCGTAATCAGTACGCAGAATTTTGGGCCATTCGGGCCAGGGATTGTCCGCTCTCCGTTCTGCAGGAGGTTTGGGCATCATCTCCAGGGCGGTGACCGACCGGCATCCCATGCGGATCACAGTACCGATGCAGTCATTGCCGGTATCTCCGCCGCCGACGACTACGACATGTTTTCCTTTTGCCTGCATGTCAGCCGGAAGGAGGCTGCTGCCCAGTACATTTTTCGTGGCAGCGGTCAGGAAATCGACCGCAAAATAAATGCCTGCTGCCCCTTCCATGCCTTCCGCCTGCAGGGGACGGGGCTGTTTGGAACCGCAGCAAAGAATGACCGCGTCATATTCTTCGCGCAGGCTGGATATCTGCAGATCCTTTCCGACATTGACGCCGGTACGGAAGACAATGCCTTCCGCCTCCATCAGCTTCTGCCTCCTGGCGATGACGCTCTTGTCCAGCTTCATGTTGGGAATTCCGTACATGAGCAGGCCGCCGATCCTGTCCTCCCTCTCATAAACGGTAACGGCATGGCCTCTCCTGCGGAGAGCGTCCGCAGCGGACAGGCCGGAAGGTCCGCTGCCGATTACGGCAATCTTCCTGCCGCTTTCCCGGGCTGGGGGTTTTCCTTCCATCCATCCCTGCCGATATCCCGTCTCGATCAGATACAGCTCATTATCCCGGACTGTAACAGGATCATCGTACTGCCCGCAGATGCAGGCCTTTTCACAGAGGGCCGGACAGACTCTTCCGGTAAATTCCGGAAAACGGTTGGTCTTCATGAGTCTGGCCAGGGCATGCCGGTCCTGTCCCCTGTAGATGGCGTCATTCCATTCGGGAATCAGATTGTGCAGCGGACAGCCCACCACCATGCCGCTCAGTTTCATGGCGGACTGGCAGAAGGGCACTCCGCAGTTCATGCATCTGGCTCCCTGCTGCCGCCGGATCTCCGCTGAATAGGGGGTATGGAATTCCTGAAAGCCCCTGATCCTCGTGGCGGCCGGGATCTCTCTGTTTTCGCATCGTTCATATTCTAAAAAACCTGTCTGTTTTCCCATAGTTTCACCTGCTGTTTCTGTCTGCTCGTGAGCTCTGAGCTGGTTGTTCATGAGCGAGCTCTTTGTTTCGCGAGCTCTGAGCTGGCTGTTCACTGCATGCTCGCGAGCTCAGAGCTCGTTGTTGCCATGCCTGCTCACGAGCTCTGAGCTCGTTGTTCTTATGCCGTTGTTCCTGTCAGTTCCCGGAAGGCTTCCAGTTCCGCGTGCTCCCTGGAAATACCCTGCTCCTCATAGCGGCCGATGGTCCGGATCATCTTCTGATAATCCCTGGCGATGACCTTCTTGAAGTTCAGGACCTCCCGGTCAAAATTGTCCAGGATCTCCTGTCCCCGTTCGGAACCGGTGGCATGTACATAATCGGTCAGGATTTCTTTCAGTTCCTCAATATCGTATTTATCCCGGAGCTGCTCCAGCTCGACCATGTCTTTGTTGATCCTGCGGTAGAGGCTGTGGTCCCTGTCCAGAACATAGGCGATGCCGCCGCTCATGCCGGCCGCGAAGTTCTTGCCCGTGGTGCCAAGAAGCACCGCTCTGCCGCCTGTCATATATTCCAGCCCGTGGTCGCCGCAGCCTTCCGCCACAGCGGTGGCGCCGGAGTTCCTGACACAGAAACGCTCACCGGCCACGCCGCAAATATAGGCTGTGCCGGAAGTCGCCCCGTACAGGGCCACGTTGCCGACGATACAGTTTTCAGAAGCTTTGAACCTGCTGCCTTCCGGCGGGCTCACGATCAGCCTGCCTCCCGAGAGTCCCTTGCCGAAGCCGTCGTTGGCGTCTCCCCTGAGCTGAATGGTCAGGCCGCGGGGGATGAAAGCCCCGAAGGACTGGCCGCCGCCGCCTTCGCAATGAATCAGGAAGCGGTCCGCGGGCAGGTCTTTGCAGCCGCTGCCGTATTTTCGGACGATTTCCGAACCCAGGATGGTCCCGAAAGTCCGGTCCGTCGAGCTGACGTCTACGTGGATGGAAGCACTGTTTTCCCCTTTCTTTACGGACTGCTCGAACCAGGGCAGGAGGAGCCGTTCGTCCGCTGTCTTTTCCAGGCCGAAATCATAGCTGCGGCCGGGGTCGAAACGGTTGTCCTTTTCATGGGCGAAGCCGGCTGTCAGAATCTGGTCAAAAGCAATGGTCCCCGCGTGGGGCTGTCCGAATTTTTCCCGTTTCCGCAGGCAGTCTGTCCTGCCGATCATCTCGTCTACGGTCCGGAATCCCAGCGCTGCCATGATTTCGCGCAGCTGCATGGCCGCGAAAGTCATAAAGTTCATCAGGTGCTCGGGCTTTCCGGCAAAACGGGCACGCAGGCGCTCGTTCTGGGTGGCAATGCCGACGGGGCAGGTATCTTTGGAACATACCCGCATCATCATGCATCCCAGTGAGACCAGAGGGGCGGTGGCAAAGCCATATTCTTCCGCTCCCAGCAGGGCCGCAATGGCCACATCCCTGCCTGTCATCAGCTTGCCGTCAGTCTCGATCCGGACCCGGGAACGCAGGCCGCTGCGGATCAGGGCCTGATGGGTCTCGGCGACGCCCAGCTCCCAGGGGAGTCCGGCGCTGTGGACCGAGCTGTAAGGTGCCGCGCCTGTGCCGCCGTCATAACCGGAGATCAGGACCACCTGGGCGCCGGCTTTGGCAACGCCGGAAGCAATGGTGCCGACGCCGGCTTCCGAGACCAGCTTGACGGATATGCGGGCCCTGCGGTTGGCGTTCTTCAGATCATAGATCAGCTGGGCCAGATCTTCGATGGAATAGATGTCATGGTGGGGCGGCGGGGAGATCAGCTGGACGCCGGGCGTCGAGCACCTGGTGGCCGCCACCCAGGGATAGACTTTGGCTGCCGGAAGGTTTCCGCCTTCACCGGGCTTTGCCCCCTGGGCCATTTTGATCTGGATCTCTTCCGCGCTCAGCAGGTACTCCTCCGTGACACCGAAACGTCCGGAAGCCACCTGCTTGACCGCGCTGTTCCGGTCTGTCCCCAGCCGGTCGGCGGCTTCACCGCCTTCCCCTGTATTGGAACGGCCGCCCAGGCGGTTCATGGCCAGGGCAATGGTCTCATGGGCCTCCCTGGACAGGGAACCGTAGCTCATGGCGCCGGTCTGGAAACGGCGGACGATCTTTTCGACCGGCTCCACCTGGTCAAGATCGACCGGATCTCCCGCCGGAACAAATTCCAGCAGGCCCCGCAGAGTGTGGGGATGGGCCGCGTCATCGACCAGAGAAGCGTACTGACGGAATTTTTCATAGTTTCCGGTCCGGACGGCCTGCTGCAGGAGGACGATGATCTCCGGACTGTAGAGGTGGTCCTCTTTGCCGGGGCCGCTGCGCAGGTTATGGAAGCCCAGGCTGTCCAACACCGGATCTACCGGCAGGCCCATGGGATCGAAGGCCCGGTCATGCCGGTAGGCAATGCCTTCCTCCAGTTCCCGGATGCCGACCCCGCCGACTCTGCTGGCGATACCGGCAAAGTATTTGTCGATTACTTCATCCGCCAGGCCTATGGCCTCGAAGATCCTTGCGGACTGGTAGGACTGTATGGTGGAAATGCCCATCTTGGCGGCGATCTTAACGACGCCTCCCAGCAGGGCTCTGTCATAATCGTAGATGGCTGTGTGCAGGTCTTTGTCCAGCAGGCCCAGGGAAATCAGTTCTTCGATACATTCGTGGGCCAGGTAGGGATTGACAGCCCTGACGCCGAAGCCCAGGACGCAGGCTGTCTGATGGACATTCCTAATCTCCCCGCTCTCCAGGATCAGGGAGACTGCTGTCCGTTTCCGGGTATGGACCAGATGCTGCTCTACGGCGGAAACCGCCAGCAGGGCCGGAATGGGGACATGGTTCTCATCAACGCCTCTGTCGGAGAGGATAATGATATTGGTCCCTTCGGATACAGCCCGGTCGACCGACAGGTACAGGTGGTCGACGGCTTTGGAAAGGGAGGTATGTTTGTAATAAAGGAGGGATATGGTCGCTGTCCGGAACCCCCTGTGCTTCATGGCTTTGATCTTCATCAGATCCACGCCTGTCAGGATGGGGTTGTTGACTTCCAGGACCGCGCAGTTTTCACCCTGTTCCTGCAGCAGGTCGCCGTCCGAGCCTATGTACACGGTAGTATCCGTCACGATCTTTTCCCGCAGGGAATCGATGGGCGGGTTGGTGACCTGGGCGAACTGCTGCTGGAAGAACCTGTCCAGCAGGGGATAGTTATCGGAAAGAGCCGCCAGGGGAACGTCATGGCCCATGGATACCGTGGGCTCCGCGCCGCCGGCCGCGGCTTCCAGGATGTAAGACCTGACTTCTTCATAGCTGTAGCCGAAAACCTTGTAGAGCCTGTCCCGCTCCGCCTGGCTGTGGACCGGCACCTGGCGGTTGGGGATAGTCAGCTCCCGGAGATGGATCAGGTAGGCGTCCAGCCATTCCCCGTAAGGATTAGCGGAAGCATAAAATTCTTTGGCTTCCTCATCGGATATGATCCGTTTTCTCTGCGTATCGACCAGGAGCATCCGGCCGGGCGTGAGTCTTGCTTTTTTTATGATCCGGGCAGGATCGATATCCAGTACGCCGACCTCTGAGGCAAGGATCAGCCGGTGATCGTCCGTGATGTAATATCTGGAAGGACGCAGGCCGTTCCTGTCCAGCGTGGCCCCGAACAGGTCTCCGTCCGTGAACATGATGGCGGCAGGCCCGTCCCAGGGCTCCATCATGGTCGCATAATAATGGTAGAAGTCCTTCCGGGACTCGCTCATGAAGCGGTTGTTCTTCCAGGGCTCGGGGATCAGCGTCATCATGGCAAGGGGCAGTTCCATGCCGTTCATGTAGAGGAATTCCAGGGTATTGTCCAGCATGGCGGAATCGGAACCGCTGGCTGTGATGACCGGATAAATTTTGTCCCTCTCGGATGACAGGAGGGGGGAATGCATGGTCTCTTCTCTGGCCAGCATACGGTCCGCGTTGCCCCGGATGGTATTGATCTCACCGTTATGGGCAATGAAGCGGTAGGGATGGGCCCTTTCCCAGCTGGGCAGGGTATTGGTGGAGAACCGGGAGTGGACCATGGCAATGGCCGTTTTGTAGGCTTTGCTCTGCAGGTCTTCATAGAATCTGCGCAGCTGGCCCACCAGGAACATTCCTTTATAGACAATGGTCCGGGAGGACAGGGAACAGATATAGGTATCTTCGGAGCTCTGCTCAAATTCACGACGGACCACGTAGAGCCTGCGGTCAAAGTCAATCCCTCTGGGAATGTCCGCAGGCCTTTGCAGGAAGCACTGCCAGATGGCCGGCATGCAGTCCCTGGCCGGGGCGCCCAGTATCTCCGGATGGATGGGGACTTCCCGCCAGCCGATGACGGTAATGCCTTCTTTTTCAGCAATCACTTCGAACAGCCTTCTGGCGAAGGTCCGTTTCAGGTCGTTGCGGGGCAGGAAGAACATGCCGATCCCGTAGTCTCCCGCTTGTCCGATTTCCATATGTATCCGGTAGGCCGCAGCTGAAAAGAAAGGATGGCAGATTTGCAGCAGGATCCCGACACCGTCTCCAACTGTGCCGCTGGCGTCCTTGCCTGCCCGGTGTTCCAGTTTTTCTACGATTGAGAGCGCGTCATCCATTACGGAATACTCCGGCACACCGTCAATCTTCACGACCGCGCCGATCCCGCAGGCATCATGTTCTCTGTCATATGAAAGCCCCTTATTCATCTCTTCCGCTTCCTTTCGTTTGGTTTCTTCAGCTTTGAAAATAAAAAAGGGCAAAGACGTCTCTAATGTCCGAAAACATCAGAGACGCCTTTGCCTCTTTAGCGCATCATAGTATTTCTGTGCGGGTTTGTCAAGGGGCTGGCGGCGACTCCTGGCCGGACAGCGACCTCTGAGCTGGTTGGCGCATGAGCTGGCTGGCGCACTGGGCGGACAGCGACCTCTGAGCTGGCTGGCGCGTGAGCTGGCTGGCGCAAAAATTGAACCACGGCGGACAGCGACCTCTGAGCTGGCTGGCGGAGCTGGCTGGCGCATGAGCTGGCTGGCGCTGACGCCCGGTCCACTTGTGAACCAGGAAGTCTGACGCCCGGTTCAAAATTGGTGGTTGACAAGGGACGGAATTTCCTGTAGAATCACGTTCCATAAAGGCAAAGGCGTCTTTGAGTGATGAGGCTCGAAGACGCCTTTTCTCATTTTTACATTTTTATTTATTATTAACGTTAACATTTGTTTTGAAAGCAGCAGAATGGAATACGGGACAAGGCAAAGGCGTCTTTTGTGCGGGCACAGAAGGCGCCTTTGTCCTGTTTCATCTAAAAAAAAAGTGAAAAGGAGACATGAATATGAAAACAGTTACAGAAAAGTTTGGCAGCCTGGTATTTGATGACCGAGTGATGCGGGCCAATCTGTCCGCTGATGTTTACGCCTCCCTCCGCAGGACCATTGATGAAGGAAGCCGGCTTGACAGCAGTGTCGCCGACGCGGTCGCGCAGGCCATGAAGGATTGGGCCGTGGCCCACGGCGCCACCCATTTTACCCACTGGTTCCAGCCGCTGACCGGTATCACTGCCGAGAAGCATGACAGTTTCATCGCCCCTTCTCCGGACGGCAGCGTCATCATGGAGTTCTCCGGCAAAGAGCTGATCAAGGGCGAACCGGACGCTTCCTCCTTCCCTTCGGGCGGTCTCCGCGCCACTTTTGAAGCAAGGGGCTATACCGCCTGGGATCCTACCTCCTATGCCTTTATCAAAGGCAGAACCCTTTGTATCCCCACAGCCTTCTGTTCCTACGGCGGGCAGGCCCTTGACAAGAAAACACCTCTGCTCCGTTCCATGGAGGTCCTCAGCAAACAGGCCCTCCGAATCCTCCGCCTGTTCGGCAATGACAGTGCCAGACGCGTCGTATCCTCCGTCGGGCCGGAGCAGGAGTATTTTCTGATTACCCGTGAAATGTATGAGCAGCGCCCCGATCTGCGCTTTACCGGCCGGACCCTGTTCGGCGCCAGGCCGCCCAAGGGCCAGCAGCTGGATGATCACTATTTCGGCGTGATCAAGCCCGGCGTCGCGGCCTTTATGGAAGACCTGAACGAGGAGCTCTGGAAGCTGGGCATCCTGGCCAAGACAGAACATAACGAAGTGGCACCGGCCCAGCACGAGCTGGCTCCCATCTATACGACCACCAATATCGCGACCGACCATAACCAGCTGACCATGGAAATCATGCAGAAGGTCGCATCCAGACACGGCCTGGTCTGCCTGCTGCATGAAAAACCCTTCGCGGGCGTCAATGGCAGCGGCAAGCACAACAACTGGTCCATCGCCACGGACAGCGGCCAGAACCTGCTCTCTCCCGGCGCCACCCCTTATGAGAACGCCCAGTTCCTCTTATTCCTCTGTGCCGTAATCAAAGCGGTCGACGATTATCAGGATCTGCTGCGGCTTTCCGTAGCAACTGCGGGCAATGATCACCGGCTGGGCGCCAACGAGGCTCCGCCTGCTGTTATCTCCATGTTCCTGGGCGATGAACTGAACGCGGTCCTGGAAGCGATCGAGAAAGATATTCCTTATGAAGGACCCGGAAGAGTCAAAATGAAACTCGGCGTAGACGTCCTGCCCCGCTTTAACCGGGATACAACGGACCGTAACCGGACCTCACCCTTTGCCTTTACCGGCAACAAGTTCGAGTTCCGTATGCTGGGTTCCTCCAACAGCATCGCCTGTGCCAACATCATGCTCAACAGCGCTGTAGCCGAAAGCCTGCGGATCTACGCGGACCGGCTGGAAAAGGCGGAGGATTTTGAGACCACCCTCCACGAGATGATCAAAAAGACGATCAAGGATCATAAACGGATCATCTTCAACGGAAACGGATATGATGATGCCTGGATCCGGGAAGCTGTCGAGGAACGGGGACTGCTCAATTACAGGACTACTGCGGATTGTATGCCCCACCTGCTGGATCAGAAGAATGTTGATATGCTGACTTCTCTGGGCGTCTTCACTATGGACGAACTGTATTCCAGACGTGACATCATGCTGGAGAACTACTGCAAGAGTGTTGAAATCGAAGCCTGCACCATGTCGGATATGGCCCGTACCCTGATCATTCCCGCCATGGAAGCCTACGCGGCGGATATGGCCGGGGCGGCAGCCTCCAAGAGAGCCATCGCGCCCGCTCTGAAGTGCGGCTATGAAGCCGGTATCGTCACCGGGCTTTCCGAACTGGCGGATACCATCGCGGTACGTGCAGATGAACTGGACGCCGCTATGGAAAAGCTCCACGAAGCTGCGGATATTGTGGAAGAATCAGCCATGATCCGCGATACGATCCTCCCTCTGATGGATGCCCTGCGTGCCCCCTGTGACAAGGCGGAACTGATGACGGCAAAGAGCTACTGGCCTTTCCCGACCTATGGCGATCTGCTGTTCGGCGTCCACTGACCGGCATCACTGGTTTCATCAGGACAGAAAAACAGAGAAATCTGCCGAGTACAGTTTAAAAACCGGCAAAATCAGGACATAAACAGATAAAAGACAGACTGAAAACAGGCAGAAAACAGGCAGAATGAAAGGTCGTGCACTATGTGTTCCATTATGGCTTATTGCGGCAGCTGCGCCGATCCGGACAAATTTAAGAAAGGATTTGACAGAACTGTTTCCAGAGGACCTGACAAGAGCAGGATCGTGAATACCGGAAACGGTCTGCTGGGATTTCACCGGCTGGCGATCATGGGACTGACCTGCTCCGGCATGCAGCCTTTCGGGATGGACGGCAGTTATGTAGTCTGCAACGGAGAGCTCTACGGCTTCGCGGCCCAGAGAGAGCTGCTCCGGGAAAAAGGCTACAGCTTCCAGAGTGACAGCGACTGTGAGATCATTCTGCCCATGTATAAAGAGTACGGAACAGACATGTTCGCCATGCTGGACGCGGAATTCGCCTGCGTCCTGTATGACGGACAGACAAAAGAATTTATAGCGGCACGTGACCCCATCGGAATCCGACCGCTCTACTACGGCTTTGATGACCGGGACGTGATCGTATTCGCCAGTGAGCCCAAAAACCTGGTCGGCCTGTGTGAGAGGATCATGCCTTTCCCGCCGGGCCACTACTATAAAGGCGGTCAGTTCATCCCTTACGCGGACGCTGCCCATGCAGAGTCTGTATGCGATGGCGATCCGGAGACCGCGTGCGGACAGATCCGGGACCTGCTGGTCCGCGGAGTCCGGAAGCGTCTGGTCGCGGACGCCAAAGTCGGTTTCCTGCTTTCCGGCGGCCTGGATTCCTCTCTGGTCTGCGCCATTGCCGCTAAGGAAAGCGATACGCCCATCCGGACTTTTGCCATCGGCATGAGCGAGGATGCCATCGACCTCAAATACGCGCGGCAGGCAGCCGAGTATATCGGCGCCGATCATACCGAAGTCTATATGACGCCGGAGGAAGTCATTTCCTCCCTCGAAAGAGTCATAGAGCTTCTGGGCACTTATGATATCACCACAATCAGGGCCAGCATGGGCATGTATCTGGTCTGCAGGGCCATCCATGAACAGACGGATATCCGGGTCCTCCTCACCGGTGAGATCTCAGATGAGCTGTTCGGTTACAAATATACGGACTTTGCGCCTTCCCCGGAAGCTTTTCAGCAGGAGGCGGAGAAGCGGATCCGGGAACTGCACATGTATGATGTCCTGCGGGCGGACCGCTGCATCTCCGTGAACTCCCTGGAAGCCAGAGTTCCTTTCGGTGACCTGGCCTTTGTCCGCTATGTCATGAGCCTGGATCCGGAAATAAAAATGAACCGCTATGGCAAGGGCAAATATCTGCTCCGCCACGCTTTTGACGGACAGGGATATCTGCCGGACGGAATCCTCTGGCGTGAAAAAGCCGCTTTTTCCGATGCCGTCGGTCATTCCATGGTGGATTACCTGAAGGAATACGCCGAAAGCCGCTATACCGACGAGGAGTTCACGGCGCTTTGTGAAAAGTATACTTACGCGAAGCCCTTCACGAAGGAATCGCTGCTCTACAGGGAGATCTTTGAGAAATACTATCCGGGACAGGCGGAAATGATCGTCGGTTTCTGGATGCCCAACAAGGATTGGGAAGGCTGTGATGTCAACGATCCGTCGGCGCGCGTGCTGTCCAACTACGGCGCCAGCGGCCTGTGATCACCGGAGCGCCGCTGCCGGTCAATATCTGGTTCAGAGCCCATGTGCCGGATTAAAAAAGTGTATTACATCTACGTAGAATATATATGAAAAATATACGATTATCGATTGCCATAGCACTGTCCCGGGCAGTCTCGGCAGCCTCCCACCTGACAGGGCACGGAGGCACAAGCCTGCCCGGTAAGCTGGCTCTGCGGGTCTGTCCGGATCTTCTGGAAACTCTCTCGCAGGGCCTGACCGTCGTGCTTGTGACCGGGACAAACGGTAAGACGACGACCACCCGCATGCTGGAGCAGATGTGTGTCTCCCAGGGGCTGCGCAGCTTCTCCAACCCTTCCGGCGCCAATCTGAAGGCAGGCCTGGCCGCGGAACTCCTGCGCCACAGCTCCCTGTCCGGGGAACCGCTTTATGACTGCGCTGTGCTGGAAGTGGATGAGGCCGTCCTGCATACGGTCACGGCTCAGTTAAGCCCGCGGGCTGTTATCGTGACCAATATCTTCCGGGACCAGCTGGACCGGTTCGGAGAAGTGACCGGTACCGCCTCTTATATCCGGGAAGGACTGCGGCTGGCGCCGCATGCCGTCCAGTGCCTGAACGCGGACTGCATGCTGACGGTATCCACAGGAGAAGACCTGCCCGGTCCAAAACTGTATTTCGGCATCAATGAGCCCCTTTCCGGGCAGTCACCGACGGTCAGTGATGTTCCCCGGTGCCTGCGCTGCGGCGGTATCTACCGGTACCGCTATCATACTTACGCCCATCTGGGTAATTATTATTGTCCCTCCTGTGGAAGCGAACACCCCCGCCCGCAGGCAGCCGTAAGCCATATCTCCTCTCTCGGAGAGGATTCCTCGGAAGTCACTTTCTGTCTGGGAGAAGATATGGTTTCCGGCGTCATTGGTGTGCCCGGCGTATACAACATATATAACGCTGCGGCGGCCCTTGCAGGCGCCATGGCATTGGGGCTTGATCCACGGAGCGCTGTAAAATCCCTTTCACAGACAGGGGCGGGTTTCGGCCGCATGGAAAAGCTTTCCGTCGGCAGCGTCGATGTCCGCATCATCCTGGTCAAGAACCCGGTCGGGCTGAGCCGGGCCCTGGATTATCTGTGTACAAGAAAGGATACTTTCCGGGCGGTCTTCTGTCTGAATGACAGGATCAACGACGGTACGGACATTTCCTGGATCTGGGACGCGGATTTTGACCGTTTCGCGGACTGCTGCCGGGAGACAGGAAGCAGCGTGAGCGTTGCGGGGACCCGGGCAGCAGATATGGGCCTGCGGCTCAAATACGCCGGTTTCCCGGAGGATTCTATCTCTCTGTACGAGACTATGGATGACCTGGCAGAGTCCATCCGGGATGCTGACTGTCCTGTCTGCGTCCTTCCCAACTATACAGCCATGCTGGAGATCCGGGAGCGTCTGGCGGCCCTCTCCGGTAAAGGCAGGTTCTGGGAGGAAGAAAAGTCATGAAGTTGAAAATATGTCACCTGTATCCGGATGTTCTGAATCTGTATGGGGACCGGGGCAATATCCTCTGCCTGCGGAAACGTCTGGAATGGAGAGGGATCGACTGCATTATAGATGAGAAAAATATCGGTGATCCCGTGGATTTTGCCGCTTATGATTTCTTCTTTGTCGGCGGCGGGCAGGACTTTGAGCAGGCCCTGCTGCTGGAAGACTGCCGAAAGAAAAAGGAAGACTGGAAAGCGGCCATTGAGGATGGGATTCCTTTCCTGTGTGTCTGCGGGGGCTATCAGCTGCTGGGGCATTCTTATGAGACTGCGGACGGCAGGCACTGTGAATATCTGGGCGCCGTTGATTTTTATACAGTCGGATCCCATGACCGTATGATCGGAAATCTGGCTTTCCGCCTGCTGCCCGCTTCCGGCGGCTCCGTGGTCATCGGTTTTGAGAACCATGGCGGCCGGACCTTCCTGGGTCCCGGCGTGGAGCCGCTTGGTATCGTTCTGGCAGGACATGGAAACGGTGACAGAACGTCTGACAGTAACGGACGCAAACACGGCAGAAGAACATTCGCGGAGGCTGCTCGCAGGAGCGCCGGCAAATCTTCCCTGGCCTCCAGACACGGTAATACCGGCAAGGCTTCCGCAGCGGCAGGTACCGAAGGCATGCGCTATAAAAATGTATTCGGTACCTACTGTCACGGACCTGTCCTTCCAAAGAATCCTGCCTTTTGTGATTTCCTTCTGGAGACAGCCCTGACCCGAAAATACGGCAGCGCGGTCCTGGAACCCCTGCCGGATACGCTGGAACAAAAAGCAAGACAGGTTATGCTGCACCGTATGCGTCTGGACAGGTATTGCTGAAACAGGCCCGATAACTGAAAATGAATATCTGACAACTATGTCCCTTCCCGAGAACATGCCCTCCCCGGGGCATGAACTCTCCCTATATCTGCGTCTCCTGTTTCCCTGCAGGAGTGCAGACAGAAACGCCCGAGCCTTTCCCCGGCCCGGGCGTTTTTGGTCAACGAGCTCAGGTCAACGAGCTCTGAGGTCGCGAGCGTGCTGGGTCAACGAGTTCATGGCTTGCGAGCTCAGAGGTCGTGAGCGTGCGAGGTCTGTGGCTTGGGTCTAGTGATCAACGAGCTCAGAGGTCACGAGCATAGTCAACGAGCTCAGAGGTCGTTTGCGTAGAGGTCGTTTGCGTGATTTGCCGGGAGATTCTGATTTATATATTTTTTGTGATGTGCTAAAATACCTTGTACGCATGCGGGCAGATGTCCGTTCATCAATTATTATTATGATTCAGCTCCGATATGTTCGGATATCATGATTAAAGCATTGATCAGTCCCCGGGCTTTCCCGGATTATAAGCATCAGCTTAAGGAGAATATAGTTATGTCCAGACCTAATACATTTCAAACGATCATTTCCGTCGCGGCCTGTAAGGCTACGCGTGCCATTCTCAGAAAGACCGGCAAAGGCGGTACCGCGGTCCCCGGCAAGGTGGCCATGCGGGTCTCGAAAGAGATTCTGAAGCGGACTTCGGAAGGCATGGAAATCATTGTAGTCACCGGCACCAACGGCAAGACGACTACCTGCAATATGATCGAGCATGCCCTGACGGAGACCGGCCATCCCTGTCTGCTCAATAAATCCGGCGCCAATCTGCTGTCCGGTATTACAGCGGATCTGACCTGCAATTCCACCTGGACCGGAAAGCCCAAGACCCATTACGCGGTTCTGGAGTGTGATGAAGCGGCCCTGAAACAGGTCGTTCCCCTGGTGCATCCCAAAGCGGTCGTAGTCACCAACCTGTTCAGTGACCAGGTGGACCGTTACGGCGGCGTTGAAAATACGCTGAAGGAGATCCGGATCGGTGCCAGCAGGGTTCCCGAGACCACTCTGGTCCTGAACGCGGAAGAGCCTCTCTCCGCCTCCCTGGCCCTGGGACTGCCCAATCAGGTCGTTTATTTCGGCCTGGACGCCTCTGTCGGCGTGCAGGGTGACATCGATCTGACGGATGCCGGCAAATGTCCCCGCTGCGGCGGTGAATATGTCTATGATTACAATATTTACGCGCATCTGGGCGGATTCCGCTGCCAGTCCTGCGGCTATCAGCGGCAGCAGCCTGATGTGGCCGTCACTTCCATTGACAAAGTCAGCGCTTCCGGAACCCAGGTCCATATGAAGGCAAAAGGCAGGGAGTATGACGTCTCTATCTCACTTCCCGCGGTCTACAATGTATATAACGCGGCAGCGGCTGTAGCAGCTGTCGGCGTTCTGGGCGTTCCCGCGGAAGAGGCTATTAAAACGCTTTCTACGGTCCAGTCCTCTTTCGGCAGGCTGGAGACCTTTGACCTGAACGGAAACCGGCTGCAGATGATCCTGGTGAAAAATCCTGCCGGATGCAACCAGGCATTCTCTTATCTGACCGGTCTGGAGGAAGATTATACCGCGGTCCTTTACCTGAACAACAGGACCGGCGACGGCCATGATATTTCCTGGATCAAGGATACGGATTATGAAAAGCTCTGCGCGGATCCCCATATGAAGAAGCTGTATGTCGGCGGTGAATGCGCTGCCGAGCTGAAGGAACGTCTGCTGGAGGCAGGCGCTTCCGAAGACATCATGCAGATGGTCGGTGACTATGACGAACTGCTCTCCCTCCTGAAGGAGGAGGAGCGCCCCATCTTTGCCCTGCCCAACTATACGGCCATGATGGATATGCGCAAGGTCCTCAGCCAGGCTACCAACCAGAAAGATTTCTGGGAATGAGCCGTTTATTCCTGTGGCTGGATCCAGTGAATGGGGCAAGTATTGCCCCTCCGGCATTATAGTGTAGCGAATGATAACCGAATCGGTATATGCAGGAGAGGCAGGGAGCAAGTATTGCTCCATCCGGCATATTATTCTAAACCTGAAATTCATGAATGCTGCTGATTCCCTGGCGCCGCTGACAGGCAGATGGCTTCCGGAAAATCCCGCACACAACAAAATCCCGGATTTCCGTGGGCTGATTTGGAATAATTCCAGCCAGCCCGTCGGAACCCGGGATTTTACTGTTTCCTGTATATGTTTTCTGTATAAGTATTCTGCAAAAAGTTTCCAGTATAAAGTTCTGCTTCGTTTACTCAGCAGTAAATGCAGTATCTTCAGCTGCTGCGGCCTGATCTGTATCTTCCGCAATCTTATCTGCAGCTTCCACAGGCGCTTCCGCAATCTTATCTGTGATTTCCGCAGGCGCTTCCGCAATCTTATCTGTGGTTTCCGCAGGCGCTTCCGCAATCTTATCTGCGGCTTCCGCAGGCACTTCCGTAATCTCATCGGTATCTTCCGCAGATACTTCCGTGATCTCATCGGTATCTTCCGCAAGTACTTCTGTGATCTCTTCGGAATTCTCTTTCACTGTATCAGATTCTTCCAAAAGCGCGGCAGCATCCTGATCCGCAGTGTCTTCCGCACACACGTCTTCTCCGGCTTCTTCAGATTCCTGACCGTCGATTTCCTGCGCAGCATCCTCCTGCGCGGCGACATCCTCCTGGGCATCGGGCA
>ONRU01000034.1:0-16213 GCA_900320325.1 uncultured Lachnospiraceae bacterium
CCTGCCGTGACAGCGGGATTCAGGACATCTACCAGGACATACCGGGACAGGGAGCAGATACGCTCGCTGCGCATGGGATTGCGTTTATAGGCCATGGCGGAAGACCCGATCTGGGACTTCTCAAAGGGCTCCTCCACTTCCTTGAGGTGCTGGAGCAGACGGATATCGGTAGCCATCTTCATGGCGGACTGGGCGATGCCGCCCAGAGCATTGACTACGATGGTATCCACTTTACGGGGATAGGTCTGGCCAGAGACATCATAGCAGGCCGTAAAGCCCATCTTCTCCGCGATCATGGGATCCAGACGGTCGACTTTGTCATAATCCCCTTCGAACAGTTCCAGGAAGGAAGCCTGGGTGCCGGTGGTGCCTTTGCTGCCGAGCAGGCGCAGGCTGGACAGGACGTGGTCAATCTCGCCCAGGTCGATCATGAACTCCTGGATCCAGAGGGTGGCCCGTTTTCCGACTGTGGTCGGCTGGGCCGGCTGGAAATGGGTAAATCCCAGGGTGGGCAGATCTTTGTATTTATCCGCGAAGGCGGCCAGTCCCGCGATCACGTTGATCAGTTTTTTACGGACCAGGCGCAGGGCCTCCCGCATGATTATGATATCTGTATTGTCGCCTACGTAGCAGCTGGTCGCGCCCAGGTGAATGATTCCTTTGGCTTTGGGGCACTGCAGCCCATAGGCGTAAACATGGCTCATGACATCATGCCTGACCACTTTTTCTCTGGCTTTTGCATCCTCATAGTTGATATCGGTCATATGAGCCCGGAGCTCTTCGATCTGCTCATCGGTAATGGGCAGGCCAAGCTCTTTTTCCGTCTCAGCCAGGGCCACCCAGAGGCGGCGCCATGTGCCGAACTTCATGTCGGGAGAAAAGATATACTGCATTTCCCTGCTGGCATATCGTTCGGACAGGGGACTTACATATCTGTCATTTGCCATTCTGTTCTGTTCCTTTCTTAATTCAAACGCGTTTCTCTGACAGAAAAAAAATACGTTATTAGTATAGCAGTATTTTTTCAGCCGTCAATGATGAACCACAGAGTCTGACGACCGGTTCATCTGAACCGGGAAGTCTGTCACCTTGGTTCATGTTACGACCGGTTCATCCTATGGTCGGCAGGTTGGTCTCCCGGTAGCGGTCACGCAGCTCCCCTGCTTTCTGGTCCAGGAGGCTCCGCAGTTCTTCCGTCCTGCCCTCCCGCAGGTACTGCTTCATTTTCCGGATGGTCCTGCCTTCGCTGCCGGCCCTGCAGGCGGCCTGGGCCTGTTCGATCCCCTGCCGTACCAGCAGGGCATGCTCATAGAGTTCGGGATGTTCGCCGATGTAATCGTCCCATTCCTCCTGTGAGGTGACCATGCGCAGGGCTGCCAGATAGCACTTGCCGCTGTGACGGTCATGGGTCAGTTTCCAGGCCCGGTAATAGCAGTCAGAAGCTTTGCGGAAGCTGAACTGGCCTGCATAAATCCTGCCCTTCTGCTGCCAGACCCGGGAGCGCATCTCTCTTTCCAGCTCCGGCAGGGCTGCCAGGACGCCGTCCAGCTCTGACTGGGCCTGGCCGATCCTGCCCTGGCCTGCGGAGTACTCCGCCCGGGCCAGCAGCTGCCGGTAGGGCTCCATACCCTCGCTCTCTTCCATTTCCCGCCGGATCTCCTTCTGGCGGGCTGGAGACTGGTAGGCGGCATACTCCAGAATGACCATGACAAATTCCACATAGGCATTCCTGCGGTCCAGCCAGGGCCTGAGCTTCACGGAAAGATCTGTCAGGCCGCATTCAGAACCCAGCCATATGACCAGGTCCGGATCCCGGATGCTGTCATCCAGGAGCTGGGCGCACTGGGCCAGGGAATAACAGAGTTCTTCAATGGTATAGACTTTGCGTTCTATCTTTTCAATCAGGTAGGGGGTCCTTGCCGTCCTGCCCATCGTCAGTATCAGTCTGCTCATATGACATTTACCTCCCCGGTCCACTGCAGTCCCGATGAAGGGAAAATAGCGCCGAATCCCAGGTCCTCCACCCGGCAGCTGACCGCTTCCGCCCGGTCCATGGTCAGGGTCAGGCGGATTCTGGTCGTACCGGGCGGCCGCTCGGGAAGTCCCCGCAGCAGGATGGTCTCCGTCCGCCTGCCGCCGCCATTGAGGGGCGTCAGTACAAGTTCGATCTCATTGCCGGACTCCAGCAGAAATTCCTCCGACAGGACCGCGTCATACCACTTGGTCCCCGCGTCCAGCAGGGCATGGTAGCAGTCCTTTCCGGCCCGGACGGCTTCCACACCCACATTCATCCGCAGGCAGTCCTCGGCCAGGTAAAAATAATCCCCCAGGCCTTTGACCATACCGCTTTTGAACAGAGCCCCGAAGGCGGCGCCCCTGCTGTAGAGATTGCCCCCCTGGAAGACCCGTCTGCCCTGTCCGATAAAACGCAGGGATTCCTGCATCCATCTGCCCTTAAAGCCGTCGCCGATCAGGTAGACCGCGGCGCCCCCGGTCCCGAAATCCATCTGACGCAGGGCGTCCAGCAGCTGCCGGTCCCGTACCGCGGCGGACGCGCCGGGCGTCAGCTCGAAATGCCGGATCCTGGGCATGCTGATGGCGGGTTTTGTCTTATAGTTAAAGATCAGTTCTCCCAGCAGCAAATCACTGCCGCCGTCATTTTCACATAGGATGACGCCAAGCCTGCGCTGCTGCTCCTGCTGGGCCAGGACATAATCAAAAAGGCATTCCATATGTCCCTGGTAAGAGATGTTCTCCACCGGCAGCTGCAGACGTTCCAGCACACCGTCCAGGGCTTCCACGATCTGCCTGTCCGGGCTGGGCACAGTAAAAACAATGCTTTCAATGTCCTCCGGATCCACTTCCGAGGACAGCAGCTGCAGGCAGCGGCGCAGATAGACAGAAAGAAGGGTCACAGGGTCGCAGTCCTCCTCTCCGATCCTGACCGTCTCTCCCAGAGCCGCCAGACGCAGCAGGCCGGTCACAGGCTCCGTGCCCCGGGCCGCCGCGAAGGCCGTGGCTTCCCTGCCGGTCAGCCACCTGCCGTCCTCTCCCCTGCAGATACAGGCGGGAATATTGTAGTCCTCCCGGCCCGCGGTCATGGAAAAGGTCACCGGATCCCAGGTCCTCCTGCCGGTCGGCGTCATGCGGAGCCGGTCCTTGGAGATCCAGGAGATCTGGCAGAATTTCTCCTGCAGGTCAATGCCCAGATAGTATTTTTTTTCCTGCTTTTTCTTCAGTAACATGTATTTTTCTCCGGCTGTTCTTCAGTTCTGAATCCTGACTCCTGTCATATTCAGCGGTCAAACAGCTCTCTGATCATGTAATCGGTCATATAGCAGCGGCGCAGATGATCGACCGCTCCCGCGCAGTCGCCCTGCTGCAGGCACCGGCTCACACGGTCGATCAGGCCGAACCGGTCGACCGAAAGTGTCTCAGGCTGGCTGCCCTGTCCCAGGGTCCCCTGCTCGGCCACGTGCTCCTCGCGGGGATCGTCCGTAATGAAATAGTTGATCTTTTCCCCGCAGAACAGAAGGAAGGAGGCCACATAATAGCCCGGATACATCTGCTTCATACGGCAGGAGGCAAAGGTCCTGCGGTCCGCGTCCTCACGCAGGGAATAGTGGACCACGATATTGCGTGCCTGCGTCCCGCCGGCTTCCGGATCCTGATAACTGAGCAGGGTCTCTCTGGCAAAAGCCTCGATCCTGCTGTCCAGATCCGTCAGATGCCGGTAGAAGGGGAAGATCAGGTCCTGATCCAGCAGGCCGCGGATATAAGCGGCGGCGGTCTCCCGCCTGCTGCCGGTCAGCGTCTCCTCCCGGGCCGCTTTCCGCAGCCAGACGATCCTGCATACCGGTGCCGGCTCAGGGATCTTTTCAATCAGGCCGCAGAGGGCGTCCCCCGGATCCGTCTCCCGGACGAACAGGCCGCCGCAGTATCTCTCCAGCAGTTCCCTGACCGTTTCCGGCCGGGCCCTGTCATCCGCGGCGTAGCGGACAAGGAGTTCCTCCTCGCCGTCAATGATCTGGCCGGTAAAGTGGATCTGCTCACAGATCCGTTCGGTCAGGTCACGGGTATCCATGCTCTCCATGTCCATGGCCCGGCGGATTTCTTCCAGTTCCGCGGACAGGCCCACAAAGAAGCGGGCGGCATAGCGCAGCACCTTTTCACTGCGCGATCCTGTCAGGAACGCTTCATGACAGAATTCTCCCAGTACCGGATCACGCCGGTCCGGATAAGCCTGGGCCGCGCTCTGGCAGATCCGCCACAGGGTCTCTTCTTCCACCGCGCCGGTCCCGCAGCGCTTCAGCAGGCGCAGAGCTTCCTCGGGCCTGCAGACACTGCAGAAATGCAGGAAGGAGGACCGGCTGCTGCCCTGCAGCATGGAATCATCCATGGCCCGGAGGACTTTTTCCATCTCATAGCTGCGTCCCTGTTCCTCATACAGGGCCAGAACCGAAAAGAGGATCCTGCCCCTGTAACGCGCGTGGATATCTCTGGCTGAGGCCAGGGCTGAAGCGGCGTCTTCGGAAAGAGAAGTCACCCGGGGTTCTTCTCCCCGGATGCCGGCCCGCAGCATGACAAAACGGGGATCTGTCGAGGAAATGCCCGCCGGCAGGTCCGCGGCGGTCTCTTCCGGCAGCTGATCCGTGATCTCCTCCCTGCGGACGACGGCCCGGTTGCCCCTGCGGTCAGAGGCGAACAGACGGACTTCGTCCCCATAGAGGGGCAGGCGGCAGAGGCCGGACCGGACCGGCCAGGTCTCTTCTTTTCGGAAATGGTCATATATGACGGTCAGGCTCTCCGCGTCCGCCAGGGCCGGCCTGACGCAGCAGGTGAACAGGGCCGGTACCAGCCCTTCCGTGGAAGGCCGGATCTCGGGATCCTCCAGAGAGGCCCGGCAGAGAAAGACCACATTATCCGTCATACGGCCGGCCGCGATCTGTTCCTCCAGGAAAGCCCGGATCTTACGTTTGGTCCGCATATAGAGGCCTTCCAGCCTCTCTTTTCTTTCATATATATAACGGTAGAGGAAGCCCTTCCTCTCATATCCCAGTATGGCCTGGTCGGTAATCTCCGACAGGGCCCGGGGCGGAATCTCTCCGGCAAAATCCCCCGGCATGGAATTCATATAGAATTCATGCAGATGCGGCAGTTTGAGCGGAATCTCCTCCGCCCGGGCGAAGCAGGAAAAATAAGCGGGATCCGTGATATCCTCCCGGATCAGCAGGCTGCAGATCCGGCGCAGAATCTCCTCCTTCATGGGCGAGAGAGCGGGGATCTCCATGGCTTTGATCAGGATCCCTGCCAGCATGGGCGAAAAGCCCCTGGAAGTATCCACCATATAAAGGACCTGTTCCATGACCGCAGGGGTCATGATCCCCCAGCGGACGGCATAATGCAGGATCTGGAACAGATAGGTCCCGTTCTGTTTTCTGGGTGAGCGGTAGCTGTCCTTCTCAAAAATGAGGGCGGGATTGGCCGCGATCATCTCCCAGGCCTCCAGATACATGACAGAACCGCGGCTGCCCCGTTCGTACTGGCGGCGCATGAATTCCCAGCGGGCTCCTGTCTGGCCGCTGTATTCCGGCGCCAGTTCCATGTACATCCAGGCGATCCGCCAGTTTCCTTCATTACGGCGCAGGCGCTCCCGGACCAGCCGGGCCACCCTGGGGGTGATGATATGTCCGTCCTTATAACAGAGGGCGGTTAGATACTGGCGGTAGCAGTAGAGCTCGTCGTCTTCATATTTATACTGCTGGTAGTTCATTTCCATGACTTCCGAAGCAGGTACACCGGCCAGACGCTTGCGCAGCAGGTCCAGCCCTTCGGCCGCGGCCCGGCTGCGGTCCATGGCCAGCTGCAGGTGGATCTGATAAAGGTCCGCCAGGATGGATCCCGGCTCCGCGGCCCGCAGACTGCCGATCAGGTGCCTGGCCCTGGCCAGGCATACCTCTTTGTCCGTCCGGCCGGCCGCGATCTCCTCATAGCAGCGAAGAAGCCCCGCAACAGCCCGGTCCCTGGCCCTGTTCCTGCGGACCGCGTGGTCGGACCGGCGGCGATAACGGATCTTCACGGGGATGACCCTGGTCTGCTCCGGTGACCGGAGGATGATCCGCGCATAGTTCCAGCCTGCATGGAGCCTGGTATCGTCGATCCGGACCCGTATGGAAGCGGCGTTGCTTTCAAAATCCTCCGCAGTCAGTGACGCAGGCACCAGCGTCAGATAATCACAGTCTGTCTCTGCCGTAATCTTTGTATGGCCCCAGCCGGACCGCAGGATCCCGATTTCATATTCGGGACGCCTGACCCTGGACTGAAAGCCGGGGCCGAAGATTTCGGTCTCGATCCCGCTGATCTCTGTCTCAAAGGTGACAGGCGCCTTGCCGCAGGCGTGGACCAGGAAGGATTCCATGTTGCGGCTGCTCCCCCGGTCTCTGGACAGGCCGGCATACAGAGCCCTGTCCGCGTCTGTCCCAAGGATATCCGTAAAAGCCCGGCTGTAATAAAAAGCAAGGGCGGCGTCCCAGTCGTCTTCCGCCATGGCCGGAAACCCGTCCTTGTCCATGATCTGCTCGCTCATGGATTCACTGACCGGCGCGGAGACCAGGACATGATAGGGGATGCTGTATTCCCCGTGGTCCGTGATCAGACGGAAGCTCCCGTCCACCACATCACCGTCTTCGAAGCCGTCCGCGTCAAAACGCCAGGGGAACATGCCCGTCCGGCTGCCGATCCTGGCCTCGCTGCATTCCATACCCACGCCCGAAGCCCGGACCACGCCTTCAAAAGCCTGTCCCAGGGGCTGCCGCACCTCTATATAGCCGTCCACCACCTGTCCGGGTGCCAGCATCAGATTCAGTTCATTGACTGAAAAAATCAGTCCGCTCATAGTCTGTTCCATGGAATTTCGTTCCCTGTCCTGTCTGTGATCGTAATATGGAAAAATCCGCAAAATCAAAAAATTCCCTGCGGAAGCAATGTTCCACAGGGAATTATAACATAGTTCAGTGTTCTTCTGTATAGGCAGAGATATCCGCAAGAACCTCTCTGTCTTTCGGAAGAAGGCCTCCGGCATCTGATTCCCTTTTACCTTATTCCGCGTCTGTCTCCGCTGCCGCTGTTTCTTCCGCTTCCGCTGTTTCTTCCGCTTCCGCAGCTTCTTCTGTTTCCGCAGCTTCTTCTGTTTCCGCAGGCACTTCTGCCTTAGCGGCATCCTTAGCCAGCATCAGCATGATGTCGTTGGACCTCTGGATGAACCTGGTCATGTCATCCGCGGACAGGGGGGCGTTCTGAATCTGCGCCAGATCATAGAGCTGCTGGCAGATCAGTTTGGCGTCTTTGCCTTCCTGGTGGTCCAGCAGATAGCTGACCAGGGGGTGCTTGGCGTTGAGGATCAGGGTCTGGCCTTCCTTGCCGAAACCGTCCATGCCAAATCCCATGCCCTGGGCCGCGTACATCTTCATCATATCAGCCATACGGCGGCTCTGTTCGTCCACAGTCAGGATGGAAGCGGTCTTCTTATCCTTGAGATTCTCCAGCCGGACCGTCAGCTTGTCGTTCTTCACGGCTTTTTTGAGCGTTTTGGCCAGCTGCTCTTCCTGCTCGCGGAGAGCCGCGGCGGCCTTTTTGCCAGTACGGGCCTTGAGGGCGTCCTGGATATCCGCGTCGATCCTGGCGAAATGGATGCCTTCATTCTTGGCTTCCAGCTGCTGGATGAAGGGCTGGTCAATGTTATCCCGGAGGATAAAGGCCTGCATCTTCTGGGCCCGGAACATCTTGATATACTGGCTCTGCTGCTGCTCATCGGTCACGTAGTAGATGGTGCGGTCCTGTTTGGGCTCTTCCGCCTTCTCCTCTTCCACGACCTCAGCCTCGACCTTTTCGCCGTTCTCATCTACGGCTTCCTCTTCTTCCACGTCAATCTTATTGACTTCCAGGGCTTCGGGCAGGGTCAGGAACTTGCCGTCCAGATCCTTGAAGAGGATATAGTCGGTCATCTTCTTGCAGAACTTGTCGTCGCGCAGACAGCCGTACTTGATGAAGGGGCTGATGTCGTCCCAGTACTTGTCGTAGTTCTCCTTATCGGTCTTGCACATGCCGGACAGCTTGTCCGCCACCTTCTTGGTAATATAATCGGAAATCTTGGTGACAAAACCGTCGTTCTGCAGGGCGCTTCTGGAAACGTTCAGGGGCAGGTCAGGGCAGTCAATGGCGCCCTTGAGCAGCATCAGGAATTCCGGAATGACTTCCTTGATGTTATCCGCGATAAATACCTGGTTGTTATACAGCTTGATCACACCCTCGGCGGATTCATATTCCAGGTTGATCTTGGGGAAGTAAAGGATGCCCTTGAGATTAAAAGGATAGTCCATGTTCAGGTGGATCCAGAACAGGGGCTCTTTATAATCCTTGAAGACCTTTCTGTAGAATTCCTTGTATTCCTCATCGGTGCAGTCTTTGGGATTCTTGCCCCAGAGGGGATGGATCTCGTTCATCAGGGCCGGCCGCTTGCGGATCTTCAGCTCCTTTTCCTGATCTTCCTTCTGTTCTTCGCCTTCCTTCTTCTGGGGCTCGATCACTTCGATGACGACATCTTCCGGCCTTCTCTCAGACTCCTTAATGGTCTCGGTCATGGAAGTGTTCAGCTCAGACAGATAGATCTCGACAGGCATGAAGGAGCAGTATTTCTCGATGACTTCCTGTGCCCGCCAGTAGTTGGCGAATTCCTTGCAGTCATCTGACAGATACAGGGTCACGACCGTGCCCACATCCTTCTTGTCGCTGGTATCCAGGGTAAACTCGCTGCCGCCGTCGCATTCCCAGTGTACTGCCTGGGCACCGTCCTGATAGGACAGGGTATCGATGGTCACTTTATCAGCGACCATGAAGGCGGAATAAAATCCCAGACCGAAATGTCCGATGATCTGGTCTCCAGTCGCCTTGTCCTTGTATTTCTCCAGGAATGCCTCCGCGCCGGAAAAAGCGATATTGTTGATGTATTCCTTGACCTCATCTCCGGTCATGCCAAGACCGTTATCACGGACCTGGATGGTCTTTTCCGTGGGGTCAACGATGATATCGATCCGTGCCTTATAATCTTCCGGCAGTTCATAATCACCGATTACATCCAGCTTTTTCAGCTTGGTGATCGCGTCGCAGCCGTTGGAGACCAGCTCTCTCAAAAAGATATCATGGTCTGAATAGAGCCACTTCTTGATGATCGGAAACATATTTTCACTGTTGATTGATAATGATCCTCTTTCTGCCATATCTGATTGCTCCTTTCAGTTCGAACATTATTATTAAATAAATGAATGGCTGTTCCCGACCGGATGACCGGTCCGGGGCCGATTTCTCTTTTTTGGCGGCCTGTCCGCCGCTGCCTCAAAGGACTTCGTTTCAATTGTCGTTGCAATCGTTGACACGATTGTTTTTTACAATTGGTAAAACAATTGTCGATACAATCGTTGACACGATTGTTTTTACAATTGTTTAGTGTATCCCTGAATGGAGTAAAAGTCAATAAAAAATTAGCACTCACTTAATGTGAGTGCTAATAATATTTCTCTTTCTTCCTTTCACGGTCTGTACCGGATGCTGAAGGATCATATGGTCCCTTTCCAGAAGAACCATATGAAGAGATAACCGGACATTACCGCAGTCAGGGTAAAGGGCACGCCGATCTTCATGAATTCCGGGAAGGATACTTCATAGCCTTCTTTTCTCAGCAGGCCTACCGCGGTGATATTGGCGGAGGCGCCGATCGGGGTCAGGTTGCCGCCCAGGGTCGCTCCCGTCAGCAGTCCGAAATAAAGGAGGTAGGGTGAGATTCCCAGCCTGGAGGTAACGCCTGCCAGGACCGGCAGCATGGTGGCGACATAGGGGATGTTGTCAACAAAAGCGGAGACCACGACAGACCCCCATACAATAATGGTATACAGGATAAAGATATCATCTCCGCCCGTCCGGACAATGAAGTCCGAAAGGTCATCGATCACACCGACTTCGTTGATGCCCTGAATGATCAGGAAGAGGCTCAGCAGCAGGGTCAGCGTCTGGGTATCCACGCTCCTGACCGCCTTGTTGGCGTTGACTGTTTTTCTGGTCTTGAAATAGTCCAGGCACATCATCAGGGCCGCCATGGTCATACAGATCAGACCGTTGGTGACGGGCGGCTTGTCCTTGATAAAAGAAGCCGCGATCAGGCATACAACGACACCGACCAGACCGAAGGAGGGGATATAGTTGGTCACCTTTGTCTTCTGGGTGGATGTGACCTTCTGTTTGTCATTGCGGAAAATAAACATCATGATCGGGACAGTCATCAGGGCGCCCAGCTCGACCGCGAAGAAGATGCCCGGCCTTCCCTGCATCCAGAAGAAGCTGATAAAGTCCATGCCGGCGTAGGCGCCCAGCATGATCGAAGTCGTATCGCCGACCAGTGTGGCGGCACCCTGCAGGTTGGAGGAGACCGCGATACACAGGACCATGGCGACCGGTGAGATCTTCAGCTTTTTACAGATGGCCAGCGCCACCGGAGCGACCATAACAACGGTCGCGACATTGTCGATGAAGGCGGAGATCAGGCCCGCGAACAGGGACATATATATGGTGACCATCATGACATTGGGCGCTTTGTCCAGCAGAAGGTCCGCGATCCGTTCCGGCATTCTGGAATCGATGAAATAATAGACCAGGATCATGGTGCCCGTCATCATCATCAGGACATTCCAGTCAATGGCCGGAATGACATGGGACAGCGGAACGATACCGGATACGATAAATAAAACAGCTGTAAATACCGCCGCGCCGACCCGGTAGCGGGGCTGCAGGATCATGACAGCATAGAGCCCTATGAACAGTGCTATTGCGAGTGTTTTCACCTTATCCTCCAAAAATATTGTTATATGCCGCGATGAAAGAATTGCCGGCGTCCGCCTCCGGATCGACCGGTTCGATCTCAATGCTGTTCCACAGTTTCAGGTTCAGGTCGCTGTCCAGGCTGCGGATAAAGGTATTGTATCTGTCCTCAAAGCTGTCTCCCAGGCTCTGCCAGACCTTGTCAGCCAGGGCATATTCCCGGAACATGGCCGTCAGCTCCTCCGCGTCCATCAGCAGCCAGGCCTTCTCCTTCGCGGACAGGGCGTTGAAATACCTCTGGGCCGCGTCCGCCGCCTTCTGTTCCTCTTCATCTGTCAGCATGATATTGTCGGCAATGGCCATGAAGTTCAGAGCCTTGACCCGGGAGATCTGGGAAATTGCCTTATTCTTGATGGATTCTTTCATATCCGCGGCCTCTGCCTCGGACAGGCTGCCGCTTTCCAGCAGGGCCTGGCAGTTCTTGATCTGATCCAGCAGGTAGACCCGGACTTCTCCGATCCCGGTGTATTTGCCGCCCATCTGAAAGACCTGGTCATCCGCGTAGCCGGTGGTCATAATGATCCGCCCGCAGCCTGCCGACAGGACCGCGCAGACCAGCAGCAGGGCCGCGAACAGGACCGCGCGGCGTCTGTAATATTTACATTGCTTCATAATATAATCATTTCCTCTGTCCGGGCCTCTGCCCGGCTCCTGTTCTCTGCTTCTTTATCGGGTTCTTTTTTCCGATCCCGCTTTCAGCTGTTCCTGACAGCTGCCGCGGGGTTTCTTCTGACGGCCCCTTACGCGCCGTCTCCGGAAGGCACGGACGCGCCCCCTGCCTTTCTGGAATAGCGCAGGAAAGTGTAGGGAATATCAAAATACGTCTGCTCATCGGAATCCGCCGTGATCTCCCATTCCGGATCTTTATCCAGATTCGGGAAATACGCGTCCGCCTCATAGGCATAATCGATCATGGTGACATGGGCAGTATCGCAGTAAGGCAGCATCTGGCGGTAAACGCTCTCACCGCCGATGATATAGATGTCGCTGCTGTCATACTGTTTCAGTTCCTCCAGCAGTTCGGGAATGCTGTGCACGACCGCGGCCCCGCGGACCTGCAGCTTCGGGTTTGCGGACAGGACAATATTGGTCCTCCGGTCCAGAGGCTGCTGCATGGGAAATGTCTCCAGGGTCTTTCTTCCGTAAACGACCACCTTGCCCAGGGTCTCCCGGCGGAACATCTTGTGATCTCCGGGAATGCTGACAAGCAGCCTTCCTTTATTTCCTATAGCCCAGTTCTTATCAACTGCAACGATCAGATTCATAAATCTACTCTCTCCTGCCTGCGGCCGCTCTGCCGGATCAGATGGCGACCGGTATGTTCCTGATCTGTTCACCAGTTTTATATCCGGTCACAGATACGTCATCTCTTGTAAACTGATAGAAATCCCTGACCTCGGGGTTCAGATGGAATGCCGGAGCGGGATACTGCTCCCGTTCGATCAGTTCCCGGATCAGGGGAATGTGGCGGTCATAAATGTGGGCGTCGGCGATCATATGGACCAGCTCACCGGCACGCATATCACAGACCTGGGCCAGCATATGGACCAGGACCGCGTACTGGACCACATTCCAGTTATTGGCGGTCAGCACGTCCTGGGACCGCTGATTGAGGACCGCGTTCAGCGTCAGCTTATCATCTCCCTTTTTCTGGGTAACGTTGAAGGTCATGCTGTAGGCGCAGGGATAAAGGCGCATTTCATGCAGATCCTGATGGACATAAATATTGGTCATGATACGCCTGCTGAAGGGATTGTTCTTCAGGTCATAGATGACCCGGTCCACCTGATCCATCATCCCTTCCTTATACTGATGCTTCACGCCCAACTGATAACCGTAGGCTTTGCCGATGGATCCGTTCTCATCCGCCCACTCATCCCAGATATGGCTGTGCAGATCATGGATGTTATTGGACTTCTGCTGCCAGATCCAGAGCATTTCATCGGTACAGCTCTTCAGGGCGGTCCGGCGCAGGGTCAGCAGGGGGAATTCCTCCTGCAGGTCATAACGGTTGCAGACGCCGAATTTCTTAATGGTATAGGCAGGTGTCCCGTCGGACCAGTGGGGGCGGACCTTCTCTCCCTCTGTACTGGTACCGTTCTCAAGGATATCTCTGCACATGGAAACAAATATCTGATCCGCTTTGCTCAATGGAACACCTCTTTCTTTTTTTGGCATCCCCTCCGAAAAACAAAGGCGGATGCCGGCCGGCTGTCTCCGGACAGCTTGTAAGAGCGCCCTCTGATCCTGTGACAAAAGGGCGCAGATTCAGCCATAACGATTTGCAATACACCATTATACCCGAAAAGTCATGACTTTGCCACCAAAAACAGGCATGCCCAAAAGCAGGCATTCCTTCAGCGCTTATATTTCTCCATCAGCGCCTTCAGATCCCGGGTGAAATGTTCCATATCCTTATTGGGAAGCCCGCTGCACATTTCAATGAAAGCGTTCAGATCCCGGCCGGCTGTCTTCAGGCGGACAAAGATCTCGGAGCGGGCACTCTTCTGTTCTTTCTGCATGACCGGTATCCCTTTGGTAATCTCGATAAATTTGCCGTTGGAAAGGTCATACCGGGTCCCGCTGTAGGGGGCCATGGCATTATAGCCGTATTCCTCTGCCAGGCAGCCGGCAAAAGCGTCGGCCACAGCGTCATCTCCATGTACAACAAAGATCTGCTTGGGTTTTGTCTTAAAACCGCCGATCCAGTGCAGCAGACCCGCCTTGTCGGCATGTCCGGACATGCCCTGCATCATGACGATTTTGGCGCGGACCAGGACCGGCTCGCCGAACAGCTTGATCTCATCCGCGCCGTCGAGCAGCTTCCTGCCGGGCGATCCTTCCGCCTGATAGCCGACGAATACAATGGTGGATTCCGGCCGCCCCAGATTGAACTGCAGGTGGTGGCGGATCCGGCCCGCGTCGCACATGCCGGAGGCGCTGATGATGACCTTTGGCTCATCATCCTCGTTGATGGCCTTGGATTCCTCCGTTGTGATCGACAGGCGCAGGTTCCTGAACTGGATGGGGTTGATGCCCTGCCGGACCAGGCTCATGGCCTCTTCATCAAAGCAGTCCTGTTCATTTTCCATAAAGATCTCTGTCGCGGAAACAGCCAGGGGACTGTCCACATAGACAGGGAAGTCCGGATAGTCCGGAATCATATTGTTATATTTGATCTGGCGGATATAGTAGAGCATGACCTGGGTCCTGCCGATGGCGAAGGAAGGAATGACGACATTGCCGCCCCGGGACAAAGTCTCGCTGATGATATTGGCCAGCTCCTCGACCGGATCGATCTTCTCCTTCTCGTGGTAGCGGTCTCCGTAAGTGGATTCCATAACAACATATTCCGCCTCTTCCGTCAGTGCGGGATCCCGGAGCAGGGGCTGATCGTTGTTGCCGATATCACCCGAGAAAACGATCTTGCGGGTGACGCCGCCTTCTGTCAGCCAGAGCTCAATACTGCAGGATCCCAGCAGATGGCCGATATCCGTAAAGCGGAATTTAACGCCTTCGCAAAGGGTAAATATCTTTCCGTAAGGATAAGTACTGAACTGTTTCATGACCGTCATGACGTCTTCCATGGTGTAGATCGGTTCGTACTCTTTCTCTTCCGCGCTCTTTTTGACCTTTTTGCTGCGCCATTCTGTTTCCTGCGCCTGGATATGGGCAGAGTCACGCAGCATGATCTCACACAGGGCACGTGTGGCGCCTGTGCAGATGACCCCGCCTCTGAAACCGTCATGACAGATCTTGGGAAGCATTCCGCTATGGTCGATATGGGCATGGGTCAGAAAAACAAAATCGATGGAGGATGCCGGGACCGGCAGGGGCTGGTTTTCAAAAACATCTCTGCCCTGTTCCATACCGACATCGATCAAAATGTGTTTTCCGCCCACCTGCAGGTAATGGCAGCTGCCTGTTACTTCATGATCGGCTCCAATAAATCTGAGTTCCATATAGCCCTCCTGCTATGAATCGTACGGAATTCCATCCGGCCGCGCCTTACTTTTCCCGCATCCATCATCAGGCGCCAAAGAGAGCTCTTCGGACCAGATATAAAAGAAGCAGATGGGCCGGGTAGAATATATAAAAGAAGTATTTGTTCTGCATTCCCTTTTTTCCATTATAGCACTTCAACAGTAAAAAGCCCGGAAATGCCAGCAATTCACTTTCATTATAATAACTGATCCAGGCCCAGCCGGCCGCCAGGGACAGATCGCGGATCCTGTAAAGTAAATAAAAAATGACGACCAGCAGCACGCCGCCATACCGGTAATCTGTATGGGCCGCGGCTGCCAGCCCGCAGAAACCGGCGCAGGAGGACACGGAAACGATCCCGAAGACCGCGATATTGACAAATCTGTTACCGTAAAGGCCGCTGCTGCCAATCGGCTGCCCCCTTTCCTCTTCCGGTACAGGATCCAGTCCTTTGTATGCCCTGATCGTATACTGCCGTCCCAGACAGGCCCCGGCCATGGCATCCATGATCCAGACAGCCAGAAATCCCAGGGCCAGCGTGGCCATGACGCTGCAGTGGATCTTTTCGCTGCCGGAAAAGATCATCCAATTAAAGGGATAATGGGAAATCGCCGCGAACAGCAGCATCCTGATCAGATAACTGACGCGGCTGTGGGTATAAATCAGCGCCTCCACGACCATAAAACAGAATATGGGAAAGGCAGTCCGGCCGATGCCCCGGCCGATCCTGTCCAGCACTTTCCCATAGGGAATGCTGTAAAGGATGGCCCTGCCGTCCGGTCCTTTGACCACTTCCAGAAAACACAATGTAAGATGGTCGATGAACATGGTCACGACCGCGATCATTTTCAGCGCGCCGCCGTCGATCTGCAGCTTTCCTCCGAATATCCGACTGTATCCTGTCATCTGGCTCATTCCGATCTCGTCCTCTCCCGGAAAGCAGGGCCGGGCGGCCGCTTTCCCTGATGGTAACATTTTATCACAAATAGCCGAAAAATCTCCCGAAGAAGAACAAACGCTCCCGATATGACTTTTCCGCACAAAAAGCCATATCGGGAGCATTTTTCAATCAGCGCAGCACCGGCCGGCTGGCCAAATATTGCGCTTTGAGCACCTTATTACCCAGGGTAATAAAAAAGGGCCCGGGTAATAGTGAAAATGGTTACTGTTAAATCAAAAAAACAGCGGAAATCCAACATTTATTGGACTTCCGCTTCAGAGCGATAGACGAGGCTCGAAGGACAGGACATTGAACGAAAAAGTACCAAAAATCAACATTCTCCGGCCGTCTCCCTTCCCATCG
>ONRU01000034.1:16219-20333 GCA_900320325.1 uncultured Lachnospiraceae bacterium
GGACTTCCGCTTCAGAGCGATAGACGAGGCTCGAAGGACAGGACATTGAACGAAAAAGTACCAAAAATCAACATTCTCCGGCCGTCTCCCTTCCCATCGGTAACCAAGACCGTAACCCTTTTCAGCTTTTTATTCCGGCCAAAAACCTCTTTCTGCCCGGAACCGTCCATTTTCAGAGCCGCTCCCGGCTGCTTTTTTATTCTTCTCCCAGCTCCATCCACTCTTCAAAGCCGTTCCAGGCTGCCTTTTTCATTTCTTCCCGTTTTCCGGCATCCTGTTCCGCTTCCGCTTCAGCAGATCTCTGCCGATAGATCTGATAATTCCTGCAGAGTGCCCCCAGATCCAGTTTTTCGAAGCATACAAGCGTTTTTCCGCCGATCTCGGCCGCCTGGCCGCCAAACTGGCTGAAAATGGCGTACAGGCGCTTTTTTGCCTGCATTTCGCTCATTTCCTCTCCCTGCAGGACCTCAGGGCTGACGCCCAGCGCCTGTGCGATCCTCTGCAGCGTTTCCGCTTTCGGGTTGCGCAGGCCATGCTCATAGTTATTGAGCAGGACGTTCGACATCCCTGCTTTCTCAGCCAGTTCTTTCTGGCTGAGCCCTTTCCTGATCCGGATCCTCCGGATGTTCTCCCCTATGCTGGCACCCATTTCATGACCTCCATTTCCCCAAAAGTATAACAGATTCCCCCATTAAATTCATTCTCCTTAAAATAATTATTCTTTTTGGATAATCTCTATTGACTTTAATCCAGTAATAGCTGTATTCTATATACAGAAATACACCATTTTGAATAATTCTCAAGGAGGTAGACAGGATGGATACGACAGGATCCCTCTATATCGGCGCTGATGAGGTCGCCGCGGCCTGCTCTGTCAGCAGGGCCAAGGCATACATGATCATCCGCAGGGAAAACGAGAAGCTGCGGGAGCAGGGCTATCTCACCATTGCCGGCCGGCTCCCGAGGCGGTACTTCGAGTCCCTGATCGCAGACGGAAGGAGCCCGGGCCATGACAGGAAAACAGAAAACATCAGGGGATGAAGCCTATCTCCTGATCCCTGAATCCGTCATCCATGATCCCCGGATCCGTTCCCTGTCGGAAGCCGCAGTCTATTCCCTGGTCCTGGGCTTCTCCCGGAAAGGGCTCCTGATGAAGGGCGGGCAGGCTTATATCGCCAGTTGGACGAAGCTTTCCAGGGAGAGGGTCAACCGCATCCTCTCTTCCCTGGAAGACAGGGGCATGATCAGGAAGGTCCTTCTGGAACGGCACGGCTGCATGGTCCGGTACGGCTACGGGACCGCGGGCCCTCCGGGTGAACTTTCTCCACACGCCGCGGGTGAACTTTCTTCACACGCCACGTGTGAAGTCCCGTGTGAAATAACTTCACAGGAAACGAGTGAAAAAACTTCACATAAGAATACTATAGAGAAATCTAAGAGTAATAACGCGCGTGCGCGCGAGGGCAGAAAGAACCGTTTTAATGACTTCGAGCAGCACGAGTATGACTTTGATCTGCTGGAACGGATCCTTGGGCCCGGGGAAGATCTGTGAGAGGTCAGGGACATGGACAAAAACAGAATACCGTCTGCTCCCGCTCCCCCCGATCCGGAGCTCCGCAGGGCCGTGCTCTCACAGCTCTTGTCTTCTCCCGCCGGGGATGCTATTTTTGACCTGGAGACGGCCAGGGAACTGTACAGGAAAGCATTGGAGCAGAAAGCATTGGAAAAATACAAGTTCCCTGAAAAGCCGAGCAGTGACGGCTACTTTCACTGCTATGTCAAAGATCCGCTGAAGAAAAACGGGCGCAGGCAGCTCAAGGCAAGAACAATAGACGAACTGCAGAGCAAGGTCCTCCGCTTTGAACACGGCGAGGCCGGAGAGGTACGCAAGACCTTCCGGGAAGCCTATGGGATCCTCCAGCAGCGGACCCGTGACCTTGTCAAGAACCCGGAAAGGGGCTATTCGGTATCCAATACCGTATCCCGGCACTGGCAGTCCTATGACCGCTTCTTCACCGGCACAGACTTTGAAAAGCTCTATGTCGATGAGATCACGGAGCTGGATATCGAAACGGTCTGCCGCATGAACCTGGAACGCTACGACCTCCGGAAACGGGCCTGGCAGTCCATGAAGACTGTGATCAGGCAGGTCATGGACCTGGCCTTCCACAGGCGCTGGATCCGGGAGAACACCTACCTGCGCTGTGATTTTTCCCAGTTCAGGGATATGGTCCTTCCAGATGTCCCCATAGCGGAAAGGGCCTACAGCCCGGAAGAAATGGCAAAGATCATGGATTACATCGCGGAAAAGCACAGGAAGGCACCCTCTTACCTGCCGGCTTACGCCCTGGAGATGCAGATCCTGCTGGGCCTGCGCCGGGGAGAGGTCCCGCCCCTGCGCTGGAGCGACATCCACGACTTCTGGATCGGGATCGGGCGTGAACAGATCACCCTGAAGCCCAGAACAGGTACCGGCGGCAAGGATACCTTCCACATCGTGGGCCACACCAAGAACGGCAAAGAGCGGCAGTTCCCCATCACCAGAGAGGTACGGGACCTGCTGGAGAGGCTCAAAGAAGTCCACAGGCTCTATTACCCCGGCAGCGAGTATCTCTTTCCCGCGGATTCGCAGGAAGGCGTCATCACCAACAACACGGTATATAACTTCTACCGCCGCATGTGCCGGGCCCTGGAGATCCCGGTCTGCAGGGATACTGTCAGAGGGACCCACGCCTTCCGCAGGAACGCGATCTCCCGCTATGTGAACCTGGACGGCGGTTCCATCGAAGATGCCGCCAGGCTCTTCGGGAATTCCGCCCTGGTAGCAGAAAGGCACTATTTTACCGGCATGGACGTCGAAAGGTTCCGGAAAGTACTGGACGGTGAGGCCGGCAGAGGTCAGATGGACTTTGACCTTGAAGACATAATCCCCTTCTTCCTGCAGCTCAAAGACCTCATGGAAGAAAAAATGCTCTCAGTGTAACACCGGCCGACTGGCCAAATGTTGCGCTGAGAGCTTCTGGTTACTACGGTAACCAAAACCCGCTTTGGTAACCATGGGAAGAAAAACACCAACAGCAAAAAAACAGCGGAAATCCAACGTTTATTGGACTTCCGCTTCAGAGCGATAGACGAGGCTCGAACTCGCGACCTCCACCTTGGCAAGGTGGCGTACTACCAACTGTACTACTATCGCATTTATACCTGCCTGCGCATTCCTGCAACAGACAAGTAATATACTATCCAAACCAGGGGTTTTTGTCAACCGCTATTTTTCTTTTCGCACAATATTTTTTCTGTTTTTATATTGTCTGAAGATTTGTTCCCGGCTGCGAATCCGCCTTTTCCCCTGCCCCTGCTTTATTTTCCTTCTTTATACAGGCGTGTGCTGTAGGCCAGGATTCCGGCTGCAGTCTTGGCATCCTGAATCTGCCCGCTATAGATTTTTCCAAGCAGGGTATCCAGATCAAAAGCCTCAATCCGGATCTCCTCAGCCTCATCCAGATGCTGGCCGCCTATGGGAATCAGATCCTCTGCCAGATACACATCCGTAAATTCACTGCAATACGCCACCGCCGATTTCAGTTTCAGGAGGAGCGTGATCTTATCGCTTCTGTAGCCTGTTTCTTCCTCCAGCTCTCTGGCTGCCGTAACCGCCGTGTCTTCCTGTATGCTGTCTCTTGCGCCTGCCGGAAGTTCCAGTGTCCCCCTGTCGATCGCAGGACGGTACTGATGGATCATCAGAATCCTGCCGTCCGGCAATACAGGTACGATGCAGGCGCCGCCGCGTTTATGGTCAATATAATCCCATTTCTCAATCCTGCCATCCGGCAGTTCCATTGTATCCCTGTAAAAATCAATCACTTTACCGGGCATGACCAGTTCTCTGCCCACTCTCTTAAGCTTATATTCCATCCTTATCCCCGGAGGATGTCCGTGCGGCATCCTGCTCCCTTTCTAATATACTGGCAAACTGTGAACACTGTTCCCGGAAAGGAATCTCCACCGTTTTTTGAAGCCCCGTTCTATTTCCGGATCTATTCCTTTTCTCCAGTATAGCATGATTCTCTGCTGTCGGAATCCCCGGATCTGCCGGTTTGGCGCAACAAATATT
>ONRU01000047.1 GCA_900320325.1 uncultured Lachnospiraceae bacterium
AAAAAGACGTATCCCGAGTCACACATAGTTACAAAATGTGTCACGTGATACGTCCTTTTGCACATATTGTTCAAAGGAAAAGGAGTCCACCGCTTCTGCAGCGATGAACTCCTTATTGCTTTCAAATGGTAATACTCGTACGGGGATATTGAATGAGGAAATTCACATCGTGGGCTTCACAGTATTTTGCCACTTTGTAGAAGACCAGTTCCGTATTTTCTATGAACCCCGGCATACCTGTGATCGGACGATCGAGCGGGGAGAAGAAGTTGTCCCAGTGCACAGGGATCACAAGTTTCGCGCCTGTCTTTTTTACTGTCTCCGCAAAGAAAATCTTTTCCGTTTCGGGATCCGCCTTTGCGATACCCGCGACGCCGAGGAACAGGACATCCGCCTGAATACCGTCCAGCTGCCCTTTGATGTAATTGAAACTGGGGCGGATCAGGATTTTCTGATCTCCGTGTTCAATGAAAAAGTCATAGGACCCGCCCTCTTTGTATTCTCTCAGACCGGCCGGCTGCTCCAGCGGTTCGGGAATCGGTTGCCCGAGGTCATTATTCAATATGGTCGGCTTCGAGTGGAGGGATGCCAGAATGCTTATTTTATATTCACCAATCGTATAGCAGCTTCCGTGTCCGAATACGACGATACGATCCTCCGGAAGTCCGCCTCCAAGCGCGACATTCCGTGCGGATTCGCTTCCGTAGATCATCGCGCCGCATCGGCCGGCGATATAGGGCGCGTCCATTACATGATCGTGATGGGTGTGGGAAATAAAGACAGCCCGAAGTCTGCGGATCTTGTGGAGACGAATCAGCTTATCACACAGAGCTGTATTTGTTCTTTCTTTCGCCCCTCCGGCATATTTGATGAGGGATGGTCTGGTAACATGGGCATCGAAAAGAATCTGGTCTTTACCGTCATCAAACAACAGCGTCGTTGTTCCAAAATAGGTTACCTTCAGCATGGTGTCTCCTCTTCATTTCCCTGACGTAAAAACCACATCTCCTTTTTGTATTCCTCAAGAAACGCTTCCATAAATGTATGCCGCTCCGCGGCCATGCACCTGCCCGCGTGCGTATTCATCTCACTCCGGAGCAGCAGCAGCTTTTCATAAAAATGATCGATGGACGACTGCAGGGATCTGCCCTGCTCCCCGCCAAAGGCAAAGGTCCTGGCGATTCCCACAGCCCCCATGGCGTCCAGCCGGTCCGCGTCCTGTACGATCATCCCCTCCAGAGAAGAGGGACGCCTGCCCCGGTTCCTGCTGAAAGAGACCTCATTGATGATCCGGCAGATCCTGTCGGCTGTATCCGCGTCAATCTTCTGCTGCGTCATGAATGCTCTGGCATTTTCATTGTTTTCCGTTTGAAAGAGCTTATGGTCATCCGTATCATGAAGAATGGCAGCCAGGGAGACCACCCATCTGTCACATTGCTTCAGGGAATCCGCGATGGCCAGGGCATTATGATAGACACGCAGGGTATGGTCCGCGTCATGGCTGCCGGGGCTGTCCGCAAAGAGCTTTGTGATATATTCGATGGCAGCCTGGATGACGGCTTCTTTCTTTTTCCTTTCCAAAATATCCGGGCTGTCTTCCTGCTGTTCTTTTGCCTCTTCTGCAGCCTTTTCTGTTTCCGCAGCCTTTTCTGTTTCCAGCTGATCCAGACGGCTGCCGGCGGCATCCCTGACGGATCTGTCATCATCCTCCTCCAGGATCTTCTCCAGAACGGCCGGGTCATCAAGCGCCCTGGCCATCCTGCGCCGCACGATGGGGGAAGGATCGGAAAGGGCAAAGGATCCCATCAGGGCCTTGTCGCCCAGCTTGATCAGAGCCAGACGGCGCGCCTCCGGATTTCTGGCTTCAAAGATGACCTGCCGGAGCGCCGCGGGATTTTCAATCTCATGGACAGCCGACACTGCCTCTCTGGGGTCAAAACTGCGCCATCCCAAACCACTTCTGTACATAGTCGCCTCCTTTTTCATCCCGGATCCACAGGATGATAATCAACTCCGCAAACAGCTGCAGCTGCATCTCCTGTCCCTACCTTACACTATGTCTCCGGCCCTGTCATCAGACCGGCAGAAACAATGCAGATTCAATAGCAGAAACAATTCAGAAACTATACGGATTGAATCCGTTGGCTGCCATAATGAACCAGGCCGCAGGCGCAATATGCAGATCTGTGGAATACTCCCAGGGAGATCCGTCGAAGAGATCCATGCCGGTGGACAGGTTGTCAACTGTGGCGGCAGGGAAGAGTCCGTTCTCATTCTGGATGGAAGCAAGGGCTTCCATGGCCTCCTCGTAGCCGGTCCTGTCTCCCCGCAGTCTGTACATGAGGGCTGTGTAGGCTGTGCCTTCCGCCCACCATCCGCCGTTTTTATTCTCCTGGCAGAAGGGATAGGCGCCTTCCGGTGTCTTCATGGATTCCACGACTTCCAGGGCAGGTTCATAAGGCGCGAAGTCCTGGCCCAGAGCCATGGCGCACCAGACCTGGGCATCCAGTACCACCACGCTCTTGTTGGGGGTACTGCCGTCATCCAGGGTACCTGTCATGAAAAGTCCCCTGTCCGGATCATACATGGACAGGATGAATTCCTCAGCGCTCAGAGCGGCTTTCTGATATCTGTCCTCTCCCGTTTCCTTATAGAGGGCGTTGAATACCGCATAGGCGTCAATGTTATGCTCAATGGATTTATAGGTAAAAGGATAGACCACGGGAGGATTTCCTTCTTCCCATCCGTCGAAACCGCCGGTAAAGCCCGGGCCCTCATCCTGACAGTTGTCGATGACCCAGTCCATCAGGCTGCAGGCGGTCTCCAGATATTCCTGGCCTCCGTACCTGCTGTAATACTGCAGAAGTGCCATGGCAACATATGAGGTATTTCCAACATTGCTGCCTACCTGGTAGCGGTCTTCATACCACTGGCTTTCCTCTGCCTGGTACCAGCCGGGCAGCCTTGCACCGCTCTC
Source organism: uncultured Lachnospiraceae bacterium (assembly GCA_900320325.1). Classification (GTDB taxonomy): domain Bacteria; phylum Bacillota; class Clostridia; order Lachnospirales; family Lachnospiraceae; genus CAG-791. The sequence goes on from ONRU01000047.1 coordinate 2,978, forward strand.
CCATCCGGGAAAAGCGCTGATATCGCCGGCCGCGTAGCCGTTCCTGACACGTCTGGCCCCGGAATCAGTCTCCTCACTGCTGTCCAGTGCCCTGTCATGGTCGATGGCGTAGACAAAAGCGTCCAGGATCGACTTTGCCTGGTCGGGCATATCCTCGGAAATAAAAGCCATGGCCGCCAGGGCATTGTCATAGGAGAAAGCTACATTTTTGATATAGATGTTGTCGGTATCGTAGGAACGCAGCAGGACCTTGCCGGACCGGGCGCTTTCAAAATCACCGGTAAAGCGGATCTCGTCCAGATAGAATACATTGTCGGCATTGCCGTCCATGATATCATTGAGTACATAGCCGAAGCCGCATACGACATAGCTGAGGTCTTCCCCTTCCAGAGGAATGACATATTCCTGCCATTCGTCCGTCAGAGTGACTTCGCCCAGAGACTGCTTGATGGTACTGTCGGGATACTCCACGGTCCTTTCGTTGGTGGTCCCGTCGTAGCCAAAGCCGGCTGTAAAGAATTCCACCGTTTCACCGCCCTGATCTCCCCGGGCATAGAAACGGAGAGCGTCCGCCCCAGTCAGGTCAAGTCCCTGTCCGCCGACGCTGCCGTCATTCAGAGAAGGCACTGTTTCACCTGCCGGCAGATAGCCGTTGAGGAAGAGCCAGCCTCCCCAGTCTCCCATTTTGGTGACCTGCTCACATCGGATGCAGCTGTTTCCCTGCCAGGGATTCTCCTGCCAGTTCTCATCCATGTCCATAACAAGGCTGCTGTCGAATCCGGCCATTTTTGCTTTCTGAGTAAAGTGATTTTCCGTCAGACCGAAATCCTTATAGACATAGACCGCCTCACTGGCTACCTGCAGACGGTCTGACAGAGCCCGGACCGCAGCTTCCTTTGTATCCGTATACGGATTCCAGGCTTCCTCCGCGGGAGCCTCCTCTTTTGCGGCTTCCGCAGTAGTATTTTCCTCTTCTGCCGCCGGTCCGCTGCCGCAGCCTGTCAGCATGATCCCTGCCGACAGAAGGGCAGCCAGAAATCCTGCCATGCTCTTACTGAAAACAGATCCATCTCTCATCTCTTCCCTCCATTTCCGACTGCCGGGCAGTCAATCCTTTACAGAATCATTGTATTACGTGTGATCTGACAGCGTCAAAGCATATGTTCTAAATTTCATTCATTATCGTGAATCCAGTCTGTAAAAATGAAAAAGCCCGAAGCCTTAAAAAGCCCGGACTATGAATATCAGGCAGATCATCCGCCTGTATCCCATGTTTGTCAAATGAAACTGCTGCAGTTTTTTCAGTAGGTCTGTTGGGACTTGAACCCAAAACCTTCTGTTTGTAGGACAGATACTCTCCTCTGTTGAGTTACAGACCTGTATTGGTATCCTGAACGGATACAGCGTTTGCGGCCGGGATCGAACCGGCATCTCCCGTATGTTAAACGGGCATTCTCTCCAATTGAACTACGCGCACATATTTTACTCTTCTTTGCCAGGAGGCCTCAGATCTCTGAACGGGAGTTGAACCCGCACACCGGGTTTGGAAAACGCGTATGCTGCCATTACATCATCAGAGAATATACATTATTCAAAAAGAGGGAACAGCAGGATTCGAACCTGCGACATACCGGTTAACAGCCGGGCGCTCTGCCAGCTGAGCTATGAACCCAAAAACCGCCTGTCTCTCGGACAGGCGGTACTCCTGTCCTTTTTCTTATGTACACATCTTAACAACCCTGATCGGGACTGTCATTCAACCCGTAGTATAAAATCCAGGTCCCGTCCGCCTGCTTCCTGGTTTCCGAGGGAGAACCGATGGCCATGACGGCAAAAGTCCCGGGCACCCGGCAGATTACTTATGGGTCATTTTGTCAACTGTGTCCATCTCCGCGAACATCTTTTTAAGACGCGGTACGTCTTCTGCCGGGAATGTATCGCCAAATTCCGTATCCAGGAATGTCTTCACCATCCGGCATGCCAGATCATAGGCCACAATATTGCCGCCCAGTGCCAGCACGTTGCAGTTCGTGATCGTGCGGGCCATCCTGGCTGTATGCAATGACTCACACAGACCGCAGTAGACACCGGAGTAACGGTTGGCCACCAGATTGACGCCCATCCCCGAACCGCACATGACGATCCCGAGCTGATATTCTCCTTTTGAGATGCTCTCTCCTATAATAGAACCTGCTTCTATATAGCTGAGGTCATCACGGGATGTGGCGTCTGTAAAATCATATCCTTCCTTCGTCAGGAATCCTACGATTGCATTCTTCAAGTGAACAGCCGAACCCTCGGCACAAATCAAAATACGTTTCATGGATTGCACCCCTTTCTTCTATCTAAGATTTTTGTTAGCAGCATAACTTAATTTTACAACAAAAACCGGGCTCTTCCGAGTCCGGTTTTTGCGTTATAGCAATATTAGGAAGAGCCTGCCGCATCACTTAATACGACAGCCCCCAAATTCATTCTCATTGGTTCCAATGGGTCTTTCCCCCTTACGGTTCCTCCTCCACAATAATAATCCTGTCCTCTCCGGTCGGGTCACTGTATTCTTCGCCAATCGTACCGCCGAGGTCTTCCTGGATATAATCGATGATCACGTCATGTTCCAGGAGCCCGCCATCATCGAGGCACTCCGCGCCGTCGAAGGCAGTGAGTCCATCACCGTTATTGATCACAACATAATCGGTACTCGCCAATGTATAGAAAGCCTCAGGATCAACAGGCTCTCCGCCAATCATCACATTCCTGACACGTCGCTCGCCGGTTATGCCCGTGAACATTCCATTGGTATCCTCAGTGCAGGTCGGATCAATGTAAGTATGGATCTCATAGGACATACCGGAGACCTGCAGGAATCCCCCGTTTTCGGCAGGGACAGAGCGCGAGGCCCATTCCAGCGCGTCCAGGATCTGCTGGCCGGTCACTTTGATCTTACAGGCTTCCATCCCGAAAGGCATCACTCTGTAGGCATCGGCCATCTTCACCTCACCGGCAGGGATATTATCGCGTACACTTCCGCCGCCAAGTACGGCAACATCCGCTCCCATCCGGGCGCGGAAAGCGTCCACGCAGAAATCGCCCATGTTTGTCTCCGCCCGGCGTACCATACGGTAGGGACGGCCTTCCGAATCGATCGCTTCCGGATCATTGACGGTCAGATCCACCGCCGAGTACCCGATTTTTACCTGCATCTGTTTATCCAGTTCGTCCTTTGCTTCTTTGACCGCTGCAGACATCTCATTCTCGATCACGAAAAATTCGGGAGCGGTATCTTCGAACGTCCATGTATAAATGCCTGTACTGAGTTCCCCTTCTTCAGGAATCATACACCATCCGATCCCCTGCAGCTTCGTGCCGCAGGCTGAACGGGGCACGGATTTCCCATCCTTGTCCTTCATGACCACCTGGTCCGTATCATGGCTGTGTCCGTCCAGAAAAGCGTCGATCCCGCTCGTATTAGCGATTACATCCGCATAGGTATAGGGACGGTTGGTCTCCACATTCCCCATATGTCCCATAACGATCACATATTCTGCGCCTTCTTCCCTGGCGTCATCCACGGCCGACTGGACAGCGCTGTACAGGGCTTCTCCGGTCTCGTCCTGCAGGAAAGAATAGATATAGTTCCCCTCTTCGTCCTGAAAATGGACAGGTGTCGAAGTAACGATCGTTTCCGGCGTCGTCACTCCAACAAAACCGATCTTTTTGCCCCCGGCTTCCAGAATGACGTAGGGTTCGAAGACATTCTCTCCCCGGCACTGGAAATTGCATGAAATATAGGGGAATTCCGCCTTCTCCGCAAGTGAAAGGAACTGGTCCATTCCATAGTCGAACTCATGATTGCCGGGAATAGCGACATTGTATCCCATCTTGTTCATCAGATCGATGGGCACCTCTCCTTTTGACTTTGATCCGATCAGATCGCCCTGAATGTTGTCGCCGTTATCCACAAGAATGACATCATATCCCTGAGCCTGCAGGTGTTTGCGGATTTGCTCCAGCCCCGCGTAGCCAAAACCCTGATCGACCCCGCAGTGCACATCGCTGGTGTACAGAATCATGACGTCCTTTGGCACAGACGCCTCCTGCTCTGCAGGTATCTCCGAATCACTCTCTTCTTCGGATGCTCCCGGATCACTCTCCTCTTCGGATGCCCCCGGATCACTCTCCTCTTCAGATGCTTCCGGCGCGCTTTCGCTTTGTGTGTCCGCAGTCTGCGCGCTCTGCGTATCAGCGCTGTCCGTCTGATTCCCGCTGCAGGACGTGAACAAAAGCAGCAGGATCATCGTGAGCGCGAGCATGACTGTCCGCTTTTTACTGTATCTGATGGTTTGATCTGTCTTCATGGACGGATACTCCTTTCCTGCCATAAGCCGCTCTGGCAGAAATGGCAAATGCACCTGCCCGCTAAGCAGGAGTCGGATATTTGCATCTTTTAATAGAGATAGGCTGCCTCTGCCCCGTCATACCATTCATACCGGCAGTAATGGACATGGTCCATATCTGCCAGGGTGATACGGGGAAAGAACTCCCTGAACAAGGGGAGATATTTTTCCTTCTCTTCCCGGGTCAGCTGCCTGGCGATGTCATTCTCGTGATAACTGTTCTCATCCGGAGGCAGAGGCAATATTTCCTCCAGATGATAATCCAGGAAGGGACCCGGCAGATACTCCGGATGCCTGGGATCATGGGCATCCAGGCGCCTGTCGGGATCATGCAGGAAATCATCGAGTCCCGGATACCATTCCGGACTGTTCTCGCACAGAGCAGGTCCGAACCAGCCCGGGTCCCAGTCCAGCTGCTCATCATGCTCCCGCAGGAACTGATTCCATTCCCGTAAATATTCAAATCCCAGATAAAGCGCAGGTATCCTCAGGACCGTCGTCCTTCTCCAGCATGACATGTTCTGTCCCTCCCTTCTTTAAGGTTTCCTTCTATAAGGCTTCCTTCTATAACTCCAGCTGATTTTTACCCCTGTTCGAGTACTTCAAGTACTTTGTTTCTGGAACACGAGTTATCCTTTTTACAAAATGCAATTTACCACTCAAAGGGGTCTCTGGAATGAATCCCCACGTTGAGATCCCGTGCCGACCGCTTCAGGATCTCCGGAAGCTTGTAAAAATCGTCTTTGTTGATTTCCCGGATTTCCTCGCCCAGCGTATCGCAGAGCTTCTCTGCCAGTTCCAGATCCTCCCGGCAGATCTTGTCCGATCCCCGCAGCTTTTCCGCGCAGACATAGACCACATAGGCAAGCCTGAGATTGTCCGTAAATCCGTCTTCCGCGGACGGGATCACATATTCGATCTCTTCGGAGGTGTCCGCCAGGGGCTCCTTATAGCGGATCTTCACCGTGCCCAGCTCCTTTGACCCGGTGGTCACGACCTTGGCGTATTTATAGCCGCTCTCCACAGGTCCGCTGCCGTCCCGGAGCACCAGCTCATAAAGGGCCACCCCGTAGCCGCCGGATCCGAAGGGCTCTGAGATCACCTTATCATCGGTGAAGTCCTGATGGCTGATCTCCCGGTTCTCAAAACCGAGCAGGCGGAAGGACTCCACGACCTCGGGATTGAACTCGACCTGGGTCTTCACATCTTTGGCGATGACATTGACAAGGGAGGCGTACTCCGTGTTGACGCATTTCTTCACATCCGCGAGGTTGTTGACGACGCGGTAGACGCCGTTTCCGTGTTTGCAGAGGGTCTCCAGCTTGTCATCCCGGAAGTTGTAGATTCCCGTCCCGACCACGCTCAGGAACAGGTTGGTCTTTTTCTTCTCTTCGATCAGTTCCGCCAGCCCGCCTTTGTCCGTAATGCCGAAATTCAGGTCCCCGTCGGTGATCAGGATCACCTGGTTATTGCCGCCTTCGATAAACTCTTCCTTACCGATCTGATAGGCTGTCTCGATCCCGGCTGATCCGTGTGTGCACCCCCAGACACCCACTGCCAGTAACGTCTCAAGGGCCCGGATCCTGTCCTTTTCATCCCGGATCTTCATCCCGCGGAAAAGGACCCGGTTCCGTGCACTGTAGGTCACAAGGCTCAGCTTGTCACCGTCCTTCAGTTTGCTGAGGATGGTGGCGACCATGGCCTGGACCTCTACGGTATTTCTGCGCATGCTGCCGGAAACATCCAGGAGCAGCACGATATTCTGCTGCGGCCGGATCTCCTCTTTTCCCTGGACGTTGATATAGAGGAGTTTGTGTCCCTCTGCCTTGGGCATCAGTTCGCAGGAGATACGGAATTTGTCTTTCTCCGGCACAGAGCTCCTATAGCGGAAGTAATTGAGCATTTCCTCGATCCGGACCATGCTCCTGTCTATGCGGCGCTCTTCCCGCAGCTGGTTGAAGATGATGCCGGCGGAAGCAGTATTGGTCGTCATGCGGAAGGTAGATGTCATCTGACTGGCGGTATTCCGGAAATCCTTCTCCTCGATGGGCTCATATTCATCTGTCGCCGGCATGGCCAAAGGCGCACCAGTTACAGGCATTCTCTTCACCGCTGACGCCTTCAGGGACCTTCCCTTGGAAGATCCGCTGCGTAAAAAGGAAGGGACCTCCAGGCTTTTTCTTTCCACATGAGCGTCAGGGAAGGCTTCACCGGTGAACATCTGGTCAATCAGGCCTGCCTCCAGTGACGAGGAGGCGATTTCCGCAGAAGATGCGGGCGAAGCGGACTCTTCCGTGTCCGCGATGCATTGATGCACTCTGCGGCCTGTTCTGTAACCGCCGCCTTCGGGGAACCCTGTCGGCGCACTGAAGCCGGTGAAGCTGCCCTTCTCCGACTCTGCCTCGCTGCCGGTATCTCTTATCATATCTCCAAGGTCTTCGTCATCCTCATCTCTCCGGCGCACAAAGACCTTATAGAGCACGTCCATCGGGATCGATTCCTTTTCTCCATGAGAATAATCTGAACCGAACGTATAAACGGCCAGGACCGCTGCCGTCTTCCGGTCATAGCCAAGGCTCCGGTAATATTGATACAGTTCCTTCTGCTCCCCGGATAAGGGGATTCCATCGAATATTTCTTTATAACCATATCTGCTCATCAAAATCTCCTTTCCGAATCTACGTTATATCAATTCTTATTATAACAGCTGCAGCGCTCTGTCGCGATCCCTGTTCCGGGACCGCATCGTCATCCTCTCCTTCTCTGCTTCGCTCCTCCATGGAAGCAAGTCAGATACAGCCGGTCCAGGACGGGCCGGCTGTATCTGTATGGTCTTATTCGGATATTCTCATGCCAGGCTTTCGTTCTCGATCCTGACAAATTCTTTTGCCAGGGTCTGGCCCAGTTTGTCAATATCAATCGGTTTTGTCAGTACCCTCTCAGGCACTGGTCAAGGGAATCATTATAGACATCTGCCGTCAGGGCGATGATCGGTATGATTTCGGCGTCAGCGGTGTTCAGGGACCGGATCTCCCGGGCCGCTTCTATGCCGCCCTTGACCGGCATCATGATGTCCATGAGGATGGCCTGGTAATAGAAAGATCCTTTCTTTTTGTAGATATCAATGGCCTCCTGGCCGTCCCTGGCCAGCTCCGAATGCATCCCTTTGGTCTCCAGGATCTTCATGATGACTTCGGCGTTGATGTTGTTGTCTTCCACCAGGAGGACGGTCTTACCGTGGAGGACCTGCTCCTCGAATGTGGCAGTCTTGTTCTTTTCCCGCTGGATCTGGTCATCGGTGGCCAGGTCGTACCGCATATGTACGATAAAGGTGGCGCCTTCTCCCGGTTTGCTGCTGTAGTCGATGGTGCCTCCCAGCAGATCCACCAGATTGCGGCAGATGTAGAGACCCAGGCCTGTGCCTTCACTCAGGCCGCCGCCGGTCTGTTTCTCCTGCTCGAAGGGCAGGAACATGCGCTGCTGGAATTCGGGGCTGATGCCGATGCCGTTGTCCATAACGGTATAAGTATGATCCACCTGTTTGTCCGTATAGCTGACATCGACCTTCAGGGTGACCTTGCCGCCCTCCGGGGTGAATTTCAGGGCATTGGACAGCAGATTCATCAGGATCCGTTCCATATGCTCCAGGTCCATCATGACATAACGGTCTTCACACCCGCGCATGATCAGTTCGAAGTCAATGCCGGCATCCTTGGCCCGCTCAGCGATGATGGTGGAGACATTTTCCACCGCCAGCCGCTCATGGACCGCCGAACTGATGGATACAATCTTGCCGGCGTTGATCTGGCTGGTCTCCAGGACCTCATCGATCAGGGTCATCAGATAGTCGCCGGTGGTCCGGATCTTCTCCAGGTTGTCCCGCAGCGGCTCCGACAGGTTTTTCTCCTGCAGGGTCAGCTGGATCAGGCCGTTGATGGCCGTCATGGGGGTCCGCATGTCATGGCTCATCTGGGACAGGAAGGTCTCCTTTTCCTTGTTCTGCCGGACGGCGGCCCGCAGGGCGTTGGCCATTTCCTCGATCTGGCGCTTGTCATTGATCTGTTTGGTCGTATCTACAAAAGTGATGACCAGGCCGTGGATGTCCTTGTGGGCTTCCTCCATGGTCAGATATTCGGCGGGCTCTTTGATATGGGCCCTGTAGGGAGCAATGTTGATCAGGTATGTCTTGCCTGTCACTGCCGCGCAGTAATGCTCCTCCGGCCGCATGGTCCGCAGGACTTTTTTGGAAAGCTCCATCAGATCGATGGTAGCGAAATTATAGGCGATATAACGCAGGGACCTGCCCACGTCCTGTTCAGCTACGGTAAATTCCTTGGCGATATATTCCGTGAATTTGCGGATGTTCAGCTTCTGGTCCACCATGATGATACCGACCATGGTGGTAGACAGGAAGTTGGCCATATCGTCGTTGGCCAGGGCCAGCTCCGAAACCTTGGACTGGTATTCCGAGTTGACGGTATAGAGCTCCTCGTTGACGGACTGCAGCTCTTCGTTGGAGCTCTGCAGTTCTTCATTGGCGGTCAGCAGCTCTTCATTGGCCGCCTGCAGCTCGGCGTTGACGGCTTCCAGTTCCGTCACGGTATTTTTCAGGTGGTCGTTGGCCACGTTCAGTTCCTTTTCCAGACTGGAGATACGCTGGGCCGCGGCGGTATCCACCTTGTAGTCGTCCATTTTCACGGTCTGGGCGTTCTTGACGTCCGAGCGCAGGAAGACGATGGCCGTCATGCCCGTGCTGCCGCCCAGTTTGTCCTGGATGGGCTCGGCGATGACGGAGATATATTCGGGCTGGTCGTCGAATTTGACCGGGATCTTGCGGTAGGCCACCTGGCTGCGGGTCTCCCGGGATTCCTTGAGGACCTTGGAAACAATGATCTTAAGGTCTGTCCTGACCATGGAGAAAATGTCCAGGGTAATGCTGCCCAGGGGGATCCTGAGCATCTTGGAGCAGTCTCCGTAGGTGTGGGTCAGATTGTTCTTATCATCCACGATGACGCAGGCCGGCATGAAGGTCTCCAGGATCTTGGTGTCCAGTTCATTCTCGGTATAGGAGATGTTGGACTTTTCCATGGAATTGGGCACATTGAGGGCGTCGAGGCTGCTGTCAAAGTCGTGCATGGTATAGGTGATCCGGTCGTTGACCGGCGCCCTGCCCGAAGCGTTGTGGACAAAGATCTTCTCATTGGCGCACAGGACCCGGAAGACATCATCATAATCGATGACGGACTCGGACCGGCCCAGGAAGAGGTAGCCCTTGTCCTTCAGGGCCATATGGAAAATGGCGAACAGCTTGCGCTGCAGGATGCCCTGGAAGTAGATCAACAGATTTCGGCAGCTGATCAGGTCCAGCTTGCCGAAGGGAGGATCCTGGAAGACATTGTGCTGGGCAAAGACGATCATCTTGCGGATCTCGTGGTTGATCACATAATGGTTCCCCTTGCGGGTGAAATAGCGGCTGAGCCGGGGGACCGACACATCTTCGATGATGTTGTCCCCGTACACGCCCCGGCTGGCGGTGGAGATGGCGTCGGCGTCCAGGTCGGTAGCGAAGATCTTGACCTGGCGGGAGATGCCAAGCTCGTCCATGGCCTCGGCAAAAAGGATGGCGATGGAATAGGCTTCCTCACCGGTGGAACAGCCGGCGACCCAGACCCGGATCTGGTCTGAGGGGGCGGCGGACTGCAGCAGTTCGGTAATGACCCTGGTCTTGAGGACATCGAAATAGTCGATGTCACGGAAGAAACTGGTGACACCGATCAGGACTTCCTTGGCCAGGATCTTGGCCTCCTCCGGATTGTTGGTCAGGTAGTTGACATACTCCCGCAGGTTGCGGTTATGGGTGACAACGATGCGGCGCTCGATCCGGCGGAGGATAGTCGTCTGCTTATAATAAGTATAATTGATGTTGGTGATGTTCTTGAGGATGCTGAATACCTGGGACATAAGGTCCCCGTCCGACATCTGCATGCCCCGGCCGGTGTCATTCATGGAGGCGGAAATGTGGGACATCTCCCGGGCAATACTGTCGGGATTGAGGATCAGGTCCACAAACCCCGTGGAGATGGCGCTGTTGGGCATGCCGTCGAATTTGGCGCTTTCGGGCGTCTGGACGATGATCACCCCGTTCTGCTCCTTGATGGCCCGGATGCCGTTGGTGCCGTCCGACCCGGTGCCGGACAGGATGACCGCTACGCTCCGGTTCTCATAGGACTGGGCCAGGGAGCGGAAGAATATGTCGATCGGGTGATTGATATGCTGGTGGTTATATTCCGTCAGATGCAGTTCATCGCTCTCGATCTCCAGGTTGTATTTGGGCGGGATCATGTAGATATGATTCTTCTCGACCCGCATGCCGTTGACCGCTTCCACTACGGGCATGGAGGTATACTTGCCCAGGATCTCCCGGAGCAGGCTCTTATGGTCGGGCGAGAGGTGCTGGATGATGACATAGGCCATATCCGTATCCCTGGGCAGGAAGGTAAGGAACTGCTGCAGGGCTTCCAGGCCGCCGGCAGACGCGCCGATGCCGACGACACAAGCGGGCTGATTATATTTAGTTTTTTTACCAGTATTAAGCATATCGACCTCACCGTTTTTATTAAGATTCACTAAGTTTATCATATAAATACGGCGTTTATAAGTCAATAATCAGAAGCGGAAACAGGAAGGGATTTCATGCCGGCGGGGCAGTCTCCCCTGTCTGATGAAAAAGCCCGGGATCCGGCGGTCATGCACTGGCCGCGGATCCCGGGTGGAAATCATTTGATCATATTCTGTATAGCCGGCTCAGATCCGATCCAGCGCCTGCAGGATCTGATCATAATAAGCGTCATATTCCGCCAGCTGGCGGATATATTCTCCGTACTCACGGAAGAGTTCATCCATGGTCTCATTTTTGTTTTTGATATTGAGCAGGCAGGTCTCCTGCAGGTATTTTCTCTGCATGTTGTTGGAGATAATGTTGATCAGGATCATAACCGCGCCGATTCCGGAAAAGGCCAGCAGGGAAGGCGCCGCGGAATAGATGGCGAGACCTATGCCGGCCGCGCAGAGCACGCCGCCGATGATGGCAAGCATGTAGTTGATTTTGCTCAGCTTCTGATCGCGTTCCTTCTCATACCAGGCCGTAATCCTGGCCCGCTCATTCTCACGATTGCTGAAATCCACCTGTGTGGAATAATCTCCCAGCACGGCCGGGTGGACGTCCTGCTGACGTCTGCGATAGTGTTCTGTATACTGATCGACTGCCTTGCGCTGCAGGCTGAGGGTCAGGATGAACATGTTCTTGCGGACCTGGCTGCTGACCTCATCTTTTGTGCGGGCATAGATCCAGTCCACCATCTCCGAGACCAGGTTCAGATCCTTGGCCCGTTTTTCCTGCAGGGCTGCCCACATCTGTTTTGTCCTGTCCATATCTCCTTTATTGGAGATGACCATCTCATTGAATTCGATCTCATTATAGACAGCCAGTTCCGCGTCATTGGGCCTTGCGATCTCGTCGTTGATGAATTTCTCCAGATAACTGTTCCTGTTCTGCTCCGTTACATTGCCCACATCCAGGATGAACTGAAGGATATGTACGTTATTGGCGGCGCAGGCCATCAGATCCGTCAGCTCCCCGTAGTCGCTCAGGCACTTGCTCAGCAGCCTGTTCTGCAGCTTGACCTCTTCCTTCATCCTTGTCAGGCAGCGCTCGATGGTATCGACAATGGCAGCCTCGTTATAGCCTTCCGACCGTACATTCGCGGCAATGACCCGGTTGATGAAATCGATGACCTCATATTTGATCTTGTTGTCGACATTGTCTTCGATGGTCCGGTTCAGCATGGAGAAGAGCATCAGGAAGGTCTTCTGGTCACTGCCCTTGAGCTCGCAGCCCTGATAGACCATGAACCATTTAAGGGCCGCGTCTTCCCGCCCCATGCGGAGATTAAAGAGCATCAGGAAAATAGCGGTCTCTTTCAGGTTCAGTTTGACAGCCGCCCCGATGGCCCGGTCCGCCAGCCCTTTGTCATCACTGCGCCATCCCATGATGGCAAGCAGTACGGCTGTCAGCCAGTAGTCGGGCGTCTGCAGATGGACCTTCTCGACCGATTTATAAATGATCTCATCGGAGATCATGTTCAGGTTCAGATTATCCAGCATGCCCTGCACGATCTTGCGGACGGAAGTATAGTTGGCGAATTCATACTGTTTCTTCCGGTTGCATTCACGGATCTTTTTATTGGCCAGCTCCATATTTTTAAATCGGGCGTAGAGCCTGTCAATCTCTGCCTGGATCTCCATGGACTGTATGATATATTCGTGGGAGGAGTTGATCCGATTCCCGCTGGCCTGCAGGGTATCCCGCACGTTCTGTTCATAGTCGGACATTTCCCGGTAAGCATTACTGACGCCTGTGCTGAGCTCATACATGTAGCCCCGCAGTTCCCGGTTCCTGGCCTCCTCTTCCGCCAGGCGGGCCCGCAGTGAAGAGACATCACTCATGATTGGTCAACCCCTTTCTCCGGCAGTCCGGTCTCTATTTCCGGCCGGCAGGCGCGCGCGTCAACAGTACCCTTTCTTTCCGGATCATCGTTTTCATCCTCCGGCAGGCCGGCGGACGCGGGAACAGCGCGTTCCCTGCCCCATTTCCGGATGCCGCGGACCATTTCCGGATTGGTCCCCGCGAAAGATATATTGCTTTCAAAATAAGAACGGATCTCTTTGTACTCCATCGGATCCTCCGGATGGATCAGCCGGTGCTGGGCTGCCTCTTTGATCACACTTTCAATATCGGAGTAGGAAAAACCATTGGAGAGCTCTGTCAGCGCCGCCATCTCCTCTTCCGCCAGTGTTATGGCCAGACAGCGGGTCAGATACTGGCGGATGGCCTCCCGGCGTTCCTGCGCGTTGGGCAGGTCAATGAAAAAGATCTCGGAAAATCTGCCTTTGCGGAATAATTCGGCGGGCAGGGCTGTCACGTTGTTGGCCGTGGCCACCAGGAATACCCGGCCGGTCGATTCCTGCAGCCAGTAGAGGAATTCTCCCAGGACCCGCTTGCCGGTATCATTGCCGGAATCGGATACGGACAGGGCCTTCTCAATCTCGTCGATCCAGACCACGCAGGGCGCCATATTGTCGATAAAAGTCAGGGCCGCGTGCATCTTGCGCTCACTCTCGCCCATCCATTTATCATAGATGGCGCCTATGTCAAAGCGGAACAGGGGCAGCTCCCACTCGGCTGCGATCAGGCGGGCCGACAGGGATTTGCCGCAGCCGGGGACGCCGGTCAGCAGGATGCCTTTGGGGGCTGTCAGGCCGTGCTCCTCCAGAATCTCATCTGAGATGAAGAAGAGTTTTTTCCGTTCGGTAATCCATTTCTTCAGGTTCTCCAGGCCGGACACCTGCAGTTTTTTTGGAATCGCGACCTCTTCCACACAGGGGACCGCGGCGTACAGGCGGCTCTTCTGGCTGGTCAGGTCGGTCAGCCGGCTGCGGGTCAGGCCTTTGCCTGCCACCATGGCGGAAAGCAGGATATTGCCGATCTGGACTTCTGTAAAGCCCCGGAGCAGCATGGCCGCCCTGCGGACGGTCTCCGTGTCCCAGTCAATGGGATAGCTGGTCCCGTAACGGTTAATGAAGTTCCTGATCTGCTGCTCCCGCTCCCCGGCGTCCGGATAGTCCAGAACGGTCATGAGTCCGAACTGGGCCAGGCGGTTCCAGACATAGTCAGGAGTGACAAGGACGATGGTCCCGGCTGTTTCCATAGCCAGATACAGGCTGTCCAGGATCTCCCGGCTGTAAGCGTTCTCCTCGCTGATCCGACGTACATCCCCGATCACGAAGGTGGAGCCCCGGTTCCTGCGGAAGAGGTTCTGGGCAAAGAGCAGGGGATCCCTGTCCACATCTTTGGAGCCCGTCCCCGCCCCCTGCAGGGCGACGACCTGTTTGACATCCGTATAATAATAGATTTTGATCCGCATCTCCTGGGAAATGATCCGCATCATGCGCTCGACGCGCTCCCGTTCAGAGGTCCGGATGATGATCAGGGGTACCCTGGCAAACAGGTGATTCTTCACTTCCTGTTTGGTCGCTTCAAAGTTGCCCATTTTGTCTGTCCTTTTTGATCAGCCTGTCAACGTAATAAAGAATATCGTAAATATCTGAGTTTCCGGTCTCTTCCGCCATGTCGGCCAGGGCACCGCGCAGCTCTGCCCAGAAGCGTCCTGTCTCCGACAGTGTCTGACGGTCCAGCTCCCGTACAAAATCCGGGGGCAGGAAACGGATCCGCAGGTAGAAGCGGCATCGCTGCATTTCCCTGTGGCTCCGGCCAAGTATGAGTTCCAGACTGCTGAGGTCCCCTTCCTCCAGGCAGGTGTTCAGGGACCGGGTGCAGCGTGTGACGGCCCGCTGCAGCATGCTGTTGACGGTATCCTGCAGACGGTCCAGGAAACCGGCCATGACCTGCTCTACCCCGGGACAGGAGCCCTGTTCCAGGCGGTCCAGGAAATCATCGGTGACCGGCCTGCTGCGCAGGAAAGTGAAGCATACCATCCACTCCCGGTAGGTGGACGGTATTCCCGGTTCCTCCTGTGCCGCTGCGGAATTGTCCTTCGCGGCCGCTTCCGGATCTGTATCTGTCAGGGACGGAGCTTCCTTTTCAGATGCAGACGGAACCTTTTCAATCAGTAACGGAGCATCTGTTTCAGGTACAGACGATGCGGCTGTTTTGCGTTTTCTGCCCGGCAGGAAAGGTATTTTCATTGCCTTATGAAGCTGTAGGGAGGCTCCAGGCTCCATGCGGGCAGCTTCTTGTTCATTTCGCGCAGACGCTCGTTGGAAGGATCCGACCTGTCATCACCGCTGCCGGCAAAGTTGGCCTGCAGGCGCTGTTCCATCATCTGCTCGAAATCCATTTCCTCAAAATTGGTAGGTTCAAAGAACATGTTGTTCTGGCTGTTATTGTTCTGGTCTGCCATAACTGACTCCTTTTTTAAATGAACTCTGTCTCGGAAAGGATGGTATCCTTCTTCCTGCTGTTCTCGTCATAGTACTGGCGGAAGTCTCCGATCTCCGCCAGGGTCTGCCGCAGGGCCAGCAGAGCGGCTTCGACCCGTTTGGGATATTCATCCAGGGCTTTGTAGCATCTGTATCCCAGGAAGACAACGGCCAGGGCTGTGGCGACCAGGGAATAGGGGGTGACAAAAGCCAGGGCGATGGAAGCAATAAAGATGATGACCGCGGCGATATTGGGCGTATTGACGAACATGTTCTGGAACTTGTTGGTCTCGTAATAGTTGCGCATGTTCTCCGTCAGCTCCGCCTGGTCATAGCCATTGCTGATGCCGTTCCAGGTATCGATGGAAAGCCGGTATTCGATGGGGAAGGCCTGCTCCATCTGTATGGAGAAGCGGTCCATGGCGGATTTGAACCATTCCTTGGTATTCTGGAAAGCGAATTTGCGGACCCCCGCGTTGGCGGTCTCGTCATAAATGGCCCAGCTGATCATCTGCTTGCCGATATTGAAGCTGTCCTTCTGCAGGGACATGGCCGCCTGGTACTGGGCCTCCGCCTTTTCCGTAAAGCCTTCATTGCGGATGATCAGATTGAAGTATTCCGCTTCATTGCGCAGCTGCCGCTCTTCGTCATCATAGTTGGACATGAGATTGACCAGGACCGCGTCTACTCTGTCCTTATAGTTTTCGTCAGTCCGTTCGACCGCGTCGACATCCAGGACTTTCAGCAGCTGCAGGACCATATCATATTTGGATACCTCGATATAGGAGCTGACCAGTTCCTCCGCGTTCGTACAGTAACGCGTGATGGCTTCGTAAGGAAAGCTCTTGTTGGGGTTGAGGTTCTGCAGATAGGTCTGGTAGCTGGTGATCAGCTGGCCGCTGATCTCCGCGTCCTCATTGATGATGGAGATCCACTGATCGATCACGTCCAGGACGCCCTGCTCCAGTTCCAGGTCTTTGCCGAAGATGCCGTCCAGAAAAGCGTGGAGCATGACCGCCGATTCCTGCTGCAGCCTGGTGGGGTCCAGGGTCTTCACATATTCAAAAAACCATTTTTTGGCTGCGTCCATCCTGTCGAAACGAAGATTGAGCAGACAGAAGAAAAGGGTAGTCTTGACGGGGTCCCGGCGTCCGCATTCCGCCAGGGCGTTCCGGGCCACATCGGGATAGTCATTGACCCAGGCCGTAATGGCGATCAGGGCATAGGAGAGCCAGTAACGGGAGCTGGTCAGCCATAATTCATCCGACAGCTCCTGGATGGTGGTATTGCGGACCAGGTTGATATCAAAGTCCCGGACCACGCCCAGGACCGTCTTGCGGATGGTCTCGTAGCTGCCGAAGCGTTCCTTGATGATCTGCTCAATCCGGATGATATTTTCATGGGCCAGCTGCTTGAGCTCGCCGTGCTCCATATCCTGGCGGAACTTGGTCAGCTGCTCATAAATGCTCCTGGTGGCCTGCTCGACATTGATGCTGCCGTCCCGGATCGTGGAGACATGGACGTTCACGTTGGACTCGAACTGGTTGATCGTCTTATTCAGATTGTCAATTGCGTAGGTAACTTCTGACATGTCTCTCCTCCCTATTCCGCAATGCTGCCGAACTGGGACAGGGCAGCCTGCAGATCCGTGTGTCCGGCGTCGGCCGCCTCAAACAGGGACCTCCATTGGCCCAGTTCCTCGATCGCGTGCTGAAAACGCTGTATGTTCAGCCGTTGTCGTTCCTTCAGTTCTTCCAGGACCGATACGGTCTGGCGCCAGAACATGAATACGCCCAGCAGGACCAGCAGGATGCCCACTGTCAGGGCGACGGGGGAAAAGCTGCCGCCCGCCAGCTGTACGCCCATGATCAGCAGGAGCAGGATTCCTGCCAGGCCGATCATGCCGTAGATCTTGACCATCTTGTCGGCCAGTACAGTCTTCAGCCTTCTTTTCTGATAATATTGGTCGATCCGGTCTTTTCCCACCGCAAAGTCATCTTCGGAGCAGGTCAGCTGACAGCCGTCCACATCGAAGCTGTAGGCGGTTTTTACCTTGGACCGGTACATTTCCGCGTATTTTTCATAGCCCCGGTACATCCATTTCTTCATACAGGAGACCGCGAAGTGGCGGACTGTCAGCGGCGTGATATTACTGTCCTCCACGAAGGCCCAGTCTGAAAGCAGGTCCGCGAAGGTCCTGTTCTCCGGCCGCCAGAATTCCTCGTCGAATTTACGGCGGGCCGCGGCGGTATCTCCCTGGGCTTCCATAATATATTCATTGAGTTTGATCGTCTCTACGACCCGGCGTTCGTCCGCGTCATAATCATTGATCAGGGCATAGAGGACGTTCTCGATCCTCTGATATACATCGATGCCTCTGTCATCCTTCTCATTAAAGAGCCGGTCATAGTATCCGGCCAGCGCGGCGTTCTTTTCCGCCTCGGACAGGGTCTCCCGCAGCAGGTCATAGTCGGTACAGACACCTTTCAGATAAGGGAAATGCTCTCTGGTCTGATGCAGATAAGCGTCCGCGTGGGCATAGGCCCGGTCTATAAAGCGTTTGCTGAAATCCGCCGTGACCGCTTCCGACTGGGCCAGCAGGCGGTTGAACTGCCGGCCTACTTCCGCCTGGAAGTCCTCATCGGCGCCGAAGGCGCCCGCCAGGTAGGCCTGCAGCAGATACTGCCATTCCCCGCCCAGATTGGACGGATTGACCCGGTCCATGTAGTTGACGAACCAGTTCTGGGCAGTCTGGACGCGGGAGAAACGAAGGTTGATCAGCATGAAATAAAGGGCGGATTTCTGGGGATCCATGAACAGGGCCTTCTCCAGCGCCCTGCCTGCCGCCTCTTTCTCGTCACTGGCCCAGAGCATCAGGGCCATGGTGGCGTAGGCCAGCCAGTAATCCGTGTTCTGCAGGTAGGCTTTCTCTACAGCCCTGCGCATATTTTCCGCGGACACGAAATTGCTGTCCAGGCCGATGACATAGCCGAGGGTGATCCTGCGCAGATGGTTGTAATAGGAAAACTTTGTATAGTATTCCTCCGTATACTGGGTCACGTTCTTGGACGCCGTGGACAGGGTCTTGTAGGTGAAATACTGCTGGGACAGTTCCCGTATGGCCTGGCTGACGATCTGCGTATGCTCGCTGTTGGTCGAAACCTGCAGGGAGGTCGTCCGGAAGCGGGGCTCCACAGCCTTATGCAGGGATACGATGTTCCGCTGCAGGATCCCGATATTTTCCAGTGCTTCATTAATGTCATAGACGAGCCGGTTGTTTTCATCGACCAGGGCGTTGATGGCATTGATCAGGTATTCTATTTCCTGTTGCTCGCGTTCGTATTCTTCCTGGGTCATAATTTCCCTTTCCTGCTGATTTCCAACCGGACTGCATGCTGCTTTCTTTTATCTTTGATCTTCTGTCTGCTTCAGAAAAACAGGGAAAAAACATTGTTCTCCTCGCAGAGGGCCAGAGTCATCGGGGAGAGCATGGATTTCCGGTCAGAAACGTATTTTTTGAATTTCATCCGCTGGCCGTTTACCATGACAGGCTGGCTGAGTCTGGCGCCGGCCTGTTTCATGGCGGCGGTCAGTTCGCCGGCCAGGGCGGCGGAATCCTCTGCCGCCAGGACATAGGCCTGGAAAAGACTGCAGTCGACCTCTTCGTTCAGATACCGGAAGCGGCAGCGGGACTCACCGAAGGGATTGCCGTTGCAGCCCGCGAAGGCCAGGGAATTCTGCAGCTTGATCTGCAGGTCATCCGCGGCGAAGACCACGTAATTGGCCAGGGCTGTATCCGAGATCACAGAGGAAGGCGTCATCAGCAGAGCGATCAGCTCATTATGGTAGGCGTCCGGATGCACGCTCTCCATGTAGCGGCTCAGCATATCCGCCGGGATCCGGGTCCCGTTCTGGATTGCTGTCCGGATAAAGGCGGCCACGTCTCCTTAATTGGCGGCCCCGGCACTGCAGGCCATCTGCAGCAGCATGCCTGCGTCGACCGAGACGCCCTCGCTGGTCAGAAGTCGGGATACCGCTCTTTTGGTCTCGGAGGAATCCTTTGATTTTTTCAGGTAGTTGTCCAGAAGCCCCCGGAAGAAGCTCATGTTCAGGTCGAGGCCCAGCAGGATCTCCAGCATATCGGGCTTGTGTTCCCCGTCCAGGGTGGAATGGAGCACGTACTCCGAAAGGGTATTGGTAGAAATGGTGTCCACATATTCAGTCAGTTTGCGGATCAGGGCCATCCTTACGCCGGCATCCTCCTGGTCCCGCATCAGGACCCCGGAGATGACCGCGTCATTTTCCCTGGCGTCCATCCTGCACTGTTCGGCCAGTTCCAACAGGGCGATCCTTTCGCTTACAGGCAGGTCCCTGCGCAGGAGCATGGGACAGATCTGCTTATCCGACAGGTTGATATAAATACCGCTCCGGATCAGCTCCTGTAATTCCAGAATGGCGGTCCTGCCCGGATGCCGAAGGAAAACATCCCGGAT
>ONRU01000004.1:0-12392 GCA_900320325.1 uncultured Lachnospiraceae bacterium
ATATCCCACTGTCTCATTCCGGTCATAACCGGCCGGTTTATGATAGGGGATCAGACGGTTGCGGCTCTCCCGCAGCATGGAAGGCAGATAGCCATAGGTATTGACCGCGTTCTTCCAGGACCAGCCGAAACCGCTTTTGGGAATGACCTTGCCGGTCATCAGGAAGAGCCATACCAGAGGCAGCAGGACCAGCATACATTTGGCGGTCAGTTTCCGGGAGCTCCTGCGCAGCCGGAAAACAGGAAAACCGGCAAAGAAGAGGACAATGGCTCCCAGGATGATCAGAAGGACCTGCGGCGTCAGCTCCAGCCGGTAGCTTTCCAGGACGCCCATGGCCGTCCCGGCGTTCTTCAGGTCATCAAACGTAAAGGGCTCCCCGTGCAGCAGCCAGGTATAATGATTGACCAGGCTCAGGACCAGAGCCGCCACGGTCGTCACAGCGAAGGCGGCCGACTTTCTGCCTGTGAGAAGGATCAGTATCAGATTCAGATAGAGCAGGTCAAAGACACCCGCGCATATATACAGGATACTGACCGGCTCGAAGCCCGCGAAAGGGTTCCGGATCCCGGTCTCGATCAGTAAATACTGACAAAAAGAAAAAAGAAGCGCCGCCCCGATGGACGCGGGCCGGATCTCCTCTTTTTTAAACAGACTGTATTTTTTGATAAATTTGATTTCCAATATCAGTTCCTCTGAAAACCGTAAAAAACCGAAGGATCATAACTGCATTTTGACTCCTAGCACGCAGCCAGGTGGGTGTTACCGCAGCTGCAGCTTTTGCCTTCCTCTGCCATGGCGCCGGGCGCCGAAGGTGTGGCAGCTTCTGCAGCGATATAAGACTCCCGTTTAAAGTAATTGTAGGTTCAAAATAGCAGAAACAACACTTCGGTTGTATAGATTATACCATAAAAAGGAGAATTTTCCTACAAATCCTTTATGTCCGTGATTCACTTTCAGCACTTTGCATAAGAGCATCCGCCGGACTTTCCCTGTCCGGTCAATAGAATTTGTCTTCACAGCTGCGCAGCCGGAGCACGAACAGCACGACCAGCAGGAAAGCGACACCTATGGATGCCAGACTGACATAATAGCCGAAAGATGTGGTCTTGTCAATCAGCATGCCGATGGCGCCGGACGCGATCAGGGCAAGGCCCATCAGCACAGCGATCGGGAACATGGCGCTGATAAAGCCTTCCCTGTCCCGGATTCTGTCCGGATTCACTTTACTGGATACAAAGATCCCTTTTGTCAGCACCCCTTTGCCCTTCAGCAGGAAAGCCGCGTAAAGTACATACATGCCCGCTCCGATGGAAATCAGTTCCAGCCAGTCCATATGAATTCCTCCTCACGCGGCCCGGCGGCTGCCGGGCCCGCGTGTTCTCATTTTACACAATTATCAGATATAAGTTATAAGGCAGAGACCTGCAGTACCCCGTTTCCGGCAGAAGTGATCAGAGGCCCAGGAAATCCCTGACTTCTTTTTCCATATCCTCCCGGTCACAGACTGTCCTGTGCATGGTCCTGGCCGTACGGAGGCCGCTGATGGCCGCCGGTACCGGTATGCCGGATACCCGGCACAGCTGATCCGCCAGATCCAGATCCGGCAGGTCGGAGGACTGCCCCAGGGCGCTCATGACCGCCCGCTCGAATTTGTAGGGACTGGCCGTAAAATCGATCACAGCCGGGGTGGTATCGCCTGTCTTCTCCACATACAGGTCGTAGACATAGCTGGCGACCGCTGTATGGGGATCCAGGACATAACCATCCATTTTGAAGACCTGATGGATCCTCTCCGCCGTATCCCTGTCCTCGGCATAGCCGCCCCGGAACAGTTCCAGGGCTTCCCGCATCTGCGGCGTGATCTCATAGGCGCCTTCCTCGGAAAGCTGCCGCATCAGCCGGGCAGTAGTCCTGTAATCGTCGCCGGAGATATGGTAAAGCAGACGCTCCAGGTTGCTGGAAATCAGGATGTCCATGGACGGGGAAGTGGTCAGTACGAAATCCCTGCGTCTGTCATAACAGCCGGTCTTGAAGAAATCGAACAGGACCTTATTGGAATTGGAGGCGCATACCAGCCGGCCCACGGGCAGGCCCATCCGCTTCGCGTAATAAGCGGCCAGGATATTGCCGAAGTTCCCGGTCGGGACCGCGAAATTGACAGGGTCGCCTTCTTTGATCTTACCCTGCCGGAGCAGTTCCGCGTAGGCATACACATAATAAACGATCTGGGGGACCAGGCGTCCGATATTGATGGAGTTGGCCGATGAGAAGCAGAATCCCTTCTCATCCATCTCCGCCCGCAGCCCTTCATCGGTAAAGATCTGCTTGACGCTGGTCTGGGCGTCGTCAAAGTTGCCCCAGATGCCGACGACTTTGGTGTTGGCTCCCTTCTGGGTGACCATCTGGCGTTCCTGAATGGTGGAGACGCCTTCGCGGGGATAAAAGACCATGATCCGGGTGCCCGGGACATCGGCGAATCCGGCCAGGGCCGCTTTGCCGGTATCTCCGCTGGTGGCGGTCAGGATGACGATCTCCTTGTCCATGCCGTTCTTACGGGCCGCTGTGGTCAGCAGATAGGGAAGAATGGAAAGGGCCATATCCTTGAAAGCCAGTGTGGGACCATGGAAGAGTTCCATGTAAAAAGCATGGGATGTCTCATGCAGGGCCGTCATCGTGGGAATATCGAATTTGCTGTCATAGGCATGTTCAATACAATACCTGAGTTCCTCTTCTGTGTAGTCGGACAGGAGCAGCTTCATGACCTGATAGGCGGTCTCCCGGTAATCCATGGCAGCAAATTCCCCCATGGTATGGTCAAAGGCAGGGATATGATCGGGAACGAACAGTCCGCCGTCATCGGACAGGCCTTTCAGTACGGCCTGGGACGCTTTGATGGGTGCCTGGTCAGATCTGGTGCTTTTATATAATACCTGCATAATAAATCCTTTCTGTGCTCTGTATTGTATGGGAATCCGGGCCGCTTATCCGGCTTCCAGAATATGCCCGAAAACATAAGCGGCGTATTCCGACAGGAACTGCCTGTCCTTTTTATGCGCTTCGGTAAATTCAAAGAAATAATACGGGTCTTTGTAACTGCGGCGGAAGAAGGGGGTCACAAAGAGCCCGCCCTCTCCGTCCTGCCACTGGGGCAGGAATACGCCGGGCTTCCTGGTATAGCAGGTCTCCGCCCGGGCCTGGACACGGTGGTCCCTGTCCACATAGCCGGCGATGTATTTATGGATAGCCATATCCTCTTCCGGCAGATAGTAATAGTCTTTATAGTTGGCGTAGAAATACTTCATGACCTCATTATAAAGCGGCACTTTCAGGAGGCCCCTGTCTCCCTCGATCTTGACATGGCAGCCGTCCAGTGAGGAATAAAGGGGGACCGGCACACGGGTGTCCAGTGAAAAATGAAGGAGCAGCTCTTCCGCCGGTTTCCCTTCCGTATCCCTGTAATAATTGGCCTGGGCTTTTCTGACACGGACCGTGGAGCGGGACAGGTACTGGTAGGACATGACCGGCAGGATGCCCGCGAGCCCTTCCAGATCCGCCTGATTATGCAGGAGGATGGGGTCCAGCAGTTCCTGGCAGGGATTGGCAATATACTGTTTATAGGTCCGGATCAGGTCCTTGCCGGACTGTTCTTCCGTCCTGCCCGTTGACAGGTAGGCTTCCAGGGTCTGCTGGCGGTAATCCGGCAGGCCCAGCAGGCGTTTGTAAGGACGGACCACCCCGTAAAGATCCATGGACCGCATCTGATCCGGCAGCGGCTCCAGCCCGTTCAGGGTCAGCCGCCTCTGCAGAAAGGGAATGTCGAACCGGCTCCCGTTGTAATGGACCAGACAGCGGTACTCCGCCGCGAAGATGCGGAAGGAAGACAGGATCTGTTTCTCATCGATACCGGTATTATCGAACCACTGGATCATATGCCATCCTTCGGGCTGATAATAGGCGCAGCCGATCAGATAGACATGATTGTTCTCCCTGGACAGGCCGGTGGTCTCAATATCTATAAAGAGCAGGTCCGAAGCCGGGCCGATCAGGGCCAGGGAGGCTTCATCGGGCACCTGTGTAAGAGGTCTTGAAATTATACGCATTACCGTCACTCTGTTTCATGCAAAAACTGTTTTGGGGCTCGCGCCCGGAACTTCAAACTTAAGTGTAGCATAAAGTCCGCTTCCGGAACAGTAAAAACCTGTCTGCCGCGGCCGGGCACACCATAAAAATGGAGTCCCCTCAGGGACTCCACTTTCATTTTTTATTCGCGGGTCAGGTTCAGATTACTCTTCGTCCTGGTTCTGTGCGGCGTAAGCTTCGATATCAACGGAAACGACATCCGCGTTGTCTCTTGCTCTCTCTTCCGCTCTTCTGGCTCTCTCCTGCTCGATCAGAAGGGCCTTAACACTCAGGCTGATCTTGTTGCTGTCTTCGTTGAAATCAACGATCTTGGCAGTTACTTCCTGGCCGGTCTTCAGAACGTCTGAAGGCTTCTCGATGTGCTCTCTGGCAATCTGGGATACATGCAGGAGAGCGTCGATGCCGGGCTCAAGCTCTACGAAAGCGCCGAAATCGGTCATTCTGGCAACCTTACCGGTCACAACAGTACCGACTGCGTACTTCTCAGCAGCGCCTGCCCAGGGGTTCTGCTCAGGGAACTTCAGGGACAGAGCGATCTTGGTGCCCTGGATATCCTTAATGAGGACTTTCAGCTTCTCGCCTACCTTGAAGACCTTCTTGGGATTCTCAACACGGCCCCAGCTCATTTCGGAGATGTGGAGCAGACCGTCCGCGCCGCCCAGATCTACGAACGCGCCGAAATCGGTGATGTTCTTAACGGTACCTTCTACAGTATCGCCGGGTTTGATGGTCTCAAAGAGCTTCTTCTGCATCTCGGCACGCTTAGCCAGCAGCAGCTGCTTGCGGTCGCCGATATATCTGCGCCTGTGAGGATTGTACTCAGTAATAACAAACTCAATTTCCTGATCGAGATACTTGTTCAGATCTCTCTCATATGTATCAGATACAAGGCTGGCAGGGATAAATACTCTGACTTCCTCTACGACAACACTGAGGCCGCCGGAAAGAACCTGAGTAACCTTCGCCTTGAGAACTTCCCTGTTGTTATAAGCTTCTTCAATTCTCTTGTTGCCGCGATCCGCAGCAAGTCTCTTGTAGGAAAGGACGACCTGTCCTTCACCGTCGTTGGTCTTCAGAACCTTAACTTCCAGCTTGTCGCCGATTTTAAGGACTTCTGTCAGGTCGACGGAGCTGTCATTTGTATATTCGCTTCTGCTCAGAACGCCATCGGATTTGCAGCCAATATTCAGAATGGCTTCATCCGGCTTAACATCAATGACGCTGCCTTCTACCGCTTCCCCCGTATGGATTGTCTTAAAAGATTCGTTTAACATTTGTTCAAAAGTCTGTTCTGACATTCTTTGAACACCTCCTCGATAATGTATTTTGGGGTAGATGCCCCTGCGGTGATCCCGATCAGCTGCTCGTTTCCATGGAGCCGCAGATCCAGATCAGCCTGTGTCTGAATAAAACAGGTATTGGGACACTTCGCTTTGCAGATCTCGTAGAGCTTCTGAGAATTCGAACTTGTCTTGCTTCCTATTACTATCATCCTGTCCGCACGGGCCGCCAGGGCCTCAGCTTCCCTCTGCCGCTCGTGTGTAGCATTACAGATAGTATTCACACAAGTTATATTGTATCGTTTTTTATTTAAAATAGCAACCAAATCTTCAAATTTATTTGCGTTGAAGGTGGTCTGGGAAACAACGCAGATTTCGGTCCCTTCCGGCGCGGAAAAGGCTTCCGCCTCTTCCGCGGAGGCGATCACAGTGACAGGACCGTCTGCCCAGCCCCGGATTCCGATGACTTCCGGGTGCCCGGCAGCGCCGATAATAATGATCCATTTGCCTGCAGCGCTCTGCTCCGCGACGATCTTATGGATCCTTTTGACAAAAGGACAGGTCGTATCCACATTGCGCAGGCCGGTGGCCAGAAGCGCCTCTTCCGTCTCTTTGGACACCCCGTGGGCCCGGGTTATGATCGTACCGCTGTCCCCTGTGGGCAGGGTTTCTCCCGGCTGCAGGACGGTCACGCCCTTTTCCTCCAGGTCACGGACGACTTCTTCGTTATGAACGACCGGCCCATAGGTATAGATCTTCTGTCCGTCCGCCTTCTCTACCTCCTGATATACAGTGTCTACCGCTCTCTTTACGCCGAAACAGAAACCGGCGTGCTCTGCTACTTCGATCCTCATGCTTTTCCTGTCTTCTCCCGGTAAATCTCCAGAATCCTGTCCGCCACTTCATCAATGGTCATATCGGAAGTATCCACCAGGACCGCGTCCTCCGCCTGCTTCAGGGGCGCGATCTCCCTGTGCATATCCCTGTAGTCACGGTCCCGGATCTCATTGAAAATGGTATTATAATCTGCCGGCTGTCCTTTGGCGGCCAGCTCATCAAAACGGCGTTTTGCCCTGACTTCCACACTGGCTGTCAGATAGATCTTGACCCTGGCGTCCGGCAGGACCACCGTGCCGATGTCCCGTCCGTCCATGACCACGTCCGTCCTGGCTGCCAGCTGCCGCTGCAGCTCCATCAGTTTGGCCCTGACATCGGGATTGACACTGCTGCGGGAAGCCATATTCCCGACCTCCTCCCTGCGCAGGAAGGCGTTGACGTTCTCGCCATTCAGGATCACCGCCTGCTCGCCGTCGATATATTCGATGGTAATATCGGCGCTTTGGCACTGACGGCTGATGGCTGCCGCATCTTCCGGATCGATCCCGTTCCGGATCATATGCAGGGCCATGGCCCTGTACATGGCACCGGTATCCACATAGATGGCGGATACTGCCTTTGCCACTTTCTTTGCTATGGTACTCTTGCCGGCGCCCGCCGGTCCGTCGATCGCAATATTTTTTCTCATGAAAAACACCTTATCTGCCGGTCCTGCCGGCCCCTCTCTTTTAAAATCCGGTTCCTCCGGGGACCCGGCTGCGGCCGGGACAGGAGGCGCAGTCCGGGCCGCGGGCCAGGCCCTATGGGCCTCCCGCTGCCTGTGATGAAAAACAGGGCATTTGCCAATGCCCTGTTCATCTGCTTTCCTCATTATATTGTGTCAGGACCTGAAAGTCCAGCCCTTCCCGGCCGGCTGAGTGAACCGGGAAGTTAAACATCCGGTTCGAATGAACCGTAAGTCAGACATCCGGTTCAAGTCCCGGCCGCCTGCAGGGAACCGTTATCCAGGGCGATCAGCTTGGAGATGATCTCCTCGCAGATCTGGGATGTGGTCTTGCCGTCGGTGGAAACCGTGATATCTGCCGCTTCCTGATATCTCTCCCGCCGTTTTTCCATCAGTTTTTTGATGAAGTCCACATTCATATTGTTGTTGAGCAGGGGACGCTCATCCGAATCCCGCACCCGCTCCAGGACGGTCTCCGGTCTGGCTGTCAGCAGGACGACGCGCCCGTTCTTCTTCATCTGGTCCTTGTTATCGGGCCTGACAATGATTCCGCCCCCGCAGGAAACGATGGTCTGCTTCTGTTTCTGCAGTTCGATCAGGCAGTTGCTCTCCAGATTGCGGAAATAGGTCTCACCGTATTCATCAAAGATCTCCGATACAGACATGCCCTGTTTCTGTACGATCAGATCGTCCATTTCCACCCGGTTCATTTCCAGCTTCTCCTGCAGGGAGGCCGCGATGGTGGTCTTGCCGGCGCCCATAAAGCCGATCAGGAAGATATTATAATTAAACAGGGCTTTGGCCTGGATCCTGCGGCTGTTCTTCCAGATATATTTGAAAATATCCAGGATCTCCTCCTCAAATTCCGCAAATTCCGATCCTTCCAGTTTGTCCAGCAGGACCCGGGTCTGTTTCTTTTCCTGCTCCGGCTGCAGGATCGGGATCCCTGTCGCCTTTTTATAGCTGATGATCTCCTGAATATGCTGCATGCGCTCCGCGAGCGCGCCTACAATAATGTCATCGCACGCACTGATCTTTTCACGAATCTGTTCAAGCTGCTCCATCGTTTTTCTCCCGTTCTCTCTCTTCTGCAGTCCTTTGACTGCCCTGTGTTTTCTTTGAGGCTTATGATAACAGCAGAAATAGCAGATTGCAAGAAAAACTTTTACGAATTAACGCTTTTATGTATTGAAGTTTAAAAGACATATAATAAAGGGGCCTACAGCCCCTTTATTAAAACAGATCTGCCTGCCTTCCCTTCCATGAACAGACAGATCTGTTTCTGATCCTTCAGAATGTGGAGATACGATATTCCCGCCCAAGGCGCATCATGATCTGCCGGCATCACGGGATGCCGCCGTCATTACATGCTTGCGTCGATCAGCTTCAGGACCGTATCCAGATCTTTGGCGTCCATCTGTCCGGGCGCGGAGACCTTGCCGACAGCGCCGAAGGTAGCGGCGGAACCGAAGACCTCACCGCAGAGGCGGCTGATCAGGCCGGTACCTGCCATGGACATGGTAATGATGGGACGATCCGCGTGATCTGTTGCCATCTCCTCTGTCGCGGCCAGAAGTGTCAGGACATCTTTCTTATTCTGAGGCATGACCGCGATCTTGGGGATATCCGCGCCCAGCTCCTGCATCTTGCAGAGTCTGCCGACGATATCATCCTTATCGGGGGTCTTGAAGAAATCATGGTTGGAAGCTACGACCTTCACGCCGGCGGCATGGGCGCCCGCGATAATGTCTTTAACGATTTCATCGCCTGTAAATGCTTCCACGTCGACCATATCAACAAGCCCGGTCGCCGCTGCCTTTTTATTCAGTTCCGCGTAAGCATCCGCCTCAATGGCCTTCTCTCCGCCTTCCTTGGATGTACGGAATGTGAAAAGGATGGGCTTATCGCCAAGGGCCGGACGGAGATCTTTCAGGACATCCTCTACCTGCGCGAAATCAAAAACGCCGTCGAACCAGTCGACCCGCCACTCCACGATATCATATCTGACACCTGCGAAAGAAGCCGCTGCCGCGAGGATCTCTTCTTTTGTCTTGGCTACGATGGGAACGATGATCTTGGGAATGCCTTCACCGATCTTGACGCCGCGTACTTCTACAGTTTTGCTCATGGTAACACCTCCAATTATTAAGGATGCATGTACTACCGCACAGGCAGCCTTGAAAGGGCTGCCTGCGGGACAATTTTTATTCTTTTACAGCAATAACTCCGGCCGTTTCAGACCCGTCACTGCTCAGCTTTCTCTAAAAGCGTACCGTATCTGAGATTTACGAACAGGGCCAGAGCAACACCGATGGCAGTGATGACCAGGTTCATGATGATGACACTGGGGGCTGTCATGGTGGAAGCTGCCTTCAGGATCGTATAGTTACAGATAGAGGAAGCGATCATGACCAGAGAGGTAATAGTACCCTTGATCTTGGGGAACAGGTCGTTGACCGTTGCGGTCGCCATCTGCAGGACACCGCCCGCGCCGGCATAACCGATCAGGAACGCGCCGATCTTACAGATCGCAGGTGTTCTGATCATATAGACAGCAATCAGGGTAGCGACGCAGATCGCGGGATAAATGACCAGGAACCTGACCTGTTTGAACTTTGTGATCAGGAAAGCTGTAATGATCAGAGCCGCGAAAGTACCTACGGAATAATAGGTCTGCATGATGGCCGCTTCTTCAGAGGGAACGCCCGCGATCTCCTTGGCGAAAGTCTGCGCGCAGTTCAGCCACAGCTGGAATGTAGCGGTGGATGTGAAACCGATGGCGATCAGAGCGATGGACTCAGCAGTCCAATGGGCGTTCTTGATGTTCTGGAGCAGGGATTCCTTCTTGCCGCTCTCGGATGCTGCGGGCAGGGGCGCGAAAATGCAGAGCACGCCCAGAACCGCGATGGCAATACCGCCGGCATACAGCAGTCCGTTATAGCCAAAGGCGGAACCGACCGCAAGACCCAGGAAGAAGGGCATCAGCATCTGAGAGATGGAGATAAAGAACTTGATACCCATAGTAGCGATACCGGTATACTTGTCGATGATCTCCGCTACCGCGGGATAGGTCGCGGTATCCAGGAAGGAGTTGGCAAGACCGCCCAGGATGGCAACGATACAGCCGATCCCGTAGGAAGGCGCCCATGCCAGGCCGAAGAAGAACAGGGCATAGGAAGCGCAGCCGATGATAACGGAAAGACGGCGGCCCAGCTTATCGGAAAGAGGTCCCGCGAAAGGCAGGGAAATCAGACGGCCCAGGCCCAGGTTGGCGGATACGGCAGTGATGATCGCTACATCAGCCAGTCCCCATCTTGAGACCAGCATCTCCTTGATGACCTGCTGTCCAAGGATGGAACAACCGATACCATGGATGAAATAGTTCATATACAGAATTAGTGCCGCAGGTAAATATTTTGTTTTCATTCTCTATTTTTCCTTATTATTTTTTCCGGTCAGGAAAAGGATTTCCTGCCCGTTCAGTTTATACGGACAGGCAACGGATCCGGAAGGATCCGCTGTCTGCCGTCAGTTTCAAAACTCAGAATCTCATCCCCGGATCAAATGGATCAGTCACCGTATTTGATCCCCAGAACTTCCTTCATATGCTCGATCGGCATATCCTGTCCGGTCCACATCTTGAAGCCGGCAGCGCCCTGGAAGAGCATCATGCCGAAACCGTTCATGTTCTTGCAGCCGACTTCCTTGGCAATGCGGAGGAACTCGGTCTCTGCAGGAGCGTAGACAGTATCTGTGACGATCAGGTCGGGACGCAGATAGGACTTGTCGGGAAGCCATGTCTTGCCTTCCAGAGGCTTCATGCCCATGCCGGTCGCGTTGGCCAGCAGGTAGGAGGACGCGATCTCTCTGCGCAGCGCTTCATGGTCGGCCAGGTCATACATGGTCGCCTTGCAGCTGGTGTTCTCGTTGATCTTGCGGCAGGTCTCAACACCTACCTCATAGAATTTATCCTTGATGTTGAAGATGGAAATTTCCGCAACGCCGTCCAGAGCTGCCTGGATCTCGATCGCGGTAGCCGCGCCGCCGGCACCGACAACAGTCATTTTCTTGCCGATCACATCGATGTCATAATCTTTCAGAGACTGCATATAACCGATACCATCCGTGCAGTGGCCGATCAGACGTCCGTTGTCATTTACGATGGTGTTGACAGCGCCGATCAGTTTCGCCGCGGGTGAAAGCTCATCAAGATACTGGCCTACGACAGTCTTGTTGGGCATGGAAACATTGGAGCCGACCAGTTTTAAAGCGCGCATGCCCTTGATTGCGTCCTCCAGGGTGCTGTTATCGACTTCGAATGCCAGATATGCCATATCAATTCCGAGATATGCAAAAGCCTCGTTGTGCATTGCGGGGGAACTGGAATGACGGATCGGGTATGCCATCAGTCCGACCAGCTCTGTGTGACCTGTTAATCTTTCTGCCATAGTGTACTCCCTTCTATGTATTGCGGAATCGGATGATTCCTGTGCTGCTGCCGCTGCCGCGATTGCGCACGGCTGCAAACAGCTTTGACAGCCTGTTACTGCTTTTTAACCCTATATATTATTATAATTTGTCAATTATTTAACATCAATCACACCTTTGCCGAAAATTAATGTTTTTTTTGTACTATTTCCATAATAAGATGCTTTATGTTATGATTTCTTCAGAGGAGGTTACCGATATGATCACGTTCAAACAGCTTGAATACTTTTATGAAGCCGCGCAGCTGGAACATTTCAACCAGGCGGCCGAAAAACTGGGCATCTCCGAGCCCTCGCTGAGCCGGGCCATCAACCAGCTGGAAGCTGAAATCGGCCTGACACTGTTCGAAAAAAGGGGTCGCGGCGTCGTTCTGACCAAACCCGGCCGGCTTTTTCTTTCCCATGCGGGCACCATCCTGCAGCAGGTCAGAAATTCCCAGGCCCGGATGCAGGAACTGGCCGACGGCGCCGGCCATATCGATATCGCCTATGTGGCACCCCTTGCCCATTCCTATATCCCCCAGATGATCCGTCGGTTCCAGTGCCTGCCCGGCAACGAGAATGTGACCTTTAACTTCTATCAGGGACTGACCGACAGCAATCTGCAGGGGCTGAAAACAGGTAAATACGATCTGGTATTTGGTTCTTTTTCCGGAAATGAGCCATCGGTCTGCTTTGTGCCCGTTCTGATCCAGGAAATGGTCGTGATCGTCCCCAAAAATCATCCTCTGGCCGCCAAAGAAACCATCGATCTGAAAGATTTTGAAAAATACCCTCTGATCAGCTATGACCGTTCGTCCGGCCTCGGACAGGCTTCCCGGAAATTTTTCCGCGAGCACGATCTGCACCCCACCATCATCTGCGAATCTCCCGACGAAAACGGGATTTCCTCCTTTGTAGCGGAGAACATGGGGATCGGCCTGG